>JAQSCZ010000008.1 GCA_029945665.1 bacterium | reverse complement strand
CACTTACGCTTAATTCCGGATTTATTTTAATAGTCAACAAGGTTGACGAATTATTGGGCACACAATGGTCGGTAACACTAACCTTAATTTGCTTGCTTCTATCTGCATTTATATACAGTGAATCAGCATTAGAAAGAATTTTATTGCTTACCACATCCAACCATTCATAACGATAAGCGCTTGGCAAACCGCCCTTGGTCTTTGCTTTGAATAATTGCATACTGCCGTAACACAAGGTGTTATCATTGGTATTAAGTTGAAGGTTAAGGGTATCGCGCAACCTAATTTTAATGATGGCCGTATCAAACTTTTCAGAACATTGATCCTTTAAAATTATTCTGATTCTTTTATTCGATGGAATACTTAATGGTACATTGTATAGAAGTGTATCTGCTGATTTATTTTTTCTAATTACACCAGGAAAAAAGAACCCCGAAAAATTTGTTTCATACCATTGCCAGCTGTTTAAATTGGGAACAATGGTTTTAAATATTGAAGTAATTGCGAAAGCACTGCCAGGGCACAAAGCGGTGTCAAAAGATATTAGTTGTGTTTTTGGTTTTTGTTTATTAATCTTTATTGTATACTTGGTCACAGATATTTTATTTGAACAACCATCTTCTAAATACAAAACAATTTGTTGTGAATCTTTGACACTAGCTGGCAATTTAAATATCAACGTATCACGGTTTTTGAAACTAGCACTTTTAAGTTCTGTGTAATTTCCTATATGGTCTAATGAATACCATTTCCAAGCATAATTTATACTATCGCCATGAGCAAATTTAGCTAATAGTGTGACATTTGCGCCAATACAATAAGTAGTATCAGGATTTAATATAATTGCCATTGGGCTTTTCCTTACCTCAATTGTTTTAAAGGCAGTATCAGGAGCGCCACAGCCCGAGCTATCGGCAATTACAATTCGGTAACGCGTGGTTATACTTGGCCAAACTTTAGCCACACGACTATTACTGTCTGCCATATTATAATTTGGTGTCCATTTCCATTTCGTACCTCCAAACGTTGATATTGCAATTGTATCACCACGGCAAATTACTTTATCATTCCCTGCAAAGGCATTATCTCTTGAATAAATCAACAACCGAAGTGTATCTGTTTTATAGTAACTTTGAACAGCTGGTTTTGTACTTAATATTCTAATACGATAATTATTAGAAGATACAACATTGAACATTGGCAAAACCCCAATTATGGTTCCATCTTTATTAGATTTTAGCCTTCCCAATTCTCTGTAACCTTTGTCAAAATTACCATCCTCATTGCTTAGTTGAGCTATGAAAAAATTAGTGCTATCAAAATTGCCAATCAGATTATAAGGAATACGTATACTATCACCAGCACAATAGGGCCCAGCTTTAACACTCCCTCTTTTAATAGCAAAATCGGTTATTTTGGCTACAAAACTATTATACAATCCAATGCCCGAATCTTTAAATTTCCCTAACTCTAATTGGCGTGTAAAACGGCCCCCTACAAATACAGATTTACCACCTATTGCATCCATGGTTTCCACTTCGCCAAAAGTAGTTTTGCCAGAAGTTGCCCAAAGGATATTAGCCAGTGTATCAGATTTCATTAAAAAAACATCGCTTTGAAAGGTTGGTGAAATTGTGTTGCTATCAATTAATATTTTTGAGCCCAAGGTACCTCCAAAATAAAGAAAATCATCACTGAATGTAGAGTAACTAATTTGATTAACGAAATAAGTAGAATTACTTTTATTCAAAATTTCAGGATGGTAAAACCATCTTGTTTTGAAGTTGGTAGTAATAGATGCTATGTATAACTCTTTGGTGTTTGCGTTACTACCATCTCCCTTCGTAAGTTGCGGTATTATTTTTTTATTTCCGAAACGCAAAGTATCTCTAAAACTACCCGATACGTATAGATGTTTACCATCCGTAACAATGGCATTGATTGTCGATTGATAAAAATTATCTATTGTAAAAGACTTTATATAATTCCCTAAAGTATCAGTTTCTAAAACAAAACTACCCGACACAAAAAGGGAATCAGAATTGATTAAAACATTTGAGTTTGAATTCCCCCCAGTAACAAAACCTGCGATGTATAATTTGTTTTTTAATCGTAAAAGTTTCGTTAATGTATAGCCATAAGAACTTGAGTTAATATTTAAGTAATTACTCCAAATTATATTACCATTGTTCATGCTAACTTCACCTAAAACAACTTTATAATTGGCTCCAAAATTATAATTAGTCGACCCAATTTTCGATTTCCCCAAAGCTGCTCCTGTAAAATAGAGATGTCCTTCGGACAACATAAGATGCTGCAATTGCCAATAATCATTCAGCGACTGGTCAATCTGAACCATCCATTTTAAATGGAAATTTTTATCAAATTTTGCATAGAAATAAATGCTAGGATAATCGTGTAATTTAAAACTATCCACTGTGGCCACTGTATCAACATTAGTAATTCCAGTTAAATAATAATTGCCATCTTTGTCCTTGCACATATCATGGGCATAAAAATTTCCTAGCATTTTAGCATTTAGGGTTCGCCCATTACTATCTAAACGAACGATAAAGCATTTATTGTAATAATCTAAACTTGTAGGAAATTTAAAAACCAAATTATCAAAACGAATTGAGTCGGGATTAAATGTTTTTTTTCCAACCACAGTTGCAGTATTCACAAGAAAAGTAGATACGCCATTGGCTTCAGCACATAAGCCCCTTGTCTCCATATTGTCTCTCGTGTTAGCACCAAAAGACCTTTGCCACTCAAAGTTCTGAGCATTAAGCCCCAGTAAAGGCAACAATATAAACAACATAGTAAATTTTATATTCAATTTATACTATTGGGTATTATAACTAGGTTGTAGATAAACAATGAAAAGTAGAATGATAATAAAAATATTTTTTCATGATGATATAGTATTTATTATTTCAATATATTTTATATATTCAAAGTTTAAGTTAAATCCAAATTAGAGGAGGTAATTATCTATATAATCTAAAAAATAGCCTAACGAAGTTAATAAAAAAAATTAAACTATAAAAATTAAACTTAACAAAAGTTATTTTTCTATTTGCAATTAATTTTTAAAATTCAATATCATAGTTAACCAAGTCGCATTTCCCTAATTCCTCTTGCCTAGTGCCCCTTCCACTGCTCCCCCAATAACTATTAACTATTAACCCATTAACCATCAACCAAGTTGGGTTGCTAATTCTCCTAAATAAGGTTACCTTTGCACCACTTTTTACCAATATGAGCATGCAGAAATTATTAGATAAATTTGAAAACAAACGCCCTGAAATTGTTTTCGAATGGAAAGACAGCGAAACCGAAGCAGAAGGCTGGATTGTGATTAACTCGTTGCGCAATGGCGCTGCTGGCGGTGGTACACGCATGCGCAAAGGCTTAGATAAACGCGAAGTAGAAAGTTTGGCCAAAACCATGGAAATTAAATTCTCTGTGTGTGGCCCTCCAATTGGCGGTGCTAAATCTGGTATTAATTTCGACCCCAACGACCCAAGAAAAGCAGGCGTTTTGAAACGTTGGTACAAAGCGGTTCACCCTATTCTTTCTTCATATTATGGTACTGGTGGCGATTTAAACGTAGATGAAATACACGAAGTAATTCCAATGACTGCTGCCAATGGTTTATTACACCCGCAAGAAGGTATTGTAAATGGTCACTTGCACTACTCATCAGAAGAAAAATTAAAAAGCATTAGTCGCCTGCAAAAAGGCGTGCTATTGCCTATAGAAGACGAACGCTTTACGCCAAGTGTTGCTAAAAATTACACCATTGCCGATATGATTACAGGCTGGGGTGTAGCCGAAGCTGTAAGACATTACTATGAACTTTGGGGCGGCAATATGAGTGGCAAGTATGCTGTTATTCAAGGATGGGGCAATGTGGCCGCAGCAGCCGCTTTTTACTTGTCTAAAAACGGTGTTTTAATTACAGGCATTATCGATAGACAAGGTGGCTTAATCAACGAAAAAGGATTTACCTACGAAGAAATAAAAGACCTATTCTTAAACAGAAAAGGCAATGAATTGTACCATCCGGATATGCTTACTTTCGAAGAAGTAAATGCGAAAATTTGGGACCTACCAATGGAAATATTTATACCTGGCGCCTCTAGCCGTTTAATTACCCAAAACCAAGCAGAGCGCATGATAGCTGTGGTGCTAACGTACCATTTGCCGATAAAGAAATTTTCATGGGACCAATCTCTACTTACATGGATGAGCATACCGCTGTTATCCCTGATTTTGTAGCCAATTGTGGCATGGCCCGAGTGTTTGGATACTTAATGAAACATGGTGCTGAAGTGAATGATTTGGCCATTTTGAAAGATGTTTCAACCATTATCAAACAAGCCATGATGCGTATTCACCAATTCAATCCTAAGCATACAGGATTAAGCGCCAAAGGTCTTGAATTGAGTCTTACCGACCTAGTAAACACTGCTGCTGTAAGCATGTAACATTACTTTTATTAAAAGGTTTTAACAAGCCCTTTTTAAAACCTAAAGAAAAAGCCAATTGAAAAAATTAAGATTAAAGGATATCATTATCTACGAAGATGATTCTGTGTTTGCCATTAACAAACCTGCACATATCTCCTCGTTACACGAGCGATTCGACTCAGAGCAAGATTCCATAATACAATTGGTAAAAGCAGAGAACGAAAACTATAGTCTTTGTCACCGTATCGACAGAGAAACCTCGGGTGTTTTATTGATCTCAAAAAACGCTGAATCTTACAGACACATAGCAATGCAATTTGAAAAGCGCATAGTTCAAAAAGAATACCACGCCATTGTATCGGCTTCGGTAAACCTCGACCATTTAAAAATCGATTTACCATTGTACACCGATAGCAAAAGACGCACACAAGTTTCCAAACAAAAAGGCAAAGAATCGCTTACTGAGATTAGTACTTTTAAACAGTATAAACATTTTACAATTTTAAGTTGTAAACCTCATACAGGGCGTTTGCATCAAATACGAGTGCATGCAGCTTCTCAGAATCTACCATTGGTATGCGATGAATTATATGGCGGTAAAATACCTTACTTAAACGAAATAAAAAAGAAGGTCCATTTAGGCAAAGATGAAGAGAAAAAGGCCATGATGAAGCGTGTGGCTTTACATGCTTACAGCATACAATTTAACAGCATGGACAAAGGCGATATTAGTATCATTGCGCCCTATCCCGACGACTTTTCGGTGATGGTAAAACTACTTGACAAATATGACCAAATAGTCGCCTAATTATTGCGAAGAAATCCAGAGTGCTAACATAGCGATTACAGAGCCTCCCAATAAAAACCATTTCAAACTTTTGTGTTTATTGCTAAATTCAGATTGCAACCCGTTTTGCGTAATTAATACATTCGGAAAATCATCAACCAACTGAATATTGAGATCGAAAATCATTAACGTGCGTTTTCTTCTTCCTTCCAGTTTACCTGGCACCCATTCGGGCATTGTATTTACAATATTAATAATCTCAGAGGCCACCATTTGATGGGTTGTGCTCAACACTTGAAAATCGCTTAAATTACCGTTGCGTTCTACATAAAATGAGAAGCGAACATTGTCGGCATAATAATTCAAATACTTGCCATATAAAGTCATGTTAAAATGGTTCTCAATGTATCTGTAAAAATCATAGGGCCCATTACCAAAAGAAGGTGCTCGGGTGATTGTATCCTCTGGTGCTATGTAGGTCGAAGTATCGGCACCACCACCTCTAAAAACCTCAACTTGTGCTATTAAACTATGAATCCCAAAAAAGAAAAGGACCGAAAGTCTGCGTAAGCTTCTCATGTTTTATTCCTTGGTAAACAGCACTGTTCTAAAGCCCTCGATTTTAAGAATATAAATTCCGGCACTTAATTGCGCGACATTTAGGCTAGCTTTTTTATTCTGCAACAATAATTCATCGCTTATTACAAGCACCCCACCCATGCTATAAATATATGCAGACACTGAGCCAATTTGCAAAGGCAATTCAAAATTTAAAACGTCATTGGTTGGATTCGGATAAATGCTAATAGCGGGCAAAGTATTTAACACTTTGATACTACTAGGACCCACAACTATCGTGTATTCAGTTGAATCTTTACAGCCTGTTAATAAACTTGTAAGAATTAATTTCAATTGATAGGTACCAGGATTTAAATACTTATGGGTTACTAAATTGGAGGTGTTTTTAATCCCATCGCCAAAGTTCCAAAGGATAGAACAACCAGCGGCATTGATAGGCGAAACTTTAACACTTTGATTGGTTAGCACTTCATAATTAAAACCACTAAATGGTGATGGTTTAACCAAAGGAGCCACCAGTTGTTTAGGCCCATAACAGCCGGCAAATTCTGGTTGTCCATAAAATGTTTTACCGCCATTCAAAATCCCTGTTTGATAGCTAGTCCCTTTACCTAATTCAACAGAAGAGGTATCGTATTCGAACCAATGAATGGTTCCAGGGCCCGTTAATTTACTTTTTAAAGTCGCGCGGTTCTTTGCACAAATGGTATCACCCCAAAGTCTCACAACTGTTGGAAGAGTATTAACAATACCCACCACTGCGGTTCTGGTAGTGCTTTTGCAAATACTGCTATTGGTTTCTACATAATAGTTTTGGGTTGCACCTGCCATGAGGTTGTAATGCAAACCATCCATTAATAAATTACCATTGCTAGAAGCGTCGTACCAATGGGCTTCACCAAAAGGCAACACCACACTTAATCGCAACGAGTCGCCTTTACAAATAGTATCTGTAACTACTTTTGAAATTTTAGGAAAATCTTCTACTGTCACCTCTACTGGCTCTCGGCTACTGCCACAGATACCATTATAAGCATCGGCATAAAAAGTTTTTACACCTCTGGTAGTAGGCGAGAAATAAAACACTGAACCAGTTGTTACACTGCTGCCTCCTGAGGCTGCGTTGAACCACCGAATCGTCAATCCAGAACCTGCACTGGCGTTCAATTGCACTACAGAGGTAGTGGCTAAACAAACAATGGTATCCATTGAAACAAGTGGCGCATTTGGCGCAAAGTTAGATCCAACAAGCGCACTTACTTTAATACGCGGCCCTTTGATACAGCCCAAGTTATTGGCCTGGATATAAAAAAAGGTATCACGCGATAAAACAGGTGTTTGATACACCGCTCCTTTGAATAAAAGATTCGGTGAATTAGGTGTTTCAAACCACTCAATATTGCCAATATTTGTAAAGCCTTTTAAATTGGCCTTCGACCCAGAACAAACAGAATCATTTAAAGCAGATAAGGTAGTTGGATAAGCATTGACATTTAATATCACTGTCCGAAATGAGGTTACACAAGTATGGTTATTCCCTCTAACGTATACAGTGTCTGATTTGGAAATTGTATTTCTAACTAAGGCGTTGCCTTTAAAAAATGGCAATGCATCTGTTGGTTTCTTATACCATTCGTAAATAGCACCAGTATCGGCATTTGATATTTTATGTACAACGGTATCACCCACACAAGCATTTAAAGGACCACTAATAGATGGAAAATCTGGTTTGTAATACAACCATTTTTCTGTTGTATCCATGCAGCCATTGGCCATTCCTCGGTAGCCATAAACGGTAGAAATTAATTGAACTTTGTAATTTTGTTTCTGGGCATATTTAACTTTGTGATCGACAGAATAAGTATAGCCAAAACTATTGCCGGCATTCCACCAATGACAATAGTACCCCAAGTTATAAAGCAGGTAGCGATTATACATTCTACTGCCTAGCATATTACTGCCTGCTTGATTTGTAAATTTTACTGTATCATTGAGATTATAACATTGCGCTTTAATAGTAAAATCAGTACCTAATTTATAGCTAACATGCGGATGCAATAAGATATCGGCATTAAATGAAACGCCGCCAATATTTAGGTTCTTGCCATTATACCACTGCCCACTGATTGAACCACAATTTAGATTTTCCTTTTTGCCATCTCCAGCAGAATAACTATTGGTAACTATCCCAGCATTGAGTGTGGCACTATCTGTTTCAACAGTAAGTATGTATGCGCTATCTAAAAGTATTGAAGCGAATGAGGCATGTTTCTCTATTTTTGCTAAAACACCTCCGCCAAAAACAGAATCTATAGTAATGGTATCACTTCTTAGCGGCAAGCCCTTTGGCAAACTATCCGCACCTGCTTTGTATACATTGCATATCAAGTTCATTTTCTTTTTAGTAGGTGGACTTGAAATAAATGCATAAAACGAAAAACCACTTAAGGTCAATGGTTTTGGGGTTGAGTACAATTGCCCCAATGCTCTGCCTTTACTTACAGTAACAACATAAAATGCAGATCCTTTGTAACGCGGATATTCAATCGTATCTCTATCGCATTGCTTTGGACTTGCAGCGCTTCGTTTAGTAGAATTAAATTGAAGATTATAGGTTTCTTTACTTTTAGTATCAATTATTTTATGACTGGTGCCCACCAATTGGCCATAAACCGAAACAGTTAAAAAAATAAATACAGAAAAAATTAGTACATTCTTTAGCATATCGTTAATATTATAATTAACGAATATAAAATATTAAAACTGAATTACAAATTAATTCTTCCCATTAAATCAGCAATCGCTATCTCAGCATCAAGCACTTGAATTCTTGTAATACAAGGATTTTGTGGTTCAACACAGTCGATTTGATTGCATGGATTGCATTTTAAAACATGGTGTAAAACCTTACTATTAGCGCTTACAGGATAAAAAACACTGGGAACACCTGGGCCAAATAACCCCAACAAAGGCACATTAAAAGCAGAGGCAATGTGCAAGGGACCACTTTCATTGCCTACATAGAAGGAGGCTTTGCTGCAAAGACAAGAAAACGCCGAAAGTGAAAATCCATTTGTGAAAGAATAAGTTGGAAAATTTAGGCTTTGTCTCACCACATCAATTTGGGGATCGTCATCAATTGTACCTGCAAATACAATGTCCAATTGATAGTTTTGCTTTAAAAAAGTGGCGATACTTGCAAACCGTTCCAAAGGCCATTGCCTTAATATTTTTCGCGCGCCCACATGCAATATGGCAAATGTCTTTAATCCATTTTGATTCATAAAATCAGAAACTTTAATTTCATCTGTTTTATCGCAATACAACCTTGGCATCATGGCATAATCCACCGCTGGAAACATCGGTGCAACAATGGCCGTATTGGTTGCTATTTCATGCAATTGCTTACCTCTATTGGCAGCTCGCACTTCAGCTCGAGCCACTCGGTATTTGGCTTTATATAAAATCGATTTAAACAACGTAGTCCAAGTACCACGCAATTCCACCACCAACTCGTAGCTATTTTTATAGGCAGCGACATTGGTTATAATTTCATCGATAAATGGATCGCAGGCAATTAAACTTTTTACAAAAGGTTTGCATAAAACGGTAAGCTTTGCATTGGGATAATTTATTTTCAGAAGCTCGAATACATGCGCAGCTGTTGCCATATCGCCAATCTCGTCTAACTTTACGACCAGAATAGAGGTGATCGAGGCATTATAACCCCGCTTAAAAAATAAACGATTTACAAGCAGGTTCGCTGCATATAAAAACTGTTCTGAACTGGGCAGTTTTATTGACATGGATAAATTAACACCGATGAAGGAACTGCATCTGTTTCGATTTTTGGAATCCGCATAGCAACACCAAACAAACCGTCGACAATTGCATTATCTGTATAGATAAATTCTGTAATCGTACGTTCTATATCTGGCGCATGGTTGGTAGTAAACCATTGCTTATGCGCAGCAAGCAATCCGCCATCTTGTTCCTTATCTATACTTGGTAAATCTGTTAACAAATGTTTGAATCCTAAATCTTTTATTTTACGAATCCCATTGACTGTAAAAAACGGAGGATTCGTGCCCGCATATTTAAAATGCTTCTTAAAATTTTGATTTGGCAATGTTCTGACAACCAAAGCTGTGGCTTGTTCTGTATTTGTTAATTGAGCCAGTACCTCTTCGTCAATCAATTGATCTTCGCCATTTTTTTTCGGCTGTATCGTAATCACTTTACCTAATTGAAGAATGGGTACCTGCAAATCTAACATTGTAAAATTTGCGTCTAATACATGTAAGGCACATTCAGTATGTGTACCGCTCGCATGTGCATAAAAACTCACTTTTTCGCAATTTACACTGCCCCCTTTTTTGAGTGACCCTACAAAATATTCATTTTCAAAATACGAAAAACTTGGCTCGTCAAGGTGGTAACAATTCACGTTGTTTTGTTTTTTAATACCAATAGAAATATCAAAAAACTTTTCGGTTTGAACCGTGTAGTTAACACCACTTACTTCGAAAGAAATTTTCATTGTGAAGCGAAAATACTAAAATTAATGATTATTGCGTTACTTTTGAATATTTATCTGGCGCAAATGTCTCTTTTCAATAACTATAGTTTAAAGCAATACCTTAAATTCTCACTACTGCTAATGGCTTTGTCAATAGGGCTTTTCTCACTGTATTACACCAATAACATGGTAAAGAAATTAGCCTTAGAAGAACGCAAAAAAATTAGTCAATGGGCGGAGGCTTATGAAATGATTAACAAGGCGGATTCTATTGATGAACTTAATATTTATCTTAAAATTATTGAATCGAACACCACCATTCCCGTAATTTTAACGGATGCAACTGGTATTTTAAATCACAGAAATTTGGACAGTGTGGCGCTCAAAAATAAAAATTATTTACAATCCTATTTCGAGTCAATAAAAACCAAAAACGAACCTATAAAAATAAAAATCGCTGACGATGATTATCAATATGTTTACTATGACGACTCCACAACTTTAAAACAATTAAAGCGTTATCCGTTTTATCAATTAGGCATAGTAGGTCTTTTTATTGTAGTCAGTTATTTCGCCTTCAGCTACAGTCGCAAGTCGGAGCAAAACCAAGTTTGGGTTGGTCTTGCGCGCGAAACAGCCCATCAATTGGGCACACCCATGAGTTCCTTAATGGCTTGGGTTGATTTAATGGAACTTGATCCTACGCATGCAAATCCTGATACCTACATTGAAATGCGCAAGGACCTCGACCGATTAAAAGTTATTACCGATAGGTTTTCTAAAATCGGATCAAAACCAATTCTTAAAAAACACGATGTGGTTGCAGCCTTAGAACATTCAATACAATACATGCAAGTTAGGAGCGCTGAAAGCGTTATCTATGATTTCAAAGAACCAGAAGAACCTTGCTACGCCATTTTGAACATACCTTTATTTGAATGGGTGATAGAAAATTTGTGTAAAAACGCGATGGATGCAATGGAGGGTAAAGGAACAATTAGTTTCCATATTCGTCAACGCAACGAAGTGGTTGTAATCGATATATCAGATACCGGCAAAGGCATGCCGAAATCACTTTTTAAAAGGGTGTTTAAACCGGGATTTACTACAAAGCAAAGAGGCTGGGGATTAGGATTATCGCTCGTTAAACGAATCATTGAAAACTATCACAAGGGGCATATTTATGTGAAAGAAAGCATCCCAAATAAACGCACCACTTTTAGAATCGTGCTAAAACACATTGATAATTAAACAATGCATTCAACCGAATATATGATTAACTTGTGACCAAGTCTTGAGTTTATACCCTCATATTTAATTCGAAATGACCTTACCTTCGCACCGTGAAAATCGACTTTAAGACCGTACTCGTTATTTTATTTCTTGGTTTTGTATGGGGGAGCGCATTTATACTGATGAAGATTGGAATAACGGCCTTCACCCCTGTTCAATTGGCTTCCTTGCGTTTAGTATTTGCAGGAAGTGTGGCCATATTTTTCTTTGTTGGTATTTATAAAAAGCTTAAAACAGCCGACTGGTTATTATTGGCTTTATCCGGTACAATTGGCAATTTAATTCCAGCCTATTTATTTGCCATGGCAGCCAAAGAAATTCCGAGCTCACTTTCTGGCGCATTGAATGCTTTAACGCCTTTATCTACTTTAGTATTCGGCGTTATAGTTTTTAAAGTCGACATCAAAATAAAACACATCATCGGCATAAGCATGGGCTTATTGGGCGCCCTTATTTTAATTTTCACCAACCCGAAAGCAAGCGGCTTATCGTTCCATGTGGACTATGTAATGCCTTGCATGAAAGTTGTATTGGCCGCTGTTTTATACGGCATCAATGTAAACATCATCAAATCAAAACTAAGTCACTTAACAGCCTATGCCAACAGCATGGTACCATTAACCCTAGTGGCTGTTCCAGCATTATTCATAGGCATGAGTCAGCACACCTATTCAGTTGCCATCGAACCTAGCGCTTTGAAACCACTGTTAGCGGTTTTCGTATTGGGTGTTTTTGGTTCGGCTATCTCACTAATTGTTTTTAATCGTCTGGTCAAAAAATCATCAGCGCTTTTCGCTTCATCCGTTACCTATCTTATACCGTTAGTTGCTTATGGCTGGGGATTGTATTTTGGAGAGAGTATCGGATGGGTTCAATTTTTAGGCATGGTAATGATTATGGCAGGTATTACCTTATCGCGATAACGAACATGAGGTTACTACCTATTGAATTTAAAGAGCGAATGCAGCAGCAGCTAGGACCGATAGCCTTTGAAGCATTCGAGCATAGTTTAAATGAGGTGACACCTGTATCCATCAGACTGAATCCAAACAAATACAAAAAAGAACTTACACTTGAAAAAGTTGCTTGGTGCGAGCAAGGATATTATCTAGATACGCGACCGTTATTTGTATCGGATCCACTTTGGCATGCCGGCGCTTATTATGTACAAGAGGCAAGCAGCATGGCATTAGAACAGGCATTTAAGCAGATAAGAAAACAAAATAATAGTCAACTTAGTTTACTAGATTTATGTGCAGCCCCTGGCGGAAAAAGTACGCATATTGCATCCTTGTTGAACGAAGACGATGTATTGGTTAGTAATGAGGTGATTCGAACCCGAGTTCCTGTTTTAAATGAGAACCTGAGCAAGTGGGGTTATCCGAACATCATTATCACAAATTCAGACAGTAAAGACTTTGAAAATTGTGGTGAATTATTCGATGTTATTCTTGTGGATGCACCTTGCAGCGGCGAAGGCCTTTTCAGAAAAGATGAAAATGCTATCAATGAGTGGAGTGTTGCCAATGCTGAAATGTGTTCGCTTCGACAAAAAAGAATTCTCGACCAAATTACGAATTGTTTAAAACCAGGCGGTTTTATTATATACAGCACATGTACCTATAATCCAAATGAAAATGAATTGCAGGTAAAATCACTTTGTGAAAAAGGATTTCAGCCCATTCCTTTTGAATTCAATGGGAAGGCTGCGGCCATGCATCAGTGTTACCCTCATTTAGTAAAAGGAGAAGGTTTTTTTATAGCCCTTTTACAAAAAACAGAAAAACAAAATGATGCTAATAATTCAGAAAAACACAACCCTTTAAAACGCATTAAAGACGATAGCAGCTTCCGACCTTTTATAACCCACGAAGCTAACTTTATTTTATTCCGCGATCATATTGTAGCACTAAGTGACCATACGTATAATTTACTAGAACAGATTCAAAACAAACTCACCATTTACAGTGTCGGAACAAGGGTGTGCGAAAAGAATGACAAGTTGGTAATTCCGTCTGATTATTTACCATTCTCTTCTATTTTCAATGCATCTAATTTTGAAATTAAAGCATTGGAGATGGCAGAAGCTATACGCTATTTGGGAAAGAATGCGTTGCCAAATCAGTCTAATAACAAGGGATATGTTTGTCTGCAGTTCGATGGTGTCAATATCGGCCTAGGGAAGTTGGCGGGTAACCGGATTAACAATTTATTTCCTAACGAGTGGCGTTTAAGACGCAACGTCCAATCATCCGAGTGGTTTACAATTAGTCAACTTGATTGACTAATTTTCGCTTGCATCACAACCTACCCTTTTCGCTAACGTCACAAGTATGGATGGTATCGCTCCTACGGAGAATCCTAAAGCATGTGCTTCAAACTTTCCTTACTGTAAAGCCTCAACTGAGGCTATACCTTCTTCGCTCCAGAGGAGCGATATCTTAGCAACATCGTCAACTCCACACGCATCAATGCTCCAGAGGAGCATCATAAAAAGTCGAAGCATAAACAAATAAAAAAAATCCTATTACAAACAAAATCTTCCACAACAAAAAACCCCAGGTATTGAACCCAGGGCTTTTCGAATTAAAATTTCTTTTATTATTAATTAACCAATTTAACTCCAGTGGCTTGAAAACCAATTGAAATCAATGGTGTTGTAAATTTCTTCTTTGCCTCTGACAGTGTCATGGATTTAGCATCTTCAACTGCTTCATGTATCTGCTGATCAATAGAAGTTGTATCGTTATAAAAACTTCCATGGGCAACGACTTTCTTTCCTGCCAAATCTTTGTGCATTAAAAATTTATGGCCGAAATCAATAGTTTGTGTTGTGGAATTCCCTTTTAAGTCGAACCAACAGCCTTTGCTCTGACAAACAGCTTCAATGGTACCAGCAATCTTTGCTTCTTTAACACCTTTAACTTTATAAAATCTTGTAGCCTCTTCGAGCGACATGGATTTCGCAGTATCAAAAGCAGTACCATAAAAACCGTCTACTAAAGTTGCTGTTAGTGCATCTTCTTTTTTACACTCTTCGGGTTCGTCTGATGTTGTATCTGTTACTTTGGCAGTTGTTTGATTATTACAAGCCATTAAAATGCTCGTAAGTGCAATTATCATTAAAAAATTTCTTAAGATCATTTTGCAAATATATCGAGTCTTTTATAAATTTCTATATAGAATAAAAAGATGTAGGAATCTAGACTCAGAAAAAAGAATTTTACCAATTAATCAAATGCACCCTTTGTAAATTGGGCAGCACTTGCTCTAAGGTATCGCCACTAATCGCATCAATAGAATCTCGGCTTTCGCCAAAAGTTGTAATTTGGATGGTTTTATCATTCAATTTAGTAAACTGATACATAGGTCTTTCGACACATTGATAAGTGATACCGGTGTATTTCTCAATCCAAGTATTACCCAAAGAAAAGAGTTTCAAATTATCCCAACAACTTTCACTGCCTTGTAATAAAAGTAAAATTTCATGTTTTCCGTCCCCATTCAAATCACCAGCATCTGTAATTTGCAACTCATCGCAAAACTGATTTAGAACCAAAGTTGGGAAACACGAAAAATGAATTTCTGTTTGATGCCTATTGGAATAACTTATCGCTTGGGCAGTGTCTCTAATTCCATCATTGTTATAGTCAGCGTATAGGGTAAATAAGGTTTCTGTAGAATCAGAATTCTTAGCGCCTTTGCGGTGTTTAGCCCCAAAATTTTCATCGCTATTTAGCCATTCTGATGCATCGCCAATGGGATACATGACAGTGGATGAATCATTTTCAGTTTGTTTGCATGAAACCACACACAATAAACTTATCGAAAATATATAGCTGCGCATTATTCAATCGCAAAATTAGAATAGAATAATTAGATTAACAAAGTATTTCGTCAAATTGTTAAAATTATTTTAAAAACCGCGCTATCATTGGCTTTCATTTTTTTAGTAATAGCCAAACACAAATATTATCTTCGCACCGTGAATTTGAAAAGTGAAATACTGAAGCGCAAAACCTTTGCGATTATCAGTCACCCCGATGCTGGTAAAACCACCTTAACAGAAAAATTTCTACTATTTGGTGGCGCGATACAAACGGCAGGAGCGGTTAAATCAAACAAAATTAAAAAAGCCGCAACCTCCGATTTTATGGAGATTGAAAAACAAAGGGGTATCTCGGTAGCCACCTCTGTGATGACTTTTGAATACAATGGTAAATTAGTAAATATTTTGGATACCCCTGGTCACAAAGACTTTGCCGAAGATACTTACAGAACGCTTACTGCAGTTGATAGTGTTATCCTAGTAATTGATTGTGTAAAAGGTGTAGAGGAACAAACAGAACGCTTAATGGAAGTATGTCGCATGCGTCAAACACCTGTTATCGTTTTTATTAATAAAGTCGATCGCGATGGTCGCGACCCCTTTGACTTGATTGATGAGTTAGAACAAAAGCTAAACATCAAAGTACGTCCGATGAGTTGGCCTATCAATGGTGGAAGGGAATTTAAAGGTGTATATAAAATTTACGACAAGAGCATTAATTTATTCGAAGCCAACAAGACCAAAATCAGCAAAGACATGGTGAGTATCGATGACTTGAGCGACCCCATACTTGACGAAATTGTAGGAGAAAAAAATGCGACACAATTAAGACAAGATGTCGAGTTGATTGAAGGAGTATATGGCGATTTTAAAGTCGAAGAATATCTGGAAGGTCGCGAGGCCCCCGTATTTTTTGGTAGTGCCTTAAACAATTTTGGTATCAAGGAATTGTTGGAAAAATTTTTAGAGATTGCACCTTTCCCGCAAGGCCGTCAAAGCAGCGAGAGAAAAGTAGAGCCCGATGAAAATAAATTCTCTGGATTTATTTTTAAAATACACGCCAACCTAGACCCTCGTCACCGAGATAGAATTGCTTTCCTAAGAGTTTGCTCTGGAGAGTTCGAGCGGAATAAATTTTTTCACCATGTGCGTTTGCACAAAAATATGAAATTTGCCAGTCCATTTACTTTTATGGCAGATAGCAAAGAGTTGTTAGAAAATGCTTTTGCTGGCGATGTTGTGGGATTATACGATACCGGTAATTTCAAAATTGGAGATACCCTAACCGAAGGCGAAGATTTTATGTACAAAGGCATTCCTTCGTTCTCGCCAGAGATTTTCAAAGAATTAATCAACCTCGACCCAATGAAATCTAAACAATTGGAAAAAGGCATAGAGCAATTAACGGATGAGGGTGTAGCGCAGCTATACAGACAAGAGCCGGGCAATCGCAAATTTATTGGCACTGTGGGTGAGCTTCAATTTGAGGTTATTCAATACCGTTTAGAAAATGAGTACAATGCAAAATGTCGATTCGAGGCGCGCAATTTTCACAAAGCATGTTGGATGACTGGTGATGCGGATGCCATTGTTGAGTTTTGCAAATTCAGACAGAAAAACATTGTGAAGGATAAAGACGATAATTTAGTATTCCTAGCTGAAACCTCATGGATATTAAATACTGCGATTCAACAGAATCCTAAAATCGAGTTCCATACCACTTCGGAATTTAAGGTATAGATTTTCGTAACTTCTTATTATTCCTTATCATTGTGTAATGAAAAGGGGAAGCATTTTCTTTGGGTGTTTAATTATTATATTAATCTCAGGATGCAGTTTAAGCAGAATGCGCTACACCAATGGATTTAAATCTAATTTTGAAATTAGTCTAAGGAAAAACAAAGGTGAAACAGAAAAGCGAAATATTGCAGAGAAGGCTAAAAAGCAACAATATTCAAAATCTACTATTTCATCAATAGAACTAATCACTATTAAGGAAGAAAAAACAAGTCTAATTCAATTTTTCTCTGAACAAGTAAAAGATAGTATTAGTAATTCTCATATATTTTCTAACTCAACGGATTTTCCCAAATCAAAAAACCCTATTCCTCTCATCGGAGAAATTCATGAGAAGTCACAAAAAATTAGTGAAATTGAACCTAACATTAAAATCGCTAATATACTTTTTCTAATTTATTTATTGGTAATTGTAATTTCTATAATAATCATTCTTGGTCTATTAATAGGAGCATTTACAATCGACCCATTTTTAGGATTAATTTTAATCTATGGAGGTGCCCTAATTGCCTCAATTTCTCTAATTCTTAGTTTTATTCTAGCCATAATTGGATTGATTAACATACAGCGGTCACCTGGAAAATATAGTGGAGCTTTCTCAGCTTGGCTTATCATATTCTTTGTTTTATTCCCTCTGCTTTCTTCCTTGTACACAATTCTGTTCGAATAAGTTTCTGGATTGTTTTTTAAATTTATATATCTGATTTTGTGCTATTTACAATATTTTAGCTGACCCATTGCAGCACTTTACCCTCTCCTCTTGTCAAATAGTACAAAAGGAGTTCTTTGTAGATTTTTAAAATGTTAATGTAAATGTTTGATTGTTTTTAAAGGGTGGTAACTCTTATTATTATGTTGTTTTTTTCACTATTATTTTTTGTATCTTTTCATTCACTGCCCTTTAAAAATATTTAATTTTAAACTCCTTCGCAAGTAATTGTTTTCTAACCTTAATTAATGTTGATAAAAAAAGCCTTGATCTAAATTAGACCAAGGCTTTTTTGTTGTTTTATTTTTTTAACCTACCAACCCAAAATCCAAGCGAACATCAACGGCGCAACAATGGTTGCATCGCTTTCTACAATGTACTTGGGTGTATGTATATCGAGCTTGCCCCACGTAATTTTTTCGTTTGGAACTGCACCAGAATAAGAACCATAAGAAGTTGTTGAATCTGATATTTGGCAGAAATAACTCCAGAAAGGCACATCATGCCACTCCAAATCTTGGTACATCATTGGCACTACACAAATAGGAAAATCGCCTGCGATACCACCCCCAATTTGAAAGAAACCTACGCCCTTGCCACCACTGTTGGCGCGGTACCATTCGGTTAACCAAACCATATACTCAATACCACTTTTCATGGTACTGGCTTTTAATTCGCTTTTTATTACATAACTCGCGAAAATATTGCCCATGGTACTGTCTTCCCATCCTGGCACCACAATTGGAATATTTTTTTCGGCAGCGGCCAACATCCAGCTGTTTTTTGGATCAATTTCATAATACTGCTCAAGCACACCGCTCAACAACATTTTATACATGTACTCATGGGGAAAATAACGCTCTCCACTATTGTCTGCATCCTTCCAAATTTTATGTATGTGTTGTTGCAATCTTCTGAAAGCTTCTTCTTCTGGGATGCAAGTATCTGTAACACGGTTGTAGTGATTTTCAAGTAAGTCCCACTCCTCTTGCGGACTTAAATCGCGGTAATTGGGTACGCGTTTATAATGGCTATGGGCCACTAAGTTCATAATATCTTCTTCTAAGTTGGCACCAGTGCAACTGATGATGGCTATTTTATCTTGGCGTATCATTTCTGCCAATGAAATGCCTAGTTCGGCAGTACTCATAGCACCTGCTAAGGTCACCATCATTTTTCCACCTTCGTTAAGGTGTGCTTCATAGCCTTTTGCAGCATCCATTAGAGCAGCTGCGTTAAAATGTCTGTAATGGTGTTCGATGAATTGTGAAACGGGTCCTTTTGTCATGATTGGTTTGATTTTATGCCGCAAAAATATTCTTTTTTTGGGGCTTAAACCTAGAAAAAAAATATTGGTAAACTATTTGTAGTAAAATTTACAATTATTTAATGTTATGAAATATCAATTTATGTTTGAACTTGGATTGCCTTTAATAAAAACAGAAGAATTTTTAAGCTTAATTCCTGAACACAGAGCGTATGTAAATGACTGTTTAGCAGATGGGGCAATTTTAAACTACTCCTTGACAACCGATATGAACAAGGTTTATTGTGTCATAGAAAGTGGTACCGAACAAGAAGCCTATGATATCATAGCAGATATGCCTTTGGCGGCCTTTATGAAGATTGAAGTTCGTTCGCTGATGTTTCACAATGCGGTGTTTCATCAAGACTTTCAGTTTTCTAAAAACTAAGCTTCTGTTAATAGAACACGCTAACGGCGTTATATAAAATACCCCAAATACTCATTTACATCCTGTAGATTCCGCTTTTTAGGATTCCACAGTCCTTGGTACCGGTGTTTCTAATCCAAACTTAAATCCGGCTTAATAATTTTTTTTTAAAAATGAATCATCTAAATTAACGTGAGTTATGGTTAAGTTTATCAATTCAATATGATTTCTCAAGTATTTTAATCATATCCATTTTCTTCTCCTTTAGCTTCGCTGCGACTTCGTGGTTTGTGTGGGCAAAAAGGAGACAAACTTAGCCGAAGGCGCTCTCATGAGCTTGCGAATAAAAGCCCACCACGCATAGAAAATTTCTATTGGTCTTCTCGCACAGGCTCGCCCTTCATCCCTGACCAATTGAAATTTTTACGCATGCGTGGACCCAGCCCGCAGTGTCGTCCTAAAATGCTAATTTTATTTACAATTTCTTTACTTCGATTACCTCTTTTCAAATCATTTACACAAAATAGTAGCAAAATAATGACACAACTAATTTTAGTTTGAATATACTTCCTTAACCCGAACTCACGTTAGTTAGCAAAGAATGAGACACGAGTGGTCTAACCAATAAATCGGTAACCTAATAACTCATAACTTAGCCCTTAAATAATGGCCCTTCTAATTTTCAAGAGTTTTTCTAACAAAGGCTCTAGCAAATCGATTTGCAACATATTCGCACCATCGCTTTTGGCTTCTTTAGGCCTTGGATGCGTTTCGATAAACAAGCCATCTGCACCCGTTGCAATCGCAGCTTTCGCAATGGTTTCAATCATCTCTGGCAAACCACCTGTTACCCCACTGGTTTGATTAGGTTGCTGTAAACTATGCGTAATATCCATGACTACTGGATAATTCATCTGCTTCATCCAAGTAATGTTTCTAAAATCAACAATCATATCACCATAACCAAACATATTGCCCCGATCGGTTAATATGACATTGTTATTTCCACTATCAATAACTTTCTGTGCAGCGTGCTGCATTGCGCTTGCAGCGGCAAATTGACCTTTTTTAATATTGACCACTTTACCTGTTTGCGCAGCAGCTATCAATAAATCTGTTTGTCTAAAAAGGAAAGCAGGAATTTGCAGAACATCTACATACTCGGCTGCCATGGCCGCTTCGTGTGTTTCGTGAATATCGGTAACCGTAGGCACACCGTAATGTTGTCCCACTTTTTTCAATATTTCTAAGGCCTTAATATCGCCAATGCCTGTAAATGAATCAACCCTGCTTCGGTTGGCCTTTCGGTATGAACCTTTGAATACCCAAGGAATTTGCAACCTGTTAGATATTCCATTAATTTTTTCCGCTATTTCAAAAGCTATTTCTTCACCTTCTATGGCGCAAGGACCGGCCAGAATAAAAAAATTATTTGAATCCGTGTGTTTTAAATTGGGGATAATCGGCATCATATGGGTTCAAAATTAAGAATATTTCATTGTATTAGCGATATCATAATGCGTGAATAACTATAACTTCCATAATTTGCTATCAATCACGTTAAAACCTATTTTTGCCCGAAATTAAAAAGAAACACCCTTTTAATTATGTTAAAAAAAATCATCCCTGGATTAAAAAGAAGAATAGAGCATCTTAAAAATACTCGCCTGGGTATTTTGGATTTTGCACCTGGCCATTATTACAGTCCCATCGTTAATACAGAAGAGATTAAAGCGCGGAAGAAAGAAGTATTCGATATCCCAAAAGAAATAAAAGGAATCGATTTGAACGAAGCGGGCCAATTGGCAAACTTGAAACTCATGAAGCCTTTTTATGATCAGCATACTTTTCCAATAGAAAAAACAACTGGTCGCCGCTACTATTTTAATAACAAATACTACAGCTATTCGGATGCCTTGTTCTTATACCATATCATCCGATTGAACCAACCAAAGCGGATTATCGAGGTTGGATCAGGCTTTTCATCTGCAGTGATGTTAGATACCAACGATGAATTTTTCAATGGCGAAATAAAATTAACATTCGTTGAGCCTCATCCTGAAAGACTTTATTCATTGTTGAACGACAAAGACAAAACAAATACAACCATTCACGTAAAGAATATACAGACCATTGATTTAGACACCTTTTCTCAGTTACAAGAAAATGACATCTTGTTCATTGATTCTACGCATGTAAGCAAAGTAGACAGCGATGTGAACCGCGCAATACTGGATATTTTACCACGCTTAAACAAAGGTGTTTTGATTCATTTTCACGATATCTTCTATCCATTTCAATATCCTGAAGATTGGGTTTTGGGTTGGAAAGGCTTTGGCTGGAATGAGACCTATTTGTTAAAAAGTTTCTTAATGCATAATCCCGATTTCAAAATCGAAATGTTTAACACTTATGTTGAGCATTTTCATGAAGACTGGTTCAAAGAAAATATGCCAAAATGCCTATTGAACAAAGGCGGTAGTATCTGGATTCGGAAAATCAACTAAAAAGCCCCATTTTATTACCTTTAGCACCTAAAAATAGATGCTGAAAAACTGTGGAAATATATGCATAACTTGTTAGGTTAGTGCGCAAAATTACCGTACCTTTACATTCTAAATAATATATCAAAATAAAATGAGCGGAAGTATTGATAAAAGTAATTATGATGCAGATAATATCCAGGTATTAGAAGGCTTAGAAGCAGTTAGAAAGCGCCCTGCCATGTATATTGGCGATGTAGGTCCAAGGGGTTTACACCATTTAGTTTATGAGGTAGTTGATAATAGTATCGACGAAGCATTGGCTGGTTATGCCAAAAACATACAAGTTTTTATTAACGAGAACAACAGTATTACAGTTACAGATGATGGTCGCGGTATACCAACTGGCATACATGCTAAAGAACAGCGTTCGGCCCTTGAGGTTGTTATGACTGTTTTGCACGCAGGTGGTAAATTCGATAAAGATACCTACAAAGTTTCTGGAGGTTTACACGGTGTGGGTGTAAGTTGCGTAAACGCACTTTCAACCCAATTGATTGCAACTGTTTACAGAGAAGGTAAAATTTTCGAACAAGAGTATAGTTGTGGTAAACCACTTTATGATGTTAGAGAAATTGGCACCACTGACAAACGAGGAACTACCATTCAGTTTACTCCAGATGCTTCTATTTTCTATGTAACAGAATATAACTTCGACACACTTTGCAACAGATTAAGAGAATTATCATTTCTAAACAAAGGTGTTAAACTAATTATAACAGATAAGCGCGTGATGGAAAATGACGATTTCAAAACGGAAACTTTTTACAGTGAACTGGGCTTGAAAGAGTTCATTGCATACCTTGACAGTACCAGAGATAAAATTATTCCTGAACCTATTTATGCGGAAGGCGAAAAACAAGGCATTCCAATTGAAATTGCTTTTCAGTACAATTCAGGCTATAGCGAAAATCTTCACAGTTACGTTAACAATATTAATACCATCGAAGGTGGTACCCACGTGGCTGGTTTTAGAAGGGGTTTAACAAGAACTTTAAAAGCTTATGCAGATAAAGAAGGTTTATTAAAAAACCTTAAATTTGAAATTAGTGGTGATGACTTTCGCGAAGGTTTAACAGGGGTTATCTCTGTTAAAGTACAAGAGCCTCAATTTGAAGGTCAGACCAAAACCAAATTAGGGAACAACGATGTAATGGGTGCCGTTGATATTTGTGTTGGCGAAATGCTAGGCAATTATTTGGAAGAACACCCTAAAGACGCTAAAACAATCGTTAATAAAGTAATATTAGCTGCTACTGCCCGTCATGCTGCCAGAAAAGCTCGTGAAATGGTGCAAAGAAAAGGGGCTATGAGTGGCATGGGATTGCCAGGCAAATTGAGCGATTGCTCGAGCACCGACCCCGATAAATGTGAAATTTACTTGGTCGAAGGAGACTCGGCTGGTGGAACTGCAAAACAAGGTAGAGACCGCGTTTTCCAAGCGATAATGCCATTGAGAGGTAAAATCTTAAATGTAGAAAAAGCTTTGGAACACAAAATATATGAGAACGAAGAGATTCGCAATATGTTTACAGCTTTAGGTGTTAAAATTGGTACTGAAGCCGATGACAAAGAGTTAAACATCGAAAAATTGCGTTACCACAAAGTTATAATCATGACGGATGCCGACGTGGATGGTAGTCACATTCGCACCTTGTTATTGACCTTGTTTTATCGCTATATGAAAAAATTGGTTGAAGCTGGTTACATCTATATTGCAACCCCTCCGCTTTATTTGGTAAAAAAAGGCACTAACATGAAATATTGTTGGACCGAAGCACAAAGAGAAGCTGCTGTTTTAGAAATAGCCAAAGGTGGAAATCCAGATTCAGTGGGTATTCAACGTTATAAAGGTTTGGGTGAAATGAACTTTGAGCAATTATGGGAAACCACCATGGATCCTGCAAGAAGAACATTGAAAAAAGTAACCTTGGACAGTGCTGCCGAAGCCGATCATACATTTAGTATGTTAATGGGTGATGAGGTTCCACCAAGAAGAGAATTCATTGAGAAGAATGCTAAATACGCGAATATCGACGTTTAATATTTTCTTGAAACAATAACAAACAAAGCCCTGACCCACAAAGTCAGGGCTTTGTTTTAAATTAATTAACCTTCATACCACCACTGTAATGTATGATTGAGAAAAGCCACAGATTCACTGATTGAAATTCAAAATTCAAGCGTCAGTCAGTGTTTAATAACAAATAAAAATAATGATAAAAATTGGAGAATACAATGAACTAACGGTGCTAAGAAGCACAAGTGTTGGTTTATTTTTAGGCGATAACGAAGACAATGATATTTTATTGCCGCGTAAATATGTCACTGAAAACATGAAGATGACTGATGTCATTAAAGTATTTGTATACAATGATTCGGAAGACCGCATGGTCGCTACAACCGAAACACCTTATGTTGTAGTAGACCAATTTGCATTACTGAAAGTGGTGGATTCTAATCGCTCGGGGGCCTTTTTATATTGGGGACTTGAAAAAGATTTAATGGTACCCGCCAATGAACAGCGTCACCCAATGAAAGTAGGACAATCATACCTCATATTTATGTATCTCGACGAATCCACCAATCGATTGGTTGGTTCTTCGCGAATCAGTGAATTTTTGAGTAATGAAGAGGTTAAAGTGAAAGAAAGAGATGAGGTGGATTTAATTATTTACGAGAAAACCGATTTAGGATACAATGCCATAATTAACAATTATTACAAAGGGCTTGTTTACAAAAACGAAATATTTAAAACCATTGAAATTGGCGACCGATTGAAGGGCTATATCAAAACCATTCGCGAGGATAAAAATATTGATTTAAGTTTACAACCATTGGGTTTACAAAACTTGGAATCGGCGGCCCAACAAATATTAGATCACTTAAAAAAGCACAGTGGATTTTTGAGCTTAAATGATGACAGCTCACCTGACGAAATATACAGCAAAATGCAAATGAGTAAGAAATCCTTTAAAAAGGGACTGGGCATTTTATACAAACAAAAATTGGTGCGACTAGAGCCCAATGGTGTGTATTTGCTATAAGTATTTCAATGTAGATTATTACATATCAAAAAAATAATACGAGAATCTGTGGCTTAAGGAAATCCTTTGGTTACTTTTGCAACAATGAGTTTACCTTTAATTTTAATTTCCAATGATGATGGCATCACCGCTCCCGGCATTCGCGTATTGGTAGAAGAAATGCAGAAAATAGGCGAAGTAATTGTAGTTGCTCCCGATAAACCACAAAGTGCAATGGGACACGCCATTACAATTATGGAGCCCTTGCGTTTAAAACAATCCTTTATTTTCGAAGGTGTTACAGCTTATGAATGTAGTGGCACCCCAGCCGATTGTGTAAAATTAGCTTTAGATAAAGTATGCACCCGCAGACCCGACATCATGGTATCTGGCATCAACCATGGCCCCAATTCAAGCATCAATGTCATTTACAGCGGCACTATGAGTGCGGCAGTTGAAGCGGCTGTAGATGGAGTTCAAGCCATTGGTTTTTCGTTAAACGACTACTCTATCGAAGCCAACTTTGAACATACCCGTCCCTTCGTACAACAAATTGTTCAAAAAATGCTTGAGAGGCCTTTACCTTACGGCACGCTTTTAAATGTGAATATTCCACATACGCCAATGATTAAAGGAATAAAAGTTTGCAGACAATGTGGTGGTAAGTATGCCGAAAATTTTGAAGAACGCATAGACCCATCGGGGAAAACATACTATTGGATGACCGGCAAGTTTATTAACCTTGAACCCGATGATAACGACACCGATATTTGGGCGATCGAAAACGATTATATCAGCGTGGTACCTACCAAATTCGACTTGACTTCAAATTCTGTTATTCAACATTTAAGACAATTGCTATGAGCCAAAGAACAAGTATAATTTTAGGCATAGTAGTTGGATTATTAACTTCATTAATTTTCTCTTACATCGTTTATATTAACAACAATCCTGGTATGACTGACGAGGATTATGTTAAAATATTTGTTTCTGGCAAATTGATTGTGCCTGTGATGAGCATTTCATTGCTTGCCAATTTTGCATTGTTCTTTATCTGTTTAAAATTCAATAAAGATAATTTCAGTAAGGGCATATTAATAGCTACCATGCTAATTGGTGCAGTAATTTTAGTATTGCGGTTTATGTAAATAATTAGTCAACTATGTTGACTTTTTTATGATTTTAAATTTACTTAATTTTTTAATACCACCTAATAAACATACGTTTGCCCTATTAACTTATCAAACCACAAATGACAAAAAGACCGGGCATTATATATTTATCAGTACTTCTGATGATATTAAGTTTCCAAATCTCAGTATTTGGACAACACAACATGTTGATTAATTTGGCTTATTCTAATTTTGGATTTTCTAAACCCATGCTTGGTGTGTATGGCGAAGTTACCATAAGAACGCGGGGTTTTGAGGCACTGGCATCTATTCCTTATTACGATTATTCGACAGATGAAGCCAAAGACCTAAAAGACAACACCGATCATTTAAAAAAATTCAGACATTTCCGCTTTGGTTTAACGTCTAGTTTATGGTCAGGAAATACAACTCAAAAGTTTTTTCAAATTACAGGGCCAGGCGGTTTTGTCAAAGATGGGGCCGGCAATTACCAAGGTTCTGATGGTCAAAGATACAGTTATTACGTAGAAGGGTACAGTTCATTCCAAGACGCAAAAGCAAAAATAATTATGAGTTTTGGAGTTGATTATATGCGCACTACAGCAAGACCAAACATAGAGCGAGATTATACTTATTCCAATGTAAGTACTACCAGTGGTTATTGCCGATTTTTTTATGGCAAAAGTTCATCCTTATATTCCCAAGGTTATTACATTGATATGATGTATGCTCCATTTATAAGCTTCTCGTCTCCAATCGTTGGGGGTATAACCTATCCTATATACCAATCGGGCAATTTCAAGAACAGACCGTTGGGACTCAAAGTAGGTTATGAATTCTACAGTAAATATTTCAGTACAGTTGCCGAACTTGGAACAGTGCCCGGAGTAAGCAAAAATAGATTCATTGCTAATATTTCAATAGGTTTCCCATTTAAATTTTAGGGTCTAATACCCTAGCGTCTTCAACATACTCTTATAACTTTGTTCTTTGCTGAACAATTTGGTAGAGTACTCGCCGTCCTCATCCACAGAAATAATAATATGCTTTGGTGCTGGGGTTAAACAGTGCTGAATACCACCATAACCACCTATGCTTTCTTGGTATGCACCACAATGGAAATACCCAATGTAAAGTGGATCGTTTTCTTCATACACAGGTAAATAAATAGCATTAGCATGTTGTTCTGAGTTATAATAATCATCGCTATCGCAGGTAATACCACCTAATAAAACGCGTTCATAATTATTGTCCCATTTGTTCAAAGGAAACATAATAAATTTTTTATTAATGGCCCAACTATCCGGCAAAGTGGTCATGAAACTGCTGTCTATCATGTTCCATTTTTCACGGTCATTTTGCACTTTTTGGTATTCTATTTTAAAGATAGCACCACCACTCTCACCTACTGTAAATGAACCGAATTCAGTGAAAATATCAGGTTCCTGAACACCATTGCTATCGCACACCTGCTTTACTTGAGCAACAATCTCCGATGCCATGTATTCGTAATCGAAATCAAATTTCAATGAATTTTTAATCGGAAAGCCACCACCAATATTCAAACTATCCAATTCTGGACAAATTTTCTTCAGTTCGCAATAGACACTTAAACATTTGTGCAACTCGTTCCAATAGTATGCATCATCCTCGATACCTGTATTAATAAAGAAGTGAAGCATCTTTAACTTCATACGTTTTAAAGGTTGAATGCGCTCAAGATACATGGGTACAATATCCTTATATCCGATACCCAAACGCGAGGTATAAAAAGGAAACTTTGGCTCTTCCTCTGCTGCAATTCTCAACCCAACTTTAAAGTCGCCTTCAATGGCATTGGCTAACAATTCAACCTCTCTGATATTGTCTATAATGGGCACCACATTGGTAAATCCTTCTTTCACAATCATGCCAATGTTATCAATATAAGCCTGTAATTTAAATCCGTTGCAAACGATGAACTTATCTTTTTTCACCAAGCCTTGTTCGTGCAGAGCTAGTATTAAATTAATATCAAAGCCCGATGAGGTCTCAAGGTGTACATCATTTCTTAAAACTTCTTCCAAAACATGACTAAAATGGGAACTTTTTGTACAGTAGCAGTAATGGTATTTGCCCTTATAATCTACTTTCGCCATGGCTACATTGAACCATGTACGTGCCTTTTTAATATTTTCAGATATCTTCGGCAGAAATGTAAACTTCAATGGTGTACCGTATTGCTCTACAACATCCATTAAAGGTATGTCAAAAAAAGTCAATTCATTTTCATCATTCAAATCGAATTCATCCATTGGAAAATCAAAAGTTTGCTTAATCAAATCAGCGTATTTATCTTTCATTTTTAAAATCTAAGTAATTTAGTTTGTATATAATAGGCAAAAGTAAGTATGTTAGATGAGAATTTGAAACTAAATTCAGCAATTCCAAATATTTAATAATAAGGCAATGATTATTTGATATTTGATTGACAGAAGGCAATTAATTAGACTAGTTGAACCTTATAAGTTAAGTCAATGAAAAAACCAATACATGTTTCAATCAAGTCAATACATTTTATTAAAAGTCAGTATCTAAAACCAGGTGAAATTAGTCTTGCCAGTCTGCAAAGAAAAGATTGGTATCGCGGGTTCCGCCATTGTCTCTGTTGCTGCTCCATACCAAATGCTTGCCATCTGGACTGAACATCGGGAAGGCATTGAAATTACTTTGCGTGGTAATCTGCTTCAGATTGGTGCCATCAATATCAATCATGTACAATTGAAAAGCATAACCCTTAGTGGAAGCATGGTTACTTGAAAAGAGTATTTTTTTGCCCGAGGGATGAAAAAATGGCGCCCAATTGGCTTTACCTAAATGGGTTACTTGCTTTAAATTACTCCCATCGATATCACATACATAGATCTCCATATTGGTGGGTGCTACCAATCCTTGTTTCAACAATTCAGTGTATTCTGTAATTTCGGCTTCAGTATTTGGTCGTGATGCGCGAAAAACCAATTGCTTGCCATCAGGTGAAAAGAATGCACCACCATCATATCCTAAACCAAAGGTGATCTGCTTAAGATTGGTACCATCAATGCGCATGGTCCAAAGTTCTAAATCACCACTTCGGGTACTTGTAAACACGATTAAATCACCTTTAGGACTCAAGGTTGCTTCGGCATCGTATCCAAAAGTATCGGTTAACTGTTTGACAACTTTACCTTTTTTTGAAACAAAAATATCGAACTCTGGATACACTGGCCAAACATATTTTGCTTTCGGATCGTAAGGTTTAGACGCTGGGCAAGTATCCATGTAATGATGCGTACTGGCATATAGAACCGAAGAATTATCTGGCATATAGTAAGAACAGGTGGTTCTCCCCTTCCCTGTGCTAACCATTGGTGGACGATAGGTTGCCATTAGTTTCGATGCTTTCTTTATGTCCATTGCAAATATCTGATCACATTTTAAACCCCAAGCAGGGTTATTTGATTGAAAACTTAAATACTTACCATTGAAACTAAAATAAGCTTCTGCGTTATCCCCGCCGAAGGTTAATTGTTTGATGTTTTTTAGATGGGTTTCTTTTAAAGTATCATTTGTTTGGGCTGAGAGGACCAGTTGATATAAATAGATAAGTAGGCAAAAATATTTAGTCATTAAAAAGGGTTTATTAGAGGCAGTTTTTTTTCGTTTGCAAAGGTAGGTCAATTATTAAATTATTTTGATTATTTCGAACAAAATACATTGAGATATTGTTTTTGATTACGCGTTGATAAAACATTACAATGCACATATCAAATACATTTTTTACAAAGCTAATTCATTGAATATTCAAGCTAAAAATAGATAAAGTTATCTGTATAATTAAAAAAAAAGAATTTTACCCGTTCTTAAAAATACTTCAATCAAATATAATTTACTGGTAGAATAAACATTATACGGCTAGCCTTTTGTTTCAACTGATGAATTATTAGTTAGATCTAAGTAATGACTTTGTCTGAATTAACACCGGTTGCCCTGAAAAAAAAATAATGAAGTTCTACGCCTGCAAATCAGCTAATTCCATTTGTTTTTTGTTTAAACTTTTTCCTTTTGTGAAAGAATTTTTAAACAAAATATTGCAAGATAAAAAAGTTTTCACTAGGTTTGCTCCCGATTATGGTTTTAGTGTAAAAACTAAATTAAAAGGGAACAAGGTGTAAATCCTTGACATTTCCCGATGCTGTAAGCCCCATTGCCAATGTAAGTTGGCAGTAATAGTCTGAAAATTAATAACCACTGTCAGCTGAAAGCTGATGGGAAGGTATCAGAATATGGGGTAAGTCAGAAGACCTGCCAAAATCAACACTATCATTCAGTGCTTCGGGAAGAAAGCCGCTTGAAACTTATGGGTTAAAATCCATGTTCTCTAAGTTTCATTATTTTCTTCTTTTGGCGCTAAAAAATGAAAAAAAATGAAATTGAAGTATCACCTACAAATCGCTACAGTTATTGCCATGTTAATTTGCAATACGCTTATCGCTCAATCTGTATTGACTGATACTATTTATGCTTTCAAAGGAGTGGTTATAAATTCTAATCGACTTAATCATTTTTCGGCTGGTAGTAAAATTAACAGTTTTGATAGTCTTACTTTATCACAACATCGTTTCAGAAATTTAGGCGATTTACTATCTGAAGAAAGTGCCTTATTTGTTAAATCGTATGGACTAAATTCATTGGCCTCAGCCTCTTTTCGTGGAGGAAGCGCCAGCCAAACAGCAGTGCTTTGGAATGGCTTTAATATTAACAGCCCTATGAATGGTCAAATTGACCTATCACTCATCCCTGTTAACTTTTGCGATGCTGTATCTATCCAATATGGCGGCAGCAGCGCGCTTTGGGGAAGTGGCGCAATGGGCGGAGCAGTGCACCTTAACAACTTAGCGAGTTACAACAAAGGTGTAAATATAAAACTTAATTTAAGTGGAGGCAGTTTCGGCAGCTTTAGTAAACAAGCCGCATTTCAAATAAGTCGTAAACGATTTATTTCATCAATAAAAATATTTCAATCGAACGCTAAAAACGACTTCCAATACAAGAATATTTACAGTGGCGAAAAAACAAAAAGCACACAATCAAATGCTGAAATTACGACCCAAGGTTTTTTAAACGAAAACCATTTTTTGATTTCAAAAAATCAAAGTATAAATCTGATGCTATGGGTGCAACAAACAGATCGCAACTTACCCCCAACCATGCTTCAAAAAAGCAGTGTTTCAAAACAAAAGGATGAGAGTATCCGCCTTACTTCTGAATGGCGTTTACAAAAAAACAAAATTAACACATCGGTCCGGGCTGCTTATTTTGACGAGGCTTTGCAATACGAAGATCAAACGATAAAAAGCAACAACCGTTCGCGCACTTTTATTAGTGAATCGGAAACCAAAATTGCATTTAACAAACAACATACCCTTAACCTTGGAATTAACAATACCTATGCAACAGCTTTAGCAGATGGATATACAAACAATCCAAGTCTGAATAGACTGGCATTTTTTGCCGCCTATGGTTTTACAAACTTAAATGGCAAACTAATTTCAACCTTATCCCTTCGAAAAGAATTTATTTCGCACCGCAATGTTCCATTGGTATATTCGATAGGAACCAATTATAAACTCAACAAAAATATAAAGCTAAAAGCCAATGCCTCGCGAGTTTATCGACTGCCCACTTTCAATGATTGGTTTTGGAATCCAGGCGGCAATCCTAATCTTTTACATGAAAATGGTTTCACACAAGATTTGGGTGTTATGTTCCAAGCGAAATCCAACACAAGTCGCTGGCAATATACAAGTGAATATACGGCATTCAACAAGCAAATTAACAATTGGATAATCTGGCTGCCCAATGGCAATTATTGGCATCCAGAAAACATCATGAAAGTATGGAGTCGCGGTATTGAAACCAATTCTACGTTCGCTTTAAAATTACATAAAATCAAATTCAGTTTTTCAGTACTTACCAACTATGTTGTATCTACTAATCAAAATACCATCTCTAATGAAGATGCATCTTTAAACAAACAACTTATTTATGTACCAATGTATAGCGGTCATGCAAAATTAAACATTGAATATAAAAAATTCAATGCTACTTATAAGCATAGTTATACAGGCTATCGCTATACAAGTTCTGACAATACCGAGTACCTTGCTCCATTCCAATTGGGCGCCGTTTATTGTTCATACAAAATGCATTATAAAAAATGGCAAACCGCCGCTTTTTTTCAAATCAATAATGTTTGGAATACGGAATACCAAATAATGCAAAATCGTGCCATGCCTCTGCGCAATTTTGCAGTTGGTCTATCCTTAGAAATCAATCAAAAATAACAATCATAATTTATATTTTCAAATGAAAAACGCTCTACTTATCTCATTTTGCTTATTAGCAACTCTATCTTCAAAAGCTCAAACGATTTCAACTTTTGAGTCATTAACACTCGCAAAAGACTCATTTTGGAATGGATCCGAAACACCACTTGGCACTACTTTTACAAACGGGCTTGCTGAATTTAAAAATTATTTCGACACTTCATACGGTGGATATTGGACAGGCGGATGGGCTTATTCGAATATGACCGATACGATTACACCCGACTATAATAACCTATATAGCGCTCGCCCGGGAGTAGGATACAATGGATCCAATAACTACCTGGTAGGCCAACAAAATAGCATGATAAAATTAAATGGCAATGCCTTGGGTAAAGTTGTAGAAGGATTATACATTACCAATTCAACTTATGCTACCTATTCTTTAGAAGATGGTGATTTTATAAGCAAAAAATTTGGCGGTGTAACTGGCACTGATAAAGACTTTTTTAAATTAATTATCCGAAAATATCTCAATGGGACTCTATCCAACGACAGTGTTGTTTTTTATTTAGCGGACTATCGCTCAGACGACGACACCAAAGATTATATTGTAAAAGATTGGCGTTGGGTCAACCTTACTTCTCTAGGCAATGTAGATAGTTTAACATTTGAATTGGTATCAAGCGACAACGGTCAATTCGGCATGAATACACCCGGCTTTTTCTGTATTGATAATTTCACGTCAACATATCCAGGTTTAAACATTGCTAAAAATTTAACCTTGTCTTCAATTTTGTATCCAAACCCTGCTATTGATTTTTTAACTTTAGAATGCCAAAACAAGAAAAACGAAATGGCAGAAATTAATATTTCAGATATAACTGGTCGCACCATCAAAACTTTTAACAGCAGCCTAAGCCATCACAAAATCGATGTTTCAGAATGGACCAAAGGTTTGTATTTTGTAAAGACAACAATCAACCAAACCATTAGTATACAAACTTTCATTAAACAATAATGAGACTGCTGCCATTACTTATTTTATTCCTCTGCAATAGCCATATTTTGTGGTCGCAATTTTCGCCAGCTGCAGGCCAAGCGGGCTCTAGTGCCCTGCATAAAGACAGTTCAATATTTAAAGCTTGGGCTACACAATGCAGTGTAATCCGTGGTTATCAAGATATTTCGAATAGTAATTCCGGCTTCGCTACAGTTGGGGATAGCAGCATGGCTATTGGAAAAGCAGGAGCTAATGGCATAGTAAGTTTAGGCGATGGTGGTGTGGCAATCGTTTTATTTAATCAACCAATTAAAAACGGACCAGGTCCAGATTTTGCAATTTTCGAAAATACATTCATTGATTCATTCCTAGAATTAGCCTTTGTTGAAGTGAGCTCAGATGGTGTCAATTATGTGCGTTTCAAACCCACATCATTAACTCAAGATACAATTCAAACGGGACCTTTTGGCTATACAAATCCTCGTAAAATCAATAACCTTGCAGGCAAATACAAGGCCATGTGGGGTACTCCATTTGATCTATCTGAGTTAGACAGCTTTGGTTCTATTGATTTCAACGCGATTACACATATAAAAATTATTGACGTCGTTGGAAGTATAGCCAATCAATATGCAACCTTCGACCAATACAATCATAAAATCAATGACCCCTGGCCGACTCCCTTTCCTTCCTCTGGGTTTGATTTGGATGGAGTAGGCATTATGTATCCAACCAATAGCAATATTAAACCGATTAACATTGCAAACAATATTGTATTATTCCCAAACCCCGCCAATACAAGTTGCAAGGTAGAATTCGAGAATAAAAGTGAATTAAATACTGATCTTCAAATGACAGATATAACAGGTCGCACAGTTTATAGGAATACTTTTTATTTTGGTTTAGGCAAACAAACTGTGTGGCTCGATTTATCCAACTACGCCACTGGCTGCTATCAAATCACCATTACAAATGGAGAACAAAGCCGCTGTTTGAAATTAATAATAGCCCATGAATAAAATTAGTTTTTGTGGCATATTTGTGCTTACTCTATTATCATTTACAGCTTGTAAAAAAGACAAGCCTTCAACTGCCAACACCATTTTTAACAGCAACGCTTCAGGTGTTTTTATTAGCAATGAAGGCACTTTTCAATTTGGCAATGCGGACCTAGGCTTTTATAATCCTAACGACCAATCCTATGCAGATGAATTATTCAAAAGTGCAAACAAACGCCCTTTAGGAGATATCTGTCAATCATTTTATTTCATAAATAATAAACTCTATATAGTCGTAAATAACTCCGATAAAATTGAAATTGTAAATCCAAATTCCTTCGCATCTATTGGAACAATTACTGGCCTCGGATCGCCCCGATATTTTTTACCAGTAAGTATTCAAAAAGCGTATGTAACAGACTATAATTCAAACAGTATTTCGGTGATTGATTTGAATACCAACAAAGTTACCAATAAAATTAAATGCCAAGGGTGGACCGAAGAACTCTATTTGACCCATGGCAAAGTATATGTTTGCAATAAAAGCAGTCGTTACTTATACATCATCAATCCATCTAATGACCAGATCCAAGACAGTATCAAAATTGGCTATGGTGCCAACTCTATAAAACTCGATAAATTCGACCGATTATGGGTATTGGCAAATGGCGACAACAACACTGAACTAGCAACGCTACAGACTATAAACACCAATTCAGATAGTGTTATTACAACCTTTACTTTTAAAAATAAAGATGAGCAACCTTGGCGTTTAAAAATCAATGGAAGCAATGACACTTTGTATTATTTAAACAGTGGTCTTTATCAATTACCCATTTCGGCCAATCAATTAAATAGTACACCGCTAATTCCTGAAAACAAGACTATATTTTATGGCTTAGGAATCGATCCATCTGCAAGTACAATTTACGTTTCTGACGCCATTGATTTTGTCCAAAAAGGGGTGGTATATAGATATCAACCGAATGGTATTTTAATCAATTCATTTAAAGCTGGTATTTCGCCTAACGATTTTTATTTCAAACCCTGATTTAATGCAAAAAAAAGAATGTCCAATTTGCCACCAAATTTTTGAATGTAATGTCGATAATATATATCAGTGTCAATGTTACGAAATTTCACTAACAAACATTCAAAAAGGCCAAATAGCGGAGAACTACAGTGATTGTATTTGCAATATTTGTTTGGTTAAAATAAGCAATAACAAAGTAATTACAGCATGAGAAAAGTTACGAAATTTAAATCTCTTTTTAATAATAATCAAGCTGTAAAATATAGTCAACCTAGTTTACTACTTATTTTCGTTCTGTTGGCTTTAACGGCTTGTAATTTTAGTCGAAAAAATAAGACACGTAACACTGTAAATCAATTTCACAAAATAGAATATTCCAAACAATTTGGACTTATAGAATCTGATAAAACCATCCAATTACTGAACATCAACAAGACAGACACACTGTGGAGTTACACCTTTGAAAAAACTACAAAAACACCTACAATCATAGTACTTTCAACAGTTTTTGCAGGGTTTTTAGAGTTACTTAAGCAACAATCTAATATAATTGGAGTAGATAATTTTCATTTTTATTCAGATAGTATACTCATCAATCAATTCAACGCAAAGCAAACGTTGGAGGTTGGAGAAGAGTCGCAATTGCAACTTGAAAAAGTACTATCATTAAAGCCAGACATTGTCATTTGCAATGGCGCAAACTTCATTGAATCGGCTAATGGCAAACGCCTAGAAAAAATGGGAATAAAAGTAATTTATTGCGATAATTTTAAAGAAGCACATCCATTAGCACGTGCCGAATGGATAAAGTTTTTCGGAGCTCTAACAGGACATTTAAGTTTGGCTGACAGTATTTTCGAGCAAGTCAAAAACAATTACAATTTGATAGCTTTCAATTCTCAAAAACATAGGGAGGCTTTGCTTGCGCAAGGCAAGGCTGCACCCAAAATACTATCAGAAGCCATGTTCGGAGATACTTGGTTCGTTCCAGGTGGAGGAAGTTATACGGCACAATTAATTGAAGATGCAGGAGGTTCCTATTGCTTCAAATCCTTACAACCCTTATTTACATATCCCAAAAGTTTAGAGAATGTATTACAAGAAGCCAAAGATGCAGATATATGGATTCACATGAATCAATTTGCTTCGCGCAGTGAGATTCTGCAAGCAGATACCCGTTACAATCTTTTTAAAGCCTTTAAAACTGGTCAGTTGTTCAACAATAACAAGCAGGAAAACCAATATGGAGGCAATGCATTTTGGGAGTATGGCGTTGGCCGGCCTGATTTAATACTGCAAGATCTTTACACCATTTTCAAGCATCCAACGGCAGTTAATTCAGGATTAAATTTCTACATGAAACTTAACTAAAATTGATTTTACAAAGTTGGTATAAATAAGTTTTCACTTATGCTTTAATTGTTCGTTTTTTGCATCACAATTCTTACGCAATGAAAATTCACATTCTGGCTTGTGGGGGTGCGGTTATGCACAATATGGCCATCGCTTTACATCAGCTTGGACACACTATTTCTGGCAGTGATGATGAAATTTTCGAACCGGCCCTATCACGTTTAAAATCGCATGGCATTTTACCCGAAAGTTTTGGTTGGCACCCTGAAAAAATAACAAAGGCATTAGATTTTATAATCCTTGGCATGCACGCAAAAGCAGATAATCCTGAGTTAGAGAAAGCCAAAAGTTTAGGCATTAAAGTATATAGTTTTCCCGAATATGTTTACGAGCATGCTAAAAACAAAATACGGGTTGTAATTGCTGGCAGTCATGGTAAAACCTCGACGACAGCCATGATTATGCATGTATTAAAAACCTTGCATAAAGATTTCGATTATTTAGTAGGTTCGCAACTCGAAGGATTTGACACCATGGTAAAATTTAGCGATGCGCCCATCATGGTTATAGAAGGAGATGAGTATCTAACTTCGGCACTCGACAGGGTTCCGAAATTTATTAAATACAAGCCACATTATACCCAAATAACAGGGATTGCTTGGGACCATATCAATGTCTTTCCAACTTTTGAAAATTATGTTGACCAATTTGCCCAATATATTGATACCATTGAAAAAGATGGCGAATTAGTTTATTTCAATGACGACAAAGTGCTCAAAGCGCTTTGCGAAAAAGCGCAGGTAAAAGCTCGGGCTTATGATACCCCAAAATACGAAAATAATAACGGTGTAGTAACTGTTTTAAAAGACAGAGCTTATCCGCTAGCGGTTTTTGGCGAACACAATTTACAAAACATGGAAGGAGCCTCACTGCTTTGTGAAAATATTAATATTACTCAAACCGAATTTTATCAAGCAATGGCTTCATTTACTGGAAGCGCGCGCAGATTAGAAAAAGTATTTGAAAACGATCACCTTTTAATATTCCGTGACTTTGCACATTCCCCAAGTAAATTAAAGGCAACAGTTGAAGCAGTTAGGCAACAGTACCCCGATTCTGAATTAATGGCGGTGTTTGAATTACATACCTTTAGCAGTCTCAGCCAAGATTTTTTACCACATTACCAAGACACCATGGAATTGGCAGATAAAGCCATTGTATATTTCAACCCACTGGTGTTCGAACACAAGAAAATGCCTATTCTCACCCTTGACCAAGTAACGAAAGGCTTTCACTCTGATATTGAGGCCATTAACAATACTTCTGAATTAATTGCAAAAATAAATAATTTCAAAGGCAACGTTTCAGGACAACACCGTGTCTTGTTACTTATGAGTTCGGGGAACTTTGATAATACTCAACTTTGGTAGCCCAAGCAGGTTTGTATTTATCATTTTTTGCTGTATATTCGTAGATTATTTTAACATTAACAATTGCATAAGATGATAAGATCCTTACTATTCCTATTTTTAACTGTTGCTTTCATCCATAAGACAGAGGCTCAACCTTGTGTTGCAGCCAATATGAAGATAACTTTCACGCCTTCAAAAATCTGCCCAGGAGATACCCTGAAAGTTAGTATAACCAAGTCTGGTGTTTACTTTAGCAGTGGCAATGTTTTTACCATTCAATTATCAGATGCGGCTGGTTCGTTTGCATCGCCTACCAATTTAACTAGTTATACAGACACAATACCAAAAGGATTGACCTATGAAATGCCGTTGACAACCTTGCCAGGTTCCGGTTATAAGATTAGAGTTACATCAACTGCTCCTGCGCACACTTGTTACTTGTCAGACTCTTCCCTAACAGTATTCCCCAAGCCTTTTCCTTCCTTTACCTTTCCAAATGATAGCCAATGTTACAAATATCACACCTATAATTTTACTTCTACATCGACTATTAGTGCTGGTGCTATAACAAAATATGTTTGGAATTGGACCGATGGCTCTAACAATGATACACTTTCAACTTCAACAATTTCTCACAGATATAAATTCTATAACACATTTTTCAATACTGAATTAAAAGCCATTTCGGATAAAGGTTGTACTGATATTTTCAAGAGACAAGTCAATGTAAAAGAAATGCCCAATATTGAAACTGAAATTAATGATGATGTGCAATGTTTGCGAGGTAATTTATTTAAATTTAAATCAATCTCCTATTCTTTTACAAGTCCGTTTTTATATGCCAATTGGCTCTTTGGCGATGGTAGCGCCATGGTTTCAAATGTCGATTCAACACAACACAAATATTCAACTGCTAATTTTTATTATGTCAGTCAAATTAACCAATTAGCGAATGGCTGTATCGATACTGGAGATTTCTTTTTATCAGTAAGTCCTCATCCTATAGCCCAAATAACAACCAATGATACTGACCAATGTATTATAAACAATCAGTTTGTTTTCGAATCAGGTTCAACAGTTAGCAATGGTCTGCCTTTACTTAATGATTGGGTGATAGATGCTGGAAAAGAATTCCTTTTAAAAGACTCTATTCATTACACCTACAAAACACAAGGCAACAGAACCATTCAATTAATTACAACGACTGATGATGGCGCAGATGCTTGCAGCGACACGACTTTTCAAAAGATTTTAGTGAACCCTATGCCGAAAGTGACAATAACTAATTTTGACAATACCTTGTGCGCAGATGGCAATTTATTTAGGTTCAAGGCTAAATCAGTCATCGCTACTGGCACTGTTTCCCATAATTGGACTTTTGGTGACGGCGGAACTGCTACCAATAGTGATTCGGTTTCGCATAGCTATGCAACAGATGGCACTTTCAGCATTGAAGTAAAAGCCATTAGCAATAAGGGCTGTCGAGATAGTATTAAAACGACTTCCATCGTTAAACCATCTCCTATTGCTTCATTTACAACCAATAGCAATACCCAGTGTTTGAAAATTAATTTATTTAAATTAAAATCAACTTCCTCTATTAATTCTGGAACCTATACAAGATCTTGGTCAATTTCTGATGGACAAAATTTTAATGGCGTAGATAGTATTCAAACTAAAATTGCAACGGTAGGTAATTATGCAGCCAAATTATTATTGGTATCCAACTTAAATTGCAAGGATTCAATTGTTGACACCTTAAAAGTACTCGCGATGCCTCAACCCTCTTTCTCGATCAATAACGGCTCGCAATGTTTTAGAAATAATTTGTTCACTTTCACAGATAATTCAATTTTTGCCACAGGAACTATTACAAGCAACGAATGGAGATTCGGAGATGGAAATACAGATATTAACAATCCACTTGTGAATCATCAATATTTAGCAGAAGGTGATTACAATATGTCATTGCTAATATATGGCGACAACGGATGCTCAGATACAGCATTTACAATTATCAATGTCTACCCCCACCCTAACACTGATTTTACTATAAACACCCCAGGCCAGTGCGTAAATAGCAACAATTTTATTTTCTCTACGAATACTTTTATTTCGACAGGAAATTTCACCAATAAGTGGTTATTTGGAGACGGAACTTTCTCGAATTTATTTACAGCGGTCTCTAAAAAATACACCAAAGATTCTACTTACACAGTTACGAATGTTGCCTTCAGTGACCATTCTTGTTCGGACACCTTAACAAAAACAGTCACAGTATATCCGAAACCAAAAAGCAACTTTACAATTAACAACGATAAGCAATGTAAGTTGAGTAATAACTTTAATTTCATAGCAAGTACAACCATTAAGTACGGCACCTATTCTTATGGCTGGAATTTTGGTGATGGCAATGTTGATGGCAATGTCGCAACAACTTCACACAGTTATATTAATCCAGCCTTATATAAGGTGAGATTAATTACCACTTCTAACAACAATTGTACTGACACAATCATTAAGGATGCACGCGTTTACCCAATGCCTGTTTCTTCATACAATGCAACTATTTTAAGCAGTTGTTTAAAAGGCAATGTTTTCGATTTTCTCGCCAATTCTACAGTAAGCAACAACAGCAGCATGAACTATTTCTGGGATTTTGGTGTAACAACCCAAACAAATGACACAGCAAATATTAAAAACCCTAATTATTCATACTTAACTGAAGGAAATTATACAGTAACATTGGTAACTTCTACTCAAACAGGCAATTGCAAAGACACTACCACTAAAGGAGTTGTTGTTTATCCAATGCCAATCCCGTCGTTTACCATTGACAACAATGAACAATGCTACTTGAATAATAATTTCAACTTTACCTCAACCTCTAATATTAATTCCGGCACTATTAATTCAACGAATTGGAGCTTCGGTGACTTAACAACTGCAACAGGCTTGACTGCCTCCCATTCTTATATTAAGGTAGATTCATTTCGCGTTATCATGACTTTGCTAAGCGACAATAATTGTTCTGCTGCAGATACGGCCAAAGTATATCTACGTCCAATGCCGGTAGCAGATTTTACAATCAACCCAAAAGAAAGTTGTTTTAAAAAGAATGCGTTTATTATCGTAAGCAAATCAAAAATAACCAATGGTGTAATTGCTAAATACCAATATTATTATGGTAATGGTGATTCTGCTGTGTTGCTAACATCCGCAAATCCGCCTGTTTACAACTATAAGACCGATGGCGTCTTCCCTATTTTACATCGCGTCATTACAAATTATGGCTGCTGGGATACTGCAAGCGCATTGGTATCTGTCGATCCAAACCCAACACTTGATTTCACAACATCAGATGTATGTTTAAAAGACTCTTCAATATTTATCAATAATTCTACAATCAACCCAGGCTTTATTGCCTCTTATAAATGGACTTTTGGCGATGGCAAAACCACTTCAGATTTGCAATCACCTAAACACAAATACAAAAAAACCGGTCAATTTACGGTTACCTTATCTGTGTTAACTGACAAAGGATGTCTTGATACTTTAGTGAAAACAAATTACGCAGTTGTAAATCCTAACCCAGTGGCTAAATTCATATACCAAAAATTAAGATCTTGGGAAAATGAAGTGGATATTCAATACATCGATTCATCAAGAGACGCCATTAGTTGGTTATGGAATTTTGGAGCAATGGGAACTTCCAGCAATCAAAATCCTTTGATACTATATACCGATACCGTTACCCAATATACAACTCTTATTGTAACCAATGTATTTGGTTGTAAAGATACTGCTCAAGAAAGTTTATTTATTGCACCAGATGTAATTTACTATATGCCAAACGCTTTCTCACCGGGTAACGATGATCAAATTAACGACTTCTTTAAACCACGTGGACTTGCCTACGCTCAATCTTATAAATTTATTATCTTCGATCGTTGGGGCGAAATGTTATTTAAAACTGATAATCCTCAATTAGGTTGGGACGGTTCATTCGGTGGCGAATATGTTGAACAAGGTATATATTTCTATCGACTCGAATTTGTTGGATCAGACGATCTGAGACATGAGGAAAAAGGAAATATAATGATCCTCCGATAAATTGTTTTTAAGGAACAATTGTTATTGGAGTGCTCACAGCGGTATACTTATACAATTCATCCATTTGTTGATTATTTAATGCAACACACCCTTGTGTCCAATTGCTTTGCCAATGGGTAAGCGGATCTTGTGAATCCCACCACAAACCATGAATGCAAATATCTCCGCCTGGGTCACAACCACGTTGCCAAGCACTGCTTCTATCTTGATTATTAGGATACGATATTTTCAAAGATTTATACCCTCTACTTTTGGGATTTTTTAATACTATTGTATAGCTCCCCTCAGGCGTTCTATTATCGCCCTTTTGCTGTTTATGTCCAATAGGATTCGCGCCCACTGCAACTCTGTATTCTTTAAAAGTATCTCCAAAATAAGCAATTAGCATCTGCGCTCCTTTCTTCACAAGCAAGCGCTTGATAGGTGCATTTATTTTGAGAGGTTTAAAAATTCTTCCGCGCTTTGGTATTTCTTTCACTACCATATTATCTCGAATGACAATGATAGAATCTTTAACTACAATTGATTGTGGCATTTCGTTCGAATGACACGCAAAAAGGGAAACTACATAAATAGCAGCAAGGATGACATTCAGTTTCATTCTATGTTAAACGAAATTTGATTTAAAAAAGTATCAACTAGGGACTCATTAAAGTATTCTTAATCCACATATCCCAAACTTCCTGAGTTAAAAACATGACCAAAGTATAGGTGATTATTAGTATAGAAAATACTTTATACCCTATGTTAAAAGATTTAAATTCCGACTTTATTTTATTGTAAAACAAAAACACAATCGGCCCCGCTAATACAGCGTAACAAAGTCCCGCTTGTCTCATTGTGAAAGAATGCACATAGGCATGTTGTGCCATTACGATACACCAAATATACGAAGCTGCCAATAGTATTTTCGCCCACTTATAATATGCAGTATCCAATAGTACTTTAAATTCTTTCCGCACAAGATACCACATGGCTATTAAAGCAAAAGCTGGCACCATAAAAAACCGCTCAGTTCGTATTAACCAAACCAATGGCATTGTTAAAAATTCAAACCACCCAAATGGAGATTCCAATTTCTTTGCAACCCCACTCACCTCAATACCAGCCGTTCTTAATTTCGCTGTTTCTGTCATATCAGCCAAAGCCAATTGCCAAGAACCAAAGTATTCTATATTTTGCCAAAAATGAAGTAAAACTCCAACGATAGCGCCCATTGCGGGAATGAGTGTAATGGCCGAAAACAATCCTTTTTTTTGCCACAAAGAAATACCGACACAAACAATGGCTAAATAAACCAATGGTTCGAATGAAATATTCGCAACAAAACACATGATTAAAAAAAGAGCGATTAAATACCAAGTCTTAGGCTTTTGCAAATGCATTAATAAAACCCAAATGAACAAAGCCTTCCCTAATTCTTCATAGACATGTTTGTGTAAACTATCGCTCCATCCTATAAAATAATTCGAAAGAATAAGCATAACCCAACTAACTAAAACGACATCTTCTTTTTTTATAATTAACATTAATACTTGCCATAATACATAGGCATAAAAAAGACTAATTAATACCATACAAAACCGCAAAGCGAACTCGTTAATAGTACCCAATAATTTTGAGTAAAAATAGGCAAGCAAATCGGGCAAGGCCGGATAATGGGTGTACACAACAGGGTGCAATGTCGTATCATGCACTGGCACTTTATAGTGATGCACAGGCAATCCGATTGTATTGGCTAACCCAGAATCGTTGAAATGTTGAACCGCAGAATATAAATTGATATCACTATATGCATCGCCACGCATAAAATTTCTGCGCTTACTGGTTTCAAACTGACTGATAGTATAGGCTCTAAATAAAATAAAAGAAAAGGCAATCAGCAGGGTTGTGACAATGATTTTAAAATGCAATTTATTATTCATTCAGCAATTCATTTAATTGGTTAAAAACAGTGGTCATTTCAATATCCTTGATGCAAAAATTATATCCCTTACAAGGCAATTCTTTGGTATGATGAACGCATGGTGAACAATGCACTTTCAAATTAATTTCCTTGTAAAGCTTACTTTCTCGCAACCAAAGTGGTGCTAAACTTTGCGCTTGTGTTGGTCCCCAAATGGCAACCATCGGTATTCCTAATCGAGCTGCAATGTGCAAGGGTGCTGAATCGATGGTTACAATTGCCTTAGCTTTGCTAGCCAATGCTTCCAAATAGGCTTCGAAACCAAGCGAACCAGCCCAATTTAATACACGACCATCACCGCCATGTTGTGAATTATCAATGGCTAATTGATTGGCCAACTTATCATTCGGAGCACCAGCTAACGCAACCGCATAAGCAGTATTGAGAAGTATTAAATTTATCAATTCGGAAAGTTGGTCGCTATCTAATTTCCGCTGAATACTTAAATCACTACAGGTATTATTGATGACAATAACAGACCGATTTATACCATTATTTTTTTGAGGCAAATAATATCTTTCTGTAATTTCTGCACCAGCATCAATGGCCATAAAATTGTAGTTCTCTTCCGTTGGAATAAATAAATTGAAATACGTATTATGGGTATTTAAATAATTTCTGAAATTTACTTTTTCAAATTCAAAACCAAAGCGATTTTTACTGAATGTATAAAGTGAAAAAATGGTTGTCAGTCGAGAATAGACCTCAAAATCAAACGACCATTTATTCCTTAATCGCAAACATTTTAACACAATACCCATGGCGGATTTTACCATTGCAAACAAACTCTCATCATCGATAATCCAAATGCGATCGAACAAGTTTAAAAGTGGCGCAGTATCTTTTAAAGCCCTTCCACCAATTAATATAAATTCGGTATTGGGATATTTTTTTTTGAGAGCCAAGAGGGCATCACCTGCTAATATCAGGCTACCTAAGCCTAACATTTTAATAACGATAATGTGGTTAGGTGCTTTATCCAAACGGTGGTTAATTCTTAATAACTTACCTAAAATACGAACTGGCAACAAATGAATGGCTACCAAAGTGCCTCCAATTAAATTATCAATACGCTGTTTTATTTTAAGTTGCATTGCTACTGCAATAATAATTCGAAAATTAGCATTATGCGAATGCTATTTTTATTATAAGCAGATGACACATTCAAAAGTAAATTTTTCGCAAATATTGAGTAGCTTTGTTCTATGCGTTATTGCATCCTCGCTCTGCTTTTTATGGTATTGAAATTACAATCACAACCACCTTCAAGCATCTTATATCCCATTTTATGGAAATGGTTTATAGGAAAAGCAGATAGCGTGTATTATTTTAATAGCACTCAAAATGGAGATTTAATTGGCAATGTTAGAAATGCTTATCAGGTAAAAAGAGCGACTGAATTTTGGTATGCTAAAAACATGGATTCATTCGGCAATGGGAAACAACATTGGGCAGGGATGTCTAATTTTCTGGGGAGTTTTCAAACTTTTTATGGGTTCTACCGTGCAGGATTTAACAAGACCCAACAATCACTTGGCACATTTATAGTGCATATACAACCCAAAGGAAAAGACTCCATTCAATACACCCTTATTGATATTAAGTCGCGGTGGTCAGGCCTATTGCATATACCATTGGTTAAAAATCGCCTTTATAATCCTACCAGAAAAACCCAAAAACTAATGACAAATGTTAAATGGATATTTACGTGGACCGATGCAATTAAACCCCAACTTTTCCATCAAAGGACGCTAAACAAACGACTTTATCCCCGTCGAAAATACTCGGGCAAAGGATTTTAAACAATATTTGTACTATTTTTGTGTTGAATAGCTAGCATGAAAACACTTACAATTGGTTTACTTTTAATATTGGGTTGTATATCTGCCATGGCGCAAGATGGATTTAACCTATACGCCTTGGGCAACAAAGAAATGAATGAAGGCAATTATAGAAAAGCTGAAGAATATTATTTAGCCGCATTTGCCAAAGAACCTCAAAATTGGAATATCTTAACCCAACTTGGCTATTGCTATCACCGCCAGTTAAAATTTAGAGCCGCTGATTCTGTTTTAGCAATTGCCTGCAAACAAGATTCAACAAATAGCAAACCTTTTTGGTACAAAGGCATGAACCATGTAAAACTGAAACAAGATAGCATGGTGGTTATCTGTTACAAGAAATTCTTAGATATAGAAAAAAAACACAATGGCAATTTAACCTTAGGCTATAAAAATGTGGGATGGGCCTATGAAAGAATGATAAAAAAAGAAGGTCTTTATAGTTGGCAAATCGATGACATGATTTATCATTTTGAGCAATTAGAGCGCATAGACCCAATGATGCCTGATATTCCGAACATTCAAAATTTTATTGAAATAGTAAAAGCCAAACGACCTGCGAACCAAACAGGAAAATGGCAATTGATTCTTTGATTATTTCAAGCGTTTTAAAATTGTAATGTTGGTGTCATTTACCAATGCATTCCATCTTTTGGTAGCCAGAGAATCTCTCAGCAATTGTCTAAATTCTTGTTCCGAAATTGGATAACACGTTGGTTCGCTTTTAGAGCCAACAATGTATTCTGCATTTTTAACAAATGGTATTTGATAGCAATTGTTGCGGTATGCCAAATGCGGCAACATAGGCGACTGAGCACACACGATGGCCGTATCTGGAATCAATGCGAAAGCCTTGTGCACTTCCTTTAAATCATAGCCGCGGTTGTAATGTTGAGAATGGTAGATTTTCATTCGATTATAATCGTGGTAATAGATGTTGTGATCGGTTAGCTTATAAGTGGCAAACAATGAACCAATGCATACAAACAATGGCAGCATTAACTTTAATCGCGACTGTTTTAAACTACCAATAAAAGTAAAAGCACCAATTGTTATAATACTTGCAAACTCAACTGAATAATGGCAATCTATACTCCATTTGGTGGGATCATCGTTAAACATTTTAATACATATTGGCGAAATTAGCATAACCAAAAATGCCGGTCGAAAGAACAACAAATACAAGCCTGAAACCAGGGCCATTCCATAAAATTCGGTCTTTACCCAATCTAAGCCAGGCTCCCCCGAGTGGTTAATAAATAAATTCCGAAAAGCGTCGAATGGATGGGAAACAATATTAACAAAGGCCGAATTGATATTATGCCCAATAACGGCGTATTTAAAATGATCGTATTGCCCCGAGAGCGCCAATGCGGGCATTATTAATTTTATGGTTAAAAGGAAATAAGCTAAGGAGGTTATTGAAAAACCAGATAGAATAGCCATATTTCTTCTATCCTTGCGATGTTCGATAAGCAGGCCTAAACAAATAAAGAAACACCACAGTGAAATCGTTTCTTTTGCAATGATCATAAAAACAAGCAGCAACCCGAATTTTAAAAAACTCTTTTTTTCGTTAAAATAAAACAACCAAGGCGCCAACATAGCGGCAACTACGTTGCTATGGTAGTCGAATGAAAGCGCCGCCCATATTCCGAAGAACAAATAAAAATTAAGCATCCCCAATAGGCTTAGACGCTGATTATTAAACTTCGTTTGCAAATAGGCGTAAACACCAAATGCGCCAATAATCACAGATGTAATTTGAACAATTAGTAAAGTATATTGACCAAATAAATAACTTAAAGGGGAGAAAACGATAAGGTATAAATCGAAATGATCTGAGAGTAAATTCTCTGGTGTATATTTAAAAACAGTGGCATCATTCCATTGCAGGTGGGCATAATCATAAAGCGCATTGGTAAAAACCCCCAAATCGAGTGCGAAGGTTCGAAAACAATAATGGTTAAAAAACACCTCGAGCGAATAAAAGGATAAAAATAAAAGTGACAGGTACCATGGCCACTTCATTTTTGTAAAATATTCTTTAGAAAGCAACATAAATTTATGACAAAGATACTTTTCAAAAAGGATTACTGCTAAATTTGCACCGAACAATTGAACTTTAAATTTTCAAAAGGCGTTAAACTTATGCTTATTGCAGGCTTTTCATTCGCATGGATGAATGCATGTGTTAAGTATATCTCGCATATTCCCATTTTCGAAATTATTTTATTCAGAGCTGGTATTACGTTGGTGTTAAGTTACTTGATTCTTAAAAAGAAAAAGACTTATCCATGGGGTGTTCATCATAAATTCCTATTGGCTCGCGGCATATTTGGTGCATTAGGGCTTATTTGTTATTTGTATACCATGCAAAAAATGCCATTGGCGAGTGCAATCATTATTCACTACCTAAGCCCGATTTTTACAACCCTTATTGCCTTGTTGTTTTTAGGCGAAAGGGTTCGACTTGCGCAATGGCTTTCATTTATCATTTCATTTACTGGCGTAATAATGGTTAAAGGCTATTCGAATGTAAATACTTTTGATTTTGCAATGGGGATTGCAGGAGCTGCTTTTACTGGCTTTGCATACAATGCAATTCGCAACATGAGCGGAAAGGAGGATGCCGATGTCATCGTATTCTTTCAACCATTGGTTGCACTGCCAATTGTTGTTATCTATGCATTAATTTTTCCATCACAGTTTGTAATGCCCAAAGGCATGGATTGGTTTTACTTGATAGCGACAGGCGTATTCACACAGATTGGACAGTATTTTATAACCCGTGCCTATCAGGCCGATACGGCTGCACGCATCAGCAGTATTAGCTATGTAGGAATTCTTTGGGCAGTGCTAATGGGTAAGTATATTTTTAACGATAGTTACTCAGTGGCCGTATTGTTCGGCATGCTGGCAGTGTTAGCAGGCATCATATTAAATTTAAATGCTTTAAAATTTACAGAAAAGCTACAAAACCTCCGGCAATTCATGCTTGGGAACAACACCTAAAGCGAATTTTTTACAATGTATAGAGAAACCATGGGTCTATTTAATTTTGGGAAAAATATATATTAAAAGAGCACTAATCTTATTGGTAATAAAACCTTTTTAAGTATAACATTTTATCATGGCACACTATTTGTCAATGTTAAATCACTACAGCAAATTCGCTTCTAGAAATAGAGTCGGAAGGCGAGCAATTTCATGCCAACAAGCAAACTAAAAATACAGCCAATTGAATTAATTGATAACAATAGCATTGTTGTCAATTACAACGAAAAGGTGCATATTGAATTGGAGGACATGAAAGATATTTTAAATGCAATTTATGAGTTCACAAAGAAAAAACCATTCAAAAGGTTAATTGTCATCTCTAAAAACTCAACCATAACACGTGAAGCGCGAACCTTGTTGCAAGAGGAGAATCATTTAAATAGAAAAAATATTGTTGCAGAGGCCGTAGTTGTTCATTCGCTAGCACAAAAAATGGCGACTAATTTTTATTTAAGTTTTATCAAGAATGATTTCCCTTCTAAGTTTTTTACCGACTTAAATACAGCCAATGAGTGGTTAAAGAGCCATTAGTTATTTTTGATTAGCTAAACCTATAGGCCTGAAAAACAATTTTATACAGTTATACTTTAGGTTAAACCTACGTTTATTTGTATAATAACAAGACATTGTTTAAATTTGTTTTTCTAAATTAAAAAAACTACTTTAGAATTGTTAAAAAACACAACTAAAACTACAGCAAAACTATGGACCTAGATAGCAACATTCTAAAATCTATTCGTATGTCGGATGATCTGACAGTCGAAGTAGAGTTCCTGAACATTAAAGAAATTGATGTTGATTTATTATCTGAAGCTTATCAGATATTAGATGATTACACAGATTGCAAAAGACTAAAAAAACTTTTGATTACTGCTCCCAACAATAATATCAATAAAGAAGCACGCCAGTATGGTGAATCAGAAGCCCACAAGCGAAAAAACTCTATTATCGCAGAAGCTATTGTTGTACATTCATTGCCTCAAAAAATGGCGATCAATTTTTATCTCACTTTTATTAAAGGAGAATATCCAATTCGCTATTTTACCGATCGAAGCAAAGCGAAAGAATGGTTGGATTCTATGGGTTAATAATTAATAAAAAGCAACTTTCGCATGCCTATTGACCAAAAATCAAGAACCATTTACAGCAACATAAACGTGCAGTAAAATTCTAAACTATTGAAATAATGCATTATAAACGTGCAAGGCATAAAAATTGACATTTACACTTTTTTTTACCGAATTTATTGCTTCAATTTGTAAGCAAATGAAACTAATGTATCTATACTATCAGATCTTGCTAACAATTAAAATGGATTACCATGACAGATTGCATCGCGAGGCCAATATTTATAAAAATAAGCCTTGGCAGCCCAATAGTATAAATACAAAGAAAATTTAAAATTAAAAGAAGCTCTGCAAAGAGCTTTTTTTATGCCCTAAATTTTTTAATCGGCCTCGTTAATTTAACAATTTCAAGAAATCTATGCTAACGCAATTTGAATTGTGTCATTTTTTAACGTTGTGCCCCGATTATAAAACCGAGATCTTACCGACACTTTGTTTTGATAACACTTCTTACAACTTTTTAGAACATATTTCTAATTAAAGTGCATAATTGTTTTAGGATAAGATAAACTTAGCACAAATCACGATTCTCTCTGATTTAGTAAAAACCCATGATTAAAGTATTGAATTGAAACTTTCTTATCGGCGCTATTTGCGGGTCATTATTTCAATTTCTTCGTCAGTTTATATCTTAGATGAGTTGTCAAGTCGGAGGGTTTAACCTCTTCGATTTGGATCTCATATTTATCCTTATCAATTCCATCAAAAAGCCGAATTCCACTTCCTAAAAAAACAGATGAAATGTGAATGAAAAATTCGTCTACAAGTCCTGCATTTAGATATTGTTGTATCGTATCTGCACCACCTTGTATTCTTATGTCTTTTCCTTTGGCTGATTGCCTTGCTTTTTCTAATGCACTTTCCAATCCATCATTTATAAAGTAAAAAGTTGTCGTTCCTTTTTGAACCCAAGGTTCTCTTTTTTCATGTGTTAATACATAAACATCCGCTTTATAAAGATCGTTTGGCCAACTGGCTTCACCTTCCTCAAACATACGTTTCCCCATAATGAATGCTCCAGTTCGTTCAATCGTCTCTCGAATCAATTCCCCATCAACACCATCTTCATTGCCCCCTTCCATTCCTAAATGTTCCCAGAAAGCTTTTTGATTAAACATCCACGCATGAATTTGACCAGAAACACCACCCATAGGGTTTTCAGGACTTCTGTTATCTCCTGCGAAAAAACCATCAAGAGATATTCCACTATCGAAGATTATCTTACCCATATTTATACTTGTGTATTTATCAGTTTATTTTTTATATTTCAAGTTTCAACAGCTCAACCATTTTAGTATATAAAATCCGTTCGTCAAGTGGTTTAGAAACATAATCATTCATGCCGGCCGCTTTGCATTTTTCTAAATCAACGGTGGTAACATCGGCTGTTAAAGCAATAATGGGAATTTGAGATTTTAGTGTGTTACGGATATACTCTGTGGCTTCAAATCCATTCATTACGGGCATCTGCAAGTCCATTAAGACAATGTCGTAGGTTTCTGTTTGCATTTTTTCAATGGCAATTTTTCCGTTGTCGGCAATATCGTATTTGAATTTAAAATCTTCTAAAATAATTTTCATCAATAATTGATTGAGGGCAATATCTTCTACCAACAATACTTTTACAACATTATTTTCTTTATCCAATTCTACCCCCTCATTTTCATGCTTATTTTCCTCTTTTGATTTTTGAAAGGTAAGGGTGAAACTAAATGTTGAGCCTTCGTCGATTTTACTTTTTACAAAAATATTTCCGCCCTGTTTTTCTACTAATTGTTTACAGATGGCAAGGCCTAAACCTGAACCTCCGAATAATCTGGCAGTGGAACTGGTTGCTTGGTTAAAGTTGTCAAAAATAGATTTTAATTTATCGTGTGGTATACCTGTTCCTGTATCGGTAATTGCAAACTCAATGGTTGCTGTGTCTTTATTTTCATTCAACAAACGAACTGCGATCGTTATTTTTCCTTTTTCGGTAAACTTGATTGCATTACTTAACAGATTTAAAAGTATTTGATTTAAACGCCCGGCATCTCCTTCCAAAACTGCTGGAATTCTATTGTCGTATTCTGTAATTAACTGTAAATTCTTTTCAGTAATTTTTAAATCAAATACCTGAATTAATGCTGACACAGATAAATTCATTTTGAAGGGTAGTTGTTCAAATGTCATTTTACCTGAATCTACTTTTGCTAAATCTAGAATATCATTTATGAGCACGAGCAATCCATCGCCACTGGTTTTTATGGCATCTAAATATTCTTTTTGATTTGATGCTAAAACTGTTTTGAGTAATACCTTAGTAAATCCAATAATTGCATTCATGGGTGTGCGGATTTCGTGACTCATATTGGATAAAAATTGTTGTTTGGAATGTAATGCACGTTCCGCTAATGCTTTTGCATCTTCTGCCGCTGTTGTTGCTAAATCGGCAACAACTCTAGCCTCTTTCAATTCTTCTGTAATTCTTTTATTTGTGGTTACATCTCGCGCTGCGGCAAATACGCCTAGGACATTTTCATTATCATCTTTATAAACAGATGCGTTGTATAACACATCGGTTAGGGTGCCATTTTTGTGATGAATGGTCAAAGGGTAATCGGAAACAAAGCCTTTTTCAAAAACCTGCTTGTATCCTTCTCGTGCTTTTTCGGGTTCGGTAAAATAATCTGAAAAGTCGGTTCCAATCAGTTTTTCTTTTGTTTCTCCTGTTACTTTTACAGATGCTTCATTTACATCTGTTATTTTCCCTTCAAGAGAAATGGTAACGAGTGGGTCGAGGGATGCTTCGATTAAACTGCGTGCATATTGAGATGATTGTTTTTGCACTGTAATATCCATTAGGATACTTAAATTGAAATCAGCTTTGATACGGGTTGCTTGGTATTGTGCAAATTTATGTTCTCCTCTTTTTGTAATAAAATCAAATTCGCCGGTTTCTTCTCCACTTGACATATATGCTTCAAAACGTTTGGCGGCTCCAGGTTTCTCAGTTGTTTTTAAGTCGCCCACATTCATTTGCAACAATTCATTTACTGAGTATCCTAAAAGTTCGCCTGCGGCTTTGTTGGCAGATAAATAATTGCCTTTGTCATCGGCTACTAAAACAGCCGCTAGGCTTCTATCAAAAATTGATTTAAATTTTTCTTCACTTTGACGAATTTTTTCTTCGGCTGCTTTCTGATGGGTTACATCTCTTGCTGCGGCAAACACGCCTAGTACGTTTCCTTCGTCGTCTTTGTAAACGGAGGCGTTGTATAATACATCGGTTAGGGTGCCATTTTTGTGGTGAATGGTTAATGGATAATCGGAAACAAAGCCTTTTTCAAAAACCTGCTTGTATCCTTCTCGGGCCCTTTCAGGTTCGGTAAAATAATCGGAGAAATCGGTTCCAATGAGTTTCTCTCTTAGTTCGCCAGTTACTTTGACTGATGCTTCATTTACATCTGTAATTTTTCCTTCGGCGGAAATGGTAACAAAAGGATCGAGCGATGCTTCGATTAAGCTGCGCGCATATTGGGATGATTTTGAATACATTTTGTTTTTTTAACAGTGTAGGTCATTTTGTTTTTTTGTGTTGCTTGAAAGGGCAACATGTTTTGATTCACTTATTGGATTGGTTTTGACCGGTAAGTTGTAGCTTTTTTGAATGCTTGCATGTTGCAATTTTATGCAAGTAAATGTGGGGGTTTTGTAGCTATTTGGAGATTAAATAGTTTTTGTTTGTTAGCAAAGCAAAGCTATTATAATGAATTAGCAATGGTTTATTTTCGAGTTGAGTTGCAGGCTCATTCTTGGGCACCCTTGGACACTCTTCGACAGGCTCAGGGTGACTTTAGCGTCTTTAAATTTGGCTTTACTTGAGGTGCTGTTTCCTTTAATTAAGTTAAGGGCAGGTAGCGATGGGTTTAATCTTGATTTTTAGTAGGGCAAGTTATAATGGCGCTAATCATGTATGGATTTGGTTACGGTTGGACAGTTTTTGCGTGGGCTTTTACAACAAAACTTGACACGAAGTACCACTTGTAATGCGCTAGAGGGAAAGCTTGATTTAACGACTGAAACCACTAATTTCTTTTAGGTGATGTTAGTGGTAGTTTTAATCTTCTGCTAAGAGTTTAAAAATTTGTTCATGTATATCAGGAATTTTATTTTTCATGACATCCCAAACAATACTATAATTTACTCCTATATAATCATGGATCAGCCTGTCACGCATACCAGCCATATTTTTCCATTGAACTGAACTCCATTTTACTTTAATATCTGCAGGAATTTTCTTTGTAGCCTCTCCAATAATTTCTAAACTTCTTACAACAGCTCGTTTCAAAATTTCGTCTTCTAGGAAGACGTTAAAATCTAAATTTTTACACACGGTAATAATAAATGAACATTCATCTTGGATATGTCTCAAATATTCTTTTGGTTCCTTAGACATATTGTACTTCTTTTAAAATTCCGGGGCCAACATATTGACTTAATCCTTTCATTGTTACTACTTCTATTTTTTCATTCTTAAAAAGGCTCTCGAATAAATCATAAACTGCCATATAATTGTCGAAATTTTCTTTTTCGGGTTCAAAATCGATTAACAAATCTATATCACTTTCATTAGATTGTTCATTTCTTATGTATGAACCAAATAAACCAACATGACTTATCCCAAACTTCTTGAGCAATAGTTTATTTAATTTTAAAGTATTTAATATGTTGTCCTTTGTTGTCATCCAATTTTTGTCAAATATACAAAAGTTTATAGTTGAAATTTTATCACTTCATAAATCAGCACTAACGTTTGGCCGATTTGCGATTGGCGGCTTTTTATCACAAATATTCATCCGGAGAATATAGCTTCCTTGAATCACAAATGTTTCTGCGAAGCACGAAACCCCGCCTTTTGGGTAGGTGCTATTATGGGCAGTTTTTATTTTCATTTACAATTTTTGCTTATTAAGTCTTGTGCGTCTGGATCGCCTAATTCTTTCGCTTTATTTAAGTCATTACAGGCTTCACTTTTCATATTGTACTGCAAATAAATTAGACCTCTCCAATAATAGCTGTCGGGCAATAGATATTTTTTTTGAATAGAAAAATTGAAATCGTCAAACGCCAATTTTAAACTGTCAATATTATAATAAGCTATTCCACGTTCGAACTTTATCTCTTCCATTTTTATATCAAATTCAAATCCTATCGCAACAAATGAATTTTCTACTTTGTCCATATAGAATAATTCTCCGCCTTTTGTCGAAATTGCTTTGTCAAAATCTGCTATCGCACCGACATAGTCTTCAAGACGCTTCTTGTTTTTTCCGCGATTTAAGAAAGCTAAACCGTTGTCATAGTCCAATTCAATAATCTTTGAATAATCTTCAATTGAACCTTTGTAATCCTTGATAATTGATTTGTCAACGGCTCGGTCAAGTAGAGCTTTGATATTTTTTTGATCCTTTTCAATTGCTTTGTCAAGGAGTAAAATTGCTTCTCTATATTTATCTTGTTTTTCCAACTGATTCGCTTCCTTGTGATAGTCTTCCGATGATTTGAAATCACAGCCAGTCAAGATAATTAGTGTCAATATTATTATTAGTTGTCTCATTCTAAAATTGCCTATAACTTACATATAACCGCTACAAAGTATCGCATACACAACCTGCAATGGTATACTTTGCAAAGGTTTTTTTCGGTTAATATAACAAAGGAAAGGATTAATAATTGTTTTAAAAAACTTTTTAAATGGTTATTTATTGGTTTACCATATAGCGTGAACGAAATGTAATGGAGTTCTCTGCTATGTGGTTATTGGTTTACCATATAGCGTGAACGAAATGTAATGGAGTTCTCTGCTATGTGGTTATTGGTTTACCATATAGCGTGAACGAAATGTAATGGAGTTCTCTGCTATGTGG
>JAQSCZ010000007.1 GCA_029945665.1 bacterium | reverse complement strand
AGGGCTCACGAATGATTTATTGCCAAATCTTGGAAAAGTTCGGATCAGTGTGAATCAAAATATAATAAATAATGTTACTACTTTTGAATTTAAAATCTGAGTTACTAAATTCTAATGCATTAAAAGAAAACTTGTTTCATGTTTCTCTAGACCAGCACCATAAGGTGTTAATGCAATTTTACAAATGTATAAATCATTGGTACAGTATTCTCCATGGTATTTGCCATCCCATCCATTTAAAATATCATTAGATTCAAATAGCTTCTCTCCCCATTTATTGAAAATCTCCATTTTATAATAAGAAATGAATAAACTTGAAAATGGCACATAATTATCATTAATGTTATTGCCATCAGGTGAAAACACATTGGGTAAAAAGAAGAAAAATTTGTGATAAGTATTCAAACTATAAGAATCTGAACAGCCTTCTAATGTTGAAGCAATAAGTGTAAAAGTATTTTTACCAGAATCTAAATAATTTAGAGTAGGATTTTTGTCTGAGCTAGTTTTACCATTGCCAAAATTCCAACTGAATAATACGGCATTATCTGTCGAGAAATTATTAAACTGTACTTGCTTTTGTCCACCATTTAAAGAGCTTATTTCATTAAATGTGAAACTGGCATGCGGACTTTCTTTGACTAAAATACCACGGTGTTTAACAATGGAGTCAATACAGCCGTTTTCTGCACGAATTACTAGCTTAACATTGTATTTGGAGGGTTCTTTGTAGAACTTGTATGGACTCTTTTGAGTTGAAAATGTGTTGTCTCCAAATTCCCACCAGAAATTAATTAGTTTTCCAGCACCAAATGTCGATTGATTTGTGAATACCACACTGTCAGGAAAGCAAGGCGAAGTTGCCTGAAAAGCAGCCATTGGACTTAGTTTAACATGTAAGTTTTTTGTGGCACTATCCTTACAATCAGTTTTCGTAACAACATTTAGTTTGATTTTATATTGGCCAACTGCATCATATTCCTTTAGTATAACAGAATCATCAATTGAAGTGCCATCGCCCAAAGTCCAAAGGGAGTATTTTATTTGATCGTCATCTATAAAACTTTCATTTATAATTTTAAATAAATTATTTTTTGAGCACTGTATCGTGTCCGAAGTTGTAATTTTAGCAACTACAAATGGGTTATGAACCACAATGGTATCTGCGCTGCTGCATCCAATGCTATCGTTTACGTGGAGTATGTAGGTTCCTTTTTTGGAAATTGATAAGGAAGGCGTAATTTCTGAAGTATTCCAAAGGTATTTTTGATAAGATTTAGCAGTCGATAGTTTTAAAGAAAAGGCATTACAAAAACTAGTATCGCGGCCGATATTAGGTTTGATATCTTTGACATTAATTTGAGCAAAAGCAAATTGAACGGATTTTTTCGAATAATAATTAAGTCGAACAAAATACTTGCCCGTTTTTGTATAGATGTGACGGGCTCCAATGGCTTTGGTTGAGTAATTATTTGCGTTGAATATAGGTTCTCCAAAAAACCATTTCACAGAGTCGATATCCTCAGTATTCGAAATGCTAAATTCGGCTGTATCGTTTAAACAATATGATTTTGCAAGGATTGTTTTTAAATTGAAAAGCGATGTGTTAAAGTTAGGTAAGCCAAGGAGACAGGTTTTACCGCCAAGGAAAATGCTGTTTTTAGCCGGTCGAGAAAGGCTACCAAAAGAATCTGGAGCTTCAATTGAATGAAGATAATTGCTTCCAGTAACTGCAACGTATATTTTCCCATTGGGTGCCAGTTGCAATGCCCCCAATTCATTCGCATAATTACTGTCAATTGTTTTTTTAGAACTAATGAAAGCGTCAGAGCTAATCGCTTTTGCATCATATTGATATATTTTTCTTGATTTAAATTCACTGATGTAAATATATCTGCTTTTTGATGAGAATTCTAAGCCGTAGGCATTTGTATTATTGAAAAAATATGGATTTGAAATAATTCCAGTTTGGTTGTTAAAGTCTGCTATAACTGACGTGTCCTTGGAGTAATTTACATAAGCTAATTTGCGACCATCAGGTGAGAATTTCATGCTCCCCAAAGAATTTGAATAGCCGTTGCTAATTTTAAATCCAGTTTTGCTTTTTACAGCTCTTGGAATAATACCATACATTGTCACCCGATAGGCATAAAGCGTATCAGAGTTAAACTTATGTGCCATAATCCAATAGTCGAATCCATTGCTGTGTTTAACAGCACTTAATTTTTCACAAGCTGGTGTAACCAGTTTTTTATTTTTATTCCAATTGAGTACATCGCCTTTTCCTCCATTCAAACCCATGTTAACTTCAGAATAGGTTATTCCTTCAGATCCAGCAACTTTATCTGAGGTGAATATAAAATACGAATTAAAAGTAAATGGTTTTGGAACAATAACAACAGATTGTGTACTCGATGCATTGCCCTTGAGGTCGCTGCCATTTGGCATAACTTGATGTGTGCTATCCCAGACACTAACCCCATCTGTGTAAAACAATAATCGGCCCGCTGCATTGCTGATGCTTGCGCAACCTTCAGAAGCAAACATTTTACTATTGGTAATTGCTGTTGGTTGACTGGTGTTGAAATTTATGCCTGCGTTTGCACCAAAATACCAGATATTGGCCTCCTTTTGGGCTTTAGATATCTGAAATATCAACAAGAAGGAGAAGAGAAAAAGTAAGCTTTTATTAAGCACTATTCACAATTTAATTTACGAATATAAATAAACTTTAAATTAAAAAAAAGCATCAGCCGTTTTTGTTTTTAAGTTTTTGATATATAAATCTTTAAATGAATATTTAATCCTTGTAAGGAACTAAACCTAACACAATGACATTAACCTAAAAAAATGGATTATTTCAATTTGAGATTTAGCGTTTTTAACAGATCAAGAACGATTGGGTTTTCTTTGATAATCTCATCTAATTGCTCACGCTGCGTATAAGCCCTGGTTTGTTGAATCACGGTATTATCCTCACTTATCACTAAAGTTAATTGTCGATTTGAAAAATGATCCCTTAAAAAACGCTGCCATTCAATTTTAATCGGTTCAATTAGATTGATATTGCCCTTTTGCATTGAAATTTTTATATCATAAACATCAATCCTGGGTTGAAACATTTTTACCAATGCTGCAGTCGAGGGTGATAAAGATGCAGCAAATGCAGACATTGCTGCCTTTAAATTTAAATCGTTTAACTCAATTGTAGCTTTAGGTTCGTTGGTTCTATCAGAATAAAGAGATTCTTCCTCTTTTATAAATTCCAATTTTATTTTAACCGCTTCATCAGAAGCCTCTATGATTTCGGCTATTTCTATTTGAATCGGCGGTGCCTGTTTGCCCAGATTATGTTTTAAAGGTAACTTCGGTAAACTAAAGTTAGAATCTGCTAAAGGTATTGGTTTAACCAATGGCGCTGGTGTTGCGGTGTTCGCTGCATTTTGTTGGTTAAGTTCAGTTTTACGAGTTATATACTCATCACTTTTTTTTTTAATTCATCTAAAGTAGTAGCCGAATTCAACATATTTTTGATGTGACATAGCTTTAGAAGCGCTATTTCTATGTGTAAGCGTTGGTTTCTGCTGTTTTTATATTCCAAATCAAATTGATTATTGATGTTCAGTGCATTCAATAAGAAAGTTAAATTGGTATTTTTACTTTGTTCATTGTATTTGGTTTTATGCAATTCTCCAACATCCAGTAAATGAGCAGTTGAGGAATCTTTGCATACCATTAAATTTCTAAAATGTTCATTCAATCCATTCAGAAAGAGTTGTCCATCAAATCCTTTTTCCAAAATCAAATCAAAATAGTTTAAAACTTCACCTACATTTTGATTTAGAATGGCGTCGGTTACTTTGAAATAATAATCTTTGTCCAGTAAATTGAGATTGTCTACAACTTTTGCATAGGTAATATCTCCATTACAAAAACTAACCATTTGGTCAAACATTGATAAGGCGTCGCGTAATCCCCCATCAGCCTTTTCTGCGATTAGGTGTAGGGCTTCTTCTTCTGCTTTAATATTTTCTTTAACCGCAATGGTTTTTAAATGGCTCACCATGTCTTTTACTTGAATTCGCTTGAAATTAAAGATCTGACAACGCGATAAAATCGTTGGTAAAACCTTGTGTTTCTCGGTTGTTGCAAGTATAAAAATGGCGTATTTTGGAGGTTCTTCAAGGGTTTTTAGAAAAGCATTGAAAGCCTGTGAACTTAGCATGTGCACCTCATCTATAATATAGATTTTATAAGTGCCAACTTGCGGTGGAATTCTAACTTGTTCATTCAATTGCCTGATATCATCAACGGAGTTGTTGCTGGCGGCATCGAGTTCAAAGATGTTGAAGGCGTAATCTTGGTCGGGACCATCGTTGTCTTTTTGATTAATTACCTTCGCCAAAATTCTCGCACAAGTTGTCTTGCCTACGCCTCTTGGACCAGTAAATAAAAAGGCTTGGGCAAGGTGGTTGCTATTGATTTCATTCAGCAAGGTGTCTGTTATATGCTTCTGTCCTACCACATCATCAAAGATGGATGGGCGATATTTTCGGGCAGATACAATAAAATTTTCCACTGAATATTAAACTAAAAAGAAATGCAAAAGTAAGGATTTTTAAATATTTTTTGGGATAAGAATTTCAAATAAAGCATTTTTTTTTGATTGATTTAATTTATGTGTATTATGTGTATTAATTTGCTAAAAATGAAGTTGATAATATGAGAAAAATGACTCTTTTCAGGGTCTAAAGGATTAAAAAACAGACAAAAATTTCTGTTTGTTGGGTCTTTTTTGTAAATTTGCACCCTTTTAAAGTAAAAATTATAACAATGAATAATCAAGAAATTCTTTTAGGGGTTATTGAAAATGCTTCACAGGCTTTTATTAACCTAAGTACCGATGAATTGGTTCAGAAGGCAATTGAGAGAAAAGAAGGTGTAATTACTGACAATGGCGCTCTTGCTGCTGACACTGGCGAGTTTACAGGGCGTTCTCCCAAAGATAAATTTACAGTTTGTGACGAAAAAACAGAAAACACCGTATGGTGGGGCAATGTTAATTTTAAATTTGAACCTTCAAAATTCGATGCTTTGTTAAATAAAGTATTGAACCATTACAAAGGCAAAGAGCTATTTGTAAGAGATGCCTATGCTTGTGCCGATCCAGCATACCGTTTAAATATTAAAGTTGTAACTGAAACAGCTTACCAAAACTTGTTCGCTAAAAATTTATTTTTGCGTCCGGAGGCTGCTGAGCAAACACCGGCCGAATGGCTAATATTAGCTGCTCCATCTTTCCATGCAATAGCAGCAGAAGATGGTACGCGTCAGCATAATTTCTCTATCATTAACTTCACTAAAAAAATTATTTTAATTGGTGGTTCAGGTTACACTGGTGAAATTAAAAAAGGAATATTCACTGTTCTCAACTACATACTGCCGCAAGAGAAACAAGTCTTATCAATGCACTGCTCTGCTAATATTGGAGAAAAAGGCGATACTGCCATTTTCTTTGGATTGTCAGGTACTGGTAAAACAACTTTATCTGCCGATCCAAATAGGAAATTAATTGGTGATGATGAGCACGGTTGGTCTGATAACAATGTCTTCAATTTTGAAGGTGGTTGTTATGCCAAATGTATAGACCTTACCGAGGAAAAAGAGCCTCAAATTTGGAATGCCATTAAACATGGAGCCTTAGTTGAGAATGTTCGTTTTTACCCGAATTCTTCAAAAGTAAATTATGAAGATATTTCAGTGACGGAAAATACGCGTGTTGCCTATCCCATTGAATTTATTGACAATATTGCGGTGCCGTCTATTGGCAGTGCGCCTAAAAATATTTTCTTCTTAACTTGCGATGCTTTTGGAGTTTTGCCTCCAATTTCGAAGTTAACAGCTGAACAAGCCATGTATCACTTTATTTCCGGTTACACAAGTAAGGTAGCTGGTACTGAAGCGGGTATTACTGAGCCGCAAAGCACATTCTCTGCTTGTTTTGGTCAAGCTTTCTTGCCATTACATCCTGCAAAATACGCAAAACTTTTAGGCGAAAAATTAAAGGCCAACAAAGATATCAATGTGTGGTTGGTGAATACTGGTTGGAGTGGTGGCGCTTATGGTGTTGGTAGTAGAATGAAATTATCTTACACCAGAGCCATGTTAACGGCTGCTTTAAATGGTGAACTTGAAAAAGTTGAATTCACACAACACCCTGTTTTTGGTGTGTTAATGCCAAATACATGTCCAAATGTACCAGTTGAAATATTACATCCAAAAAATACTTGGAGTGATAAAGCAGCATACGATGCACAAGCGAATGACTTGGCCATGCGTTTCAATCACAACTTTGTTAAGTTTGAAGAGGGTGCGGATGAGGATATTAAAAATGCCGCGCCAAAAGCGGGAGCGGTAGAATCTCAACATTAATATAACAATTATTCCATAAAAAAACCCTTGCATTGCAAGGGTTTTTTTGTTTTTAAATGGGTTTAAATTGTCTATTTAATTATTAACAGTGTTGATCGAATGCAGATTTAAGGTTTTCGGAAATTTGATCTGCTGTATGACCTTCAATATCTAATCTTTGAACAAAGTGCACCAATTGACCATCCTTAAATAGGGCAATTGAAGGCGAAGAAGGAGGATAAGGCAACATGAAATCTCTTGCTTTAGCAACTGCATCTAAATCTTGGCCTGCAAATACAGTTAATAAATTGGATGGGGTTTTATCGTTGGTTAAGGAACGGATAACTCCTGGACGGGCCGAACCAGCAGCACAACCACATACTGAATTAACAACTAATAAAGTGGTTCCTTTGGCAGTTGGTAATGTATTGTCTACTTCATCAGCAGATTTTAATTCTGTAAATCCTACGTTGGTAAGTTCTGCGCGCATTGGCGACACTAACATTTCTGGATATGGCATATTTTTTTAGATGTTTAATTGTTATTGTTGAATTTTTAATGGAATCTTAGTGCAAAAATAAAGATTAGAATTCGATTTGTATTATTTGTTTTATTAATAAGGTTATTGTTGTTTATTCAGCAATAAAATTGACTAAAAATAAGCGAATTAATATAAAACAATGCTTAGGGACTTAATCGACACAATTCCCATTTGCCTTCATTTAAAGTGAATAGCAAACGATCGTGTAAACGGCTACTTCGCCCTTGCCAAAATTCGATTTTATTCGGCTTTACTAAATAGCCACCCCAATGTTCAGGGCGAATTGGTTTTTCAGTATGGTATTTTCCCTCAATAGCTGTCCAAGCATCGTCGAGTTCCTTGCGGTCTTTTAAAACACTGCTTTGGGCACTAACTATAGCGCCAATTTGACTACCTATAGGACGGCTATAAAAATAATCGTCATTCTCAGCGTCAGTTAATTTTGAAACAGTGCCTTCAACGCGAACTTGCCTTTCTAATTCTAGCCAAATAAAATTGAGCGCAACATTTGGAATAGCTTCCATTTCACTGCCTTTATTACTGTTGTAGTTTGAGAAAAATACAAATCCTTGGTGTTCGATTCCTTTTAATAAAACATAACGACTGCTAGGTTGGTTATGTTGAATCGTACTAAGGCACATGGCATTGGGTTCCGGTAATTGAGCCTGCATAGCCTCATCAAACCAAACTTTAAATTGCTCAATAGGGTCTGTTAAAACATCTGACTCAAGCAAGGCCTTGAATTTATAGTCTTTTCTTAACTCGGAGATTTTAATTGGGTCAGCCATTTTTATTAAATAAACTATTTAGTTTTAATTCGATTACACCGAAAAAAGCCTCTCTAAATATTTTTTTGCTCATTTTAGAAGTACCTTTGGTTCTATCTGTAAAAATAATAGGCACCTCTTTGATTTTAATACCTGCCAACGATGCCTTGAATTTCATTTCTATTTGAAAGGCGTAACCTTTGAATTTTATTTTATCTAGTTGTATGGTCTCCAATGTTTTTCTAGTATAGCAAACAAATCCTGCGGTTGCATCGCGAATAGTCATACCTGTAACCAAACGCACGTAAGCACTCGCGTAATAACTCATTATGACACGACTAATGGGCCAGTTTACAACATTAACGCCAGTGATATATCGAGACCCTACTGACAGGCCATTGCCGTCTTTTTCGCAAGCCTCCAATAGTTTAATAAGGTCATCTGGATTATGGGAAAAATCGGCATCCATTTCAAATATATACGCATAAGATTTATCTAAACACCATTTAAATCCAGCGATATAGGCAGTGCCTAAGCCGTTTTTTTCTTGTCTTTCAAGTAAATGTAGGCGGTTTGGAAATTCTGTTTGAAGAGTTTTGATGATTTGTGCGGTTCCATCTGGAGAGTTGTCGTCTACAACTAAAACATCAAGCATAGGTTGTAAAGAAAGGGTCTTTCTTACAATGGCCTCTGCATTTTCTTTTTCGTTGTAGGTGGGAATTATGACGATGTAGGGTGACAAAATATTTTAATTGAAAAAACGGTGCAAAATAGCATTTATTTGCAGTATAATAAAACATGGTTAGATGAATAAGGCAGTTTTTTTCGATAGAGATGGGGTACTAAATAAAGAAATAGGTGATTATGTATGTAAAATTGAGGATTTTCAATTGCTTCCTGATGCCGTTGAATGCATTGTAATGGCCAAAGAGAATGGATTTAAGGTATTTATTATAACCAACCAAGGGGGGATAGATAAAAAATTGTATTCCCATCAAGACTTGAAGTCTTTTCATAATATCATTACAGATGCCTGCGCTCAAAAAGGCATATCGATCGATGAAATTTATTATTGTCCTCATCATCCTATAGTAGGTAATTGTTTATGTCGTAAGCCAGGATCATTAATGATTGAAAAAGCCATCGCAAAATATCAAATTGATTCTCAAAAATCAATCATGTTTGGAGATACCGATAGAGATATGGAAGCGGCAGAGGCTTGTAATGTTTTAGGTATACGCATACAACCTAATAGCGATAAAATAAGTCTATTGAAAAAAGAAATACAACGTATCAATAACATTTAATTAAATTTGTAACATGTTTAAGGCATTCCTAACCACTTTTCTATTCCTATTTACAACAGCCGTTATGGCTCAAAAAACGGGGAAACCAACTCCTAAAAAAACGACTGTAACATCCTCTAATACTAAAGCAAAGGCTAAAGTAAAGCCAGTTGTTAAAGGAAAAGTTAGTTTTAAAATAATCGGCAAAATTGCAAACCATCCATACCATCTAATGGTGCTTAATCGATTTCGTTCTACCGAATATTTGTTATTAGATTCAATTACTACCGACGTGAATGGCAATTTTACTATGGAGAAAACAATTGCAGAACCATGCATCGCTTATTTAATGCATTCCAAAACAGCTGCAGTTCCGTTGATTATTGAGAATGGTTCTGTATTTAATATTGAAATTAAATCCACAGGTGAAATGCTTGATTATACGATTTCTGGTATTAAGGCTGAAAAATCAATCAGATTATATGAATTTGTAAGAAATCAAAGCAAGTTATACAATGAATTAAGCAATTTGGAGCAATTTATTTACAAAGAACTTGATCCCATTAAACTGCAAGAAATGCAATTGCAGTATTCAAGTAAGCAAGCAGAAGTAACTAAAAATACAGCGGATGAATTAGTAAGTTCCGGCTTAGAAGGTTATTTTGTCCTATACAATTTTAAGGAAGATCAAACAGCAACTGATGCCAAGAAAATTCTTGATAAAATGACGCCTTTGGAAACGCAATCTATCTACTATAAAGATTTGAAGAAGTTTTATGATGATAATAAACTTTTAGAAATAGGGGCCCTTGCTCCAGATTTTGCGCTGCCAACACCCAATGGCGATACCATGAGACTATCTGATTTAAGAGGAAAATATGTTTTAATCGATTTTTGGGCTAGCTGGTGTGGTCCATGTAAAGCCGAGTTTCCCAATGTAAAGCGTGTTTATAGTCGATTTGGTGAACAAGGCTTTGAAATTCTGGGCGTTTCGTTAGATAAAGAGGAAACGGCTTGGAAAAACTCTATTATTTCATTAGGCTTGAGCTGGTTGCATGTAAGTGATTTGAAATATTGGAGTTGTGCACCTGCCAAATTATACAAGGTTTCTTCAATTCCTTCTACAGTACTGATCGATAGAAACGGATACATCATTGCAAAGAATTTAAGAGGCGAAGAGCTTGAGCGAAAATTAGAAGAATTGTTTCAGTAATGATAATTTAACATTAGTTTAATTATTTAATGAGTTTAAAGCAGTTATTTTGAACCTAATTAACAAATGGCATTACAAACATCTTACAAAATATTAATAGTAGACGATGAAATTGATATAATCGAACTATTAAGCTACAACCTAAAAAAGGAAAATTTTACAGTTGTAGCAGCTATGAATGGCAAAGAAGCTATTCAAATCGCTTCCAAGATGAAGCCAGATATTATCTTAATGGATGTAATGATGCCAGAAATGGATGGTATCGAAGCCTGCAGACAAATTAAAGCCTTACCTCAATTAAAGAATACGCCATTAATTTTCTTAACGGCCAGAGGCGAAGAGTTCAGTGAATTGGCTGGTTTCGAGGCAGGTGCCGATGATTACATCATTAAGCCAATTAAACCTAGGGTTCTAATCTCAAGGTTAAAGGCAATACTAAGAAGAAATCAATCAGACTCAGCCACAATCGGTAGGATGGAATTTCCAGATTTGAAAATTGATCGTGAAACATTCACCGTTACTTACCTTGGAAAAGCGTTACAATTCCCTAAAAAGGAATTTGAATTGTTGTCACTGCTTGCTAGTAAACCAGGTAAAGTGTTTACAAGAGAACAAATTCTAGAATCAATATGGGGCGATGATGTACTGGTAGTAGATAGAACCATTGATGTTCACATTCGTAAAATACGTGAAAAATTAGATGATAACTTTATTCAAACAATTAAAGGCGTAGGCTATAAATTTGAAGTGTGATTAGGAATCCAACACCCGAAAGAATATCGCTTCTTACAACGCTGTTATTGACGTTTATTTTTTCTGTTTTTTTATTCTTCTTCAAAATTTCATTCCTTAACTTTTTAATTTCTGTTTTCTCTTTTGGTTCATTAACCTTTATTGTTATCCTTTACGGTTTAGAGGTCTTTATTTACCGTAAGATTAAACTTATTTATAAGACCATTCACCATTTCAAAACGACTAAATTTACTCCCAAAAACTATATGGCCGATATTAATATCGACCCCATTAAAAGAGTAAATGAAGAGGTTATACAATGGGCCCAGGATCAAAAGCAAGAAATCATTCAGTTAAAAGCGATGGAAAGTTACCGCAAAGATTTTCTTGGTAATGTTTCGCATGAATTAAAAACGCCCATATTTAACATTCAAGGGTATATTGAGACTTTATTAGATGGCGCCATCAACGATCCAGAAGTAAATCTTTTGTTTTTACGCAAGGCCGCCAATAGTGCCGAACGTCTTAATACCTTGGTTAACGATTTGTTAGAAATCAGTAAATTGGAAAGTGGAAATTTAGAAATGAATTTTGCAACTTTTGATATTTGTGAACTAACTAAAGAAGTATTTGAAGTTTATTTACCACATGCCGAGAAACGTAGCATACAATTAAAATTAAAGGAGGGGTGTGATCGACCATTTATGGTCTTGGCTGATAAAAATAGAATCCGCCAAGTGCTAAATAATTTAATAGCCAATGCCATAAATTATGGCAATGAAAACGGCGTTACAATGCTGGGATTTTATGATATGGATAAAAACATATTAATAGAAGTTGCTGATAATGGTGGAGGCATTGAAACTGAGCATTTACCGCGTCTCTTTGAACGGTTTTACAGGACAGACAAAAGCCGTGCACGCAATAGTGGTGGAACCGGACTTGGCTTGTCAATTGTTAAACATATTATCGAAGCCCATCATCAAACCATCAATGTTAGAAGCACAATTGGAGAAGGTACAACCTTTGGCTTTACATTAAAAAAAGGTTCTTAGGCTACTGAACCCACTTGATCATGCAGCCCACTGCTTTACTTGTTTTAACAGTAATTTCTTTGCCTGCAATGAGCTCGTCCAAAGCATTTTCAAGATATTTTTTGGTTACCTTGTCTACATTTTCAAAATTATTATCAATGCCTCCTGTATATTTAACAATAAATTTATCATTCTCTTTGTTGATTAAGAAAATATGAGGTGTTTTCATAGCGCCAAAAGCTTTTGCTATATTCTGTGTCTCATCGGTTAAATAGGGAAATGTAAAGCCTTTGTCTTTAGCGCGTTTTACTTTTTCTTTATGAACCTCTTCTGGATAGTTAACCGTATCATTGGCGTTTATTGCTATCACGGGATAACCGAGTGGTTTGTATTTTTTGTCTAATGCAACAATCCTATTTTCATACTTGCGAGCAAACGGACATTCATTGCACGTGAAAACAATAATAAATCCTTTTGCTTCGGTTTGGCTTGCCATTGAGACCATTTGGCCATTTGTGTTTTTTAAATTAAAATCGACTGCTTCCATTCCGGGTTCATATCCATTGTTTGAAAATGAAAATGCCAGAGAGAAAAAAGTGACGATTGCAGCTAGCCCAATTTGTTTGTGTTTCATAGTAGAGAAAATTTAGTTAAAATGTATGTTGTAACAAATATAATAAAAATTATAAATTGCTTTTTCGTTTTAAGAATAAAAACATAAAAAACATTTGGAATGATTGAATGAAAGAACCTAAAATAGTTGGTTTTTTATAAAGCTAGGGGTTACAGATTGACTCTATTGTTAAAAAAAAGTGCAATGAATTTTCCAATTGCCCGTCTGTAAATTGTGAATTTGAAAGCCTATTTTTCAATAAATTTCAACAGCTGTTTTATACTACTGAAATTCATCTCGTGGTTCTTTCTTTGCCCGTTTTTTAATAAAATAGTATATGGAATATTGCCTTCCCAGTCGCCAACAGAGGTAATCAATTGATTGAAATCATTGCTGTCAAACAACAATTGTTTGCCTATTAAATTTTGTATTTTAATGAATTTCTTGACCTTTTTTAGTTCGCCTTCTCCATCAAAAGATATAAAAATAAATTGTACATTTTTTAGTCTTAATATTGAATCAGCTTCCTTGAAATAGGGTAGTTCTTTAACACATGGCTTGCACCAGGTTGCCCAAAAATTTATCACAATTGTTGTACTATCTTTTGGCGCACGAATCAAATGCAGTAGAGAGTCAGTGGAGATGAGTTTAACTTGTGAAAATGCATTAAAAGAAAGAAATAATAATAAAATTAAAATTAATCTTTTGAAAAATGAAATGCAATTCATACTGGTTGTTTTATTTTAATATGGTAATGCTCCCTTTGAATTGATAGCTTTTATTGTCGAAGTATGTAAAATTAAGGGTATACATGTATATACCATCTGGAACTATTTCACCTTGGTAATAGCCGTTCCAGCCTTTTGTAGGGTCGTGGCTTACAAAAATTTCTTCGCCCCATCTGTTATATATCTTCATTTCAAAATTTTGTGTATTTAATATCCCTTCAATTTTAAATACATCATTTAATTCATCATTGTTAAATGTGACAGCATTAGGAATGTAGACATTGAAATTATTGGGATAAATATAAATAGATTGATAACTGCTGTCAACGCAATTATAGGCATTGGTAACTCTCAAAAATACATTGCCTTTTAATAATTGATTGACCAATAAAACGGGTGTGTCTAATTGACTTGTCTGGTTGTTTGGGAATTGCCAAAAGTAACGATTCGCATTGTTGAGGATAGGTAAGAATTTTATTTGACTCGAATTAACACCATCGCCAATTTCGGTAAATAAGAATGTGGCATCGGGTAATTCATGAACTACTACTGCACCCAACGCATCGATTGTTTTAGCGCAGCCATAAAAATCAGTGACGGTTAGTCGGAGGTCGTATTGTTTCACTGATTGATATAAATGCTGCTCTTGTTGTTTGCTGCCTGTATTACCATCTCCAAATTCCCAATCCCAAGCATTAATTGGTGTGCCCGAAAGTTGGTTTCCTCGGATTGTTGCAATTGAATTTAGACAAATGGTATCTCCAATAATTTCAGCGTTAGGATTGGCATTTATAAAAATAAACTTGCTCAAACTGTCTGAACAATCTTCTTTTGTTTTTATGTTTAATAGAATTTTATGTGGGCCAGGTGTTCCAAATTGGATATTGTTCAATGCAGGATTGCCTAAGAAGGTTAGATTATTTAAGGCATAAGTCCAATCAGTAATTACATCCTTGTTGGCTATTGAAGCATCCTTGAAATTAAAGCTATTGTTATCTAAACACTGGGTGTCTTTGTTAATTGTAAAGTTAGCAACAACAGGATCTAAGACATCATATTTTTTGCTCGTGCTATCTATGCAATTGCTGTTGGTTTTCTGTATCAGTTTGATGGTATTGACGCCAGCATTAAATTCATTTCGAACGAAACTATCTATACTGCTAATTGCGGCCGTTTTATTATTGATTCTCCAATCATTAATAATACCTTGAGATGTGTTGGTTTTAAATACAAAATGGTTGCCTTTGAAACATTGTATACTATCGTTTATAGAAAGTGTAGGAACTGGCTGGGTTGAAACTTGTAGATTAAATGATGCGGTGTCTGAACATCCTTCAATATCCATTACTATTAGCTTGTATTGATGACTACCAGTATCAATAAAATTAATGTTGTTAAGGTTGTAATTAGTATCGGTCGTGTTTTTGTAAATCCATTTTGTTTGGTCAGACGCTTGATAAAAAATAGTTTGATTAATCACCTTAAATAAGTTGTTGTTAAGGCACTGGGTGTCATTGTTTATTTGATAGGCTGTTTCTGGTTCTTTTAGTACATTAATGAACCTCGTAGTTGAATCCTCGCATCCATTGTAAGGTGTTGTTATTTTGAGCGTAACTCTATATTTACCACTGGCGTTGTATTGAATAGAATCAATTTTTTGTTTTTTTGAAGTGAGGCCGTTGCCAAAAGACCAGTCGTAATTTAAATAATTGCCAATTGTAGAATCTTTGAAGTTAAAAGCGTGGCCAACAAAGCACTGAATGCTGTCGTTAATGTTGAATTGCGCTTTGGGAATATCTAGCACTTCGATATGTTTGGTCATGGTATCTGCACAACCAAAAGTAGAGACAGCTTTCAGGGTAATGTTATATTTACCAGGATTGAAATAGCGAATATTGTTCATTGAGTAGTTAGTACTGGTCCGACCATTTCCCGCATCCCAATAGAGACTCATCGTATCTGCATCAACCGTTGAAATACTGGAATAACTCCAACGTGCCGCAGGTAAACACAAAATCGTATCAACGCTATTCATTAAGAAATCAACTTTTGGTTTTGGCCATACCAAAGCCGCATTTAGAACTGTATCCATGCAGCCTTTATCTGAAATGGCAATATGCTTATAAAAGTGCACGACTTCGGCTTTTGACTTATAATATTTCAGAGTCTTTATAGTTTTTAGTGAATCGCTATTTACGACAGTGGAATCATCGAATAACCAACGGACACTTTTAATATAGCCAGTTACTATCTGAGAACTATCATAAAATTGAATGGGGGTATTGCTACAAAATGATTCACCTTTCACTTTTGCAAATACTTTTGGCATTGGATGCACTGTTATATCAATAGGGTATCGTGCTTTGCAATTGGCTTGAGTTGTATAAATATCAAAATACACTTTGTACTTGCCAGGCATCGGAAACCTTACGGTGGTTGCATCTTGATCCCAAACAGTTTTAAAAGGAAATACCCACGCTTTATGTAATATTTGATCAGCAAATATTTTAGTTGAATCACTAAATTTAAATTTGTTGTACTTCCAGCATTTTTCTATAGAATCAACAAAAATATTAGAAAAAATATTAATTTTACTTACGGTGCCTGTATCACTAAATTTACAATAGCCCGAAGTATCAGTAGCGGTTACCCATACTGTTTTATTATCCCATACCTTGTAGTATCTATTGGTGCTATTATCTTGCCATTTGAAATTCGCAAAAAAGGAATTGTTTTCTTCGAATTTTATAGTATCAATACCACAAATAATTTTATTTCTAAGCGGGTCGAAAACTGGCCAATTGACAATTATTTTTCTCGTTACCGAATCTTTTTTGCCAGCAAAATCTTCTGCCACAAGTTTGACATTAAATTCTCCTCGGGTAGTATAGGTATGCTGCACTGGATTGCCTGATCCCATTGTGTTATCCCCAAAGTACCAAGTGTATTTCTTTAAAACTTTATCGGATTTGGCTTTGAATTGCATTTTTATAAGGTCGTTTTTACAATCATATTTTAGCACAGAATCCTTGAAATTTAAATCAAAATTGGGTAAACTAAACCCAGATAAGTATAAGTAAGATTCATAATATCCAACGCCATAGCAATAAGCAATTAATCCATCTGAACATTCTAAAAGATGTTGACCAATACTGATTTTTAAACGGGCGAAAGAATAAGTTGGCGCATAGTCGAATTTTACAAATTCACTGGAGTCTATTTTCGTTTTATCCAAATATACCTTGTCTTTAGCGGTGGTTTTAATAACGATATTCACAAAATGATCTTTGAGATTAAAAGAATTAACGGTGCTGAAAAGCGATGCTTCTCCAAAATATTTAACACTTACAAGCTCTAGTTGCGCGGGATCGCCGTAATTAGAATTGATATAGCCACTGCAACCTGCTCCTTTTAAAAACTGATGGCAGTGAAAAAGTTTATTGGAAGAAGCATAATAACCCGAGTCGCTCTTTACATCGATGGTTAGCGGATTTAGTCGCGATACATTTTTGTATAAAACACCATTCACTCTAATGTCAGTGCTTGAGTCAAGGGGTATCATTTTAAGCAAATATCCTTTGGTATGACCAAAATGAGAAGGTATACAATAGGAGGTGTCTAAAACATCGTTTGGCAACACTTGCTCAAATTCATGGTCGCAAGCGCCACAAGGCCATGCTGAGCAACGATCGCCAGTAAATACAACTAGCTTGTTTTGGGAGAGCACACTAACAATTGTGCCTGATAAATCGGCATTGCTACCCATTTGATATAATTGCCCTTTGTTGAGGGTTAAATAAAATGGAACATTGCGCAGGTGACCGGTTAAGGTGTTATTGGCGGGAATTATTTTTACTTTCGTAGAATCTTCGCCTGCTACCAAAAGGATTTCACTGGTACTGCCAGTACTTGGATTACCCGTTATATAAGTGGTTTTGCTTGGAATGTTGGCGTAAGGAAGGACAATACTGGCGTCGGTAGTTGCATAAAGTAGGTTCATCGCCGAAACAGAAATAGGGAAATCTGATGTAATATGAATGGCCTTGTCTTTAATTACGTCATAATCTACTAAATAGCCAAGATGCAAGGGTATTGTGAAAACTACTACGCTGTCTTTGGGTATTTGAATGGAAGCAAAATACGATTGTAATGGAATTGAAATATCTACCTTGGTATTATTAGTTGCTGAAATATATAAACGCAAGGAATCTTTTTTGCCAGAAAATGTAGAATCGTAATTCCGCAAAAATCCCATCCAAAACTCCGTTCCAGTATTAGATTTTTGACTGAAAACAACAATCGGAGTTAATAAAATGAGAATGAGTAAAATTCTTTTCAAATTGAAACAAATATAACGATTTATTTGTATCAATCAAAGCAAAATAGGACACCATTAATTACCTATAATCCTTCTAGGCTTATAATATAATTGGAACTTTTTAAAGCGATTTAAGTATAGGTAACGCAAAGTATGAATTAGCAATGGTTATAGAGTGGGCTGGATATTGTGAATAAAAAAAGCCAGCACTTTGGGTGCTGGCTTTTTTGTGAAATTTTACAAGATTCTGACAGTAATTTTACATACTCATAGTGCTCAATACACTATTCATACTGCGAACAGCTTCAGCCGATTTACTAAATGCGGCTTGCTCTTCTTCGTTTAAATTGTAATCAACGATTTCTTCCCAACCGTTTTTGCCAATAATAACTGGTACACCTAAACAGATATCTTTTTGACCATATTCGCCATCTAACAATACGCAACATGGCATTAATTTTTTCTCGTCTCTAACAATGGCTTCAACTAAGCTTGCAACCGCTGCTCCTGGTGCATACCAAGCACTTGTGCCTAATAACCCTGTTAATGTTGCGCCACCAACCATGGTGTCTGCTGCTACTTTCTTCAAAGCATCTGCACTTAAACGGGTACTAATAGGTAAACCATTGACAGTAGCCATTCTTGTTAATGGAATCATAGTGGTATCTCCATGGCCTCCAATCACAACCGCGTGTAAATCGTTGGTAGAAGCGCCAGTAGCTAATGATAAATAACATTTAAAACGCGCACTATCTAATAATCCACCCATGCCAATAACTCTGTTTTTAGGCAATCCACTTGATTTTAATGCCAAATAAGTCATGGTATCCATTGGATTACTTACAATTATGAAAATAGCCTCTGGAGAAAATTTTAAAATATTTTCGGTTACGCCTTTAACAATACCAGCATTGATACCAATTAATTCTTCACGGGTCATGCCTGGTTTACGAGGAATACCGCTTGTTATAACAACTACATCGCTATTCGCAGTTTTGCTATAATCATTGGTGCTGCCCGTGATTTTTGTATCGAAACCTAATAATGAAGAGGTTTGAAATAAATCTAGGGCTTTGCCTTCGCTGATACCTTCCTTAATATCCAACAATACCAATTCTGAACAAAGTTCTCTGCGTGCAATGTTGTCTGCACAAGTTGCGCCTACTGCTCCGGCTCCTACGACTGTTACTTTCATATTATTTTTTTTGATTTTAATAAACTTTGATGCAAATGTAGCAAAATTATTAATCATTAGAATCATGGAAATTCAAACCCATGCCTGATTATGGTCATTGGGTAATTGTGGAGCGATTCAAACAGTTAGACTTGGAAAAGTTCTTACTTTATATTCGGACTTTCGCTACATCAGGTGCGCCGTGAAGTGTGAAAGTCCTAGCTACCAATGGCGATAGAAACCCAAATAGTCCACCCATAAAAAAAGTCCTGATAATAACTATCAGGACTTTCTCTACTTCACGGTGCCCAGGACCGGAGTCGAACCGGTACGGTTTCCCACAGGTGTTTGAGACCAGCGCGTCTACCAATTCCGCCACCTGGGCATTCTTTCCTAAAAAGGAGTGCAAATTTAGGGTTATTTATTTCTAAAGCAAAAACATTTTGTATAAAAATTTATATGAGAAAAACATATTCATAATATTGTATTAACATATTAAACACTTTCTTTGCATTTAGTATGATTCGCTACATCCTTTATCTATTATTGTTTTTTGTTGTTTTGTGCGCTGCTACTTGTCGTAATAAAACGAGTAATACTAGTGGCGACACCCTAACTGTAGCCTTTTATAATTTAGATAATTTATACGACGATATTGATGATGTCGACCACGACGACCAAGAGTTCACGCCTAGTGGTCATTACGAATGGACCAGCGAGCGTTATCAACAAAAATTGGAAAATATGGCAAAGGTGATTTCTCAACTAGTAGATGGTCAAGCACCTGATGTTTTAGGTGTTTGTGAATTGGAAAGTGCCAAGGCTCTGACCGATTTAATCAATACAGGCAATCTTAAAAATCGCTACAGTTTGGTTCACTACGATTCTCCCGACGAGCGAGGTATCGATGTTGCTTTGATTTATAATTCCAACAAATTTAAATTAATAAGTTCTGCTAAAATACCGGTTGTACTCTCCAAAAATTTAAAAGATAAAACACGCGATCAATTGTTTGTTAAAACCTTGGTTTTGGCAACAAATGATACCCTCTGTTTTTATGTTTGCCATTTTCCTTCGCGCAGAGAAGGAAAGGATGAAAGTGAAATAAATAGATTCGATGCTGCTATAACCGCTAAAAAGTTTATTAACGCGCACTTAAATCTTGCAACAGCAAACCTAATCGTTATGGGCGATTTCAATGACGAACCATGGGATAAAAGTATATTAGAAGGTTTGCAAGCTCTCAATATCAACCAAAAAAGTGATGCCACTTTGTTGAATTTAATGTGGGATTTTAAATCAAATGGTAGAGGCTCATATAATTATAAAGGTCAAATGAATTGCTTAGATCAGCTTATCATATCCCGACCCCTTATTGATGGAGAGCAATTAAAATATAAATCAAAATCGGTAAACATATTGGATGCCAATTGGCTTACCCAAACTGGTAAATACGAGGGCTTCCCTTTGCGTACCTTTGGCGGTAGTAAATGGCTAAATGGATACAGCGACCATTATCCGGTTTACCTTCAAATACAAATACAAACAAATAGGAATAAATAGATGCCGAAGAAGAAAGTAAGTTTTATTAACAGAGAAATAAGTTGGTTAGCATTTAATGATAGGGTGCTGCAAGAAGCTAACGATGTGCATGTGCCTTTACTAGAAAGATTGAAATTTTTGGGTATATTTTCTTCTAATCTTGATGAGTTTTTTAGAGTACGCGTAGCTACTAATAAGCGCATGCTGCAGATTAAAAAAGGTAGTCTTGAGCAAATCAATCAAAAGGAACTCAAATTACTATTGAAGGAGATTCATGACAAAGTAATTATACAACAAGCCAAGTTTAATCTAATTTATCATAATATTTTAGATGAACTAAAGGCCAAGAATATTTTTTTCATAAACGAAAAACAGATTAATATTCAACAAGTGGCCGAGGTGCGAAAATATTTTAAAGAGGAAATTCTAAACGCAATATTTCCATTGATTCTCTCTAAGGAAAGACCCTTTCCTTTTTTAAGAGATAATACCGTATACCTTGCTTGTAAATTAAAAAATAGCCTAACAGGGGATATTAAGTATGCACTTATACCATTGCCTACAAAAGTAAAGAAGCGCTTTTTTCAATTGAAAAAACAAGATGGGAATACCTTCATAATGTTTGTAGATGATGTAATTCGCATTAATTTAGATGTCATTTTTTCAAGTTTTGACTTTGATTCTTTTGAGGCTTACACCATAAAGCTGACTCGCGATGCAGAGATAGACTTAGATAACGATTTATCTCAAAACTTGGTTGATAAATTAAGTGAAATATTAAAGCAAAGAAAGCGTGGCGTGCCTGTCAGATTTATTCATGATGCCGAAATTGCACCTGATTTATTGAAGTTTATAAATCTCAAATTAAAAATTAAAACAGAGGAATTAATACCTGGTCAGCGGTACCATAATTTCAAAGATTTTATTTCTTTCCCAGATATCAAACGCACTGACTTAAAATATCAAAATATTGAGCCGCTGTATTTGCCTGAATTAGACCATGCAAAATGTTTATTTGATGTAATTAAGAAGCGCGATTATTTGCTAAGTCATCCATACCAACCTTTTGGCTATGTGGTGCGCTTATTGCGCGAAGCGGCAATCGACCCAACAGTGTTTGCTATAAAAATAACTTTATACCGTGTTGCAGAAAATTCAAATATCGTGAATGCCTTAATTAATGCCGTAAAAAATGGCAAAAAAGTATTTGTGGTCATGGAGTTAAAAGCTAGGTTCGACGAAGAACACAATATCTTTTGGAGTACTAAATTAAGAGAAGCTGGTGCAACTGTTTTGTTTGGATTGCCAAAATATAAAATACATACCAAAATGTGTTTAATATATAGAAAAGAGGCAAACGGTCTAAATTTATATGCGCATTTAGGAACAGGCAATTACAATGGAGAAACATCCAGAATATACTGTGATCATTCTATTTTTACTTGTAATAAAAAGATCACACAAGATGTAAGCAAGGTGTTCAATTTGATTGAAGATTTTAAAGCAAAATCAATTAAGTTTACCCATTTACTTGTTGCGCCAATGAATTTAAAAGCTTCCATTTTAAAACTGATAGATATTGAAATAAGAAATAAAAAGGCGAAGAAGGAAGCATTTATTGTAATGAAAATGAATAGCTTGGTTGATGCCGAAGTCATAAATAAATTATACGATGCGAGCAATGCAGGGGTGAAAATTCAATTAATCATTCGAGGTATTTGTTGCTTAGTACCAGGTGTTAAAGGCCAAAGTGAAAATATATCAGTTATAAGTATCATCGACCGCTTTTTGGAGCATGCTAGGATTTATGTCTTTGCAAATGGTGGCAAAGAAAAAATGTACCTTGGTTCGGCAGATATGATGACCCGAAATTTAGAAAACCGCATTGAAATTTGTTTCCCAGTGATGGATCCCCGAGTGAAAGCTGAATTGGATAAATTGCTAGAAATTCAATTAAGTGACAATGCAAAAGCAAGAATAATTAATCAGTATTTAACAAATGATTATGCGCCAAAGGCCATTCCAAGGATTCGTTCACAGGAAGAATTTTACAATTATTTGAAGTTGAAATATTCAAGATAATGGTTTAAAAATCCCCTTCAGGGCTATATCTGCGAACAATGAAATTAAAGGTTTGTGGAGGAATTTGAAATGAGACAATGGTTCTGTGATGAACCTTATCTACCAAAGTTAAAATTTGGTAAATCTTTTCGAGTTCCTTTATGCGCTTGTTTTTTTCTTCAGCAGCTTGCATCGCTTCTATTTCTTCAAAAACCACACAACCAAATGAAATAATAATAAATGGATTATATGAAAGCGTTTGATAGGGCTGTAAAGTATCAAATTTGCGCAGCATTGGATTTAAAGTTTCCCAATATCTCGTTAAACTAAAATAATATTCAAACTCGGTGTTGCGATAAATTCTTTTCGGGGAATAGAATTGGCTGTCAGCGTAATACTTTTTGGGGATGGTGTCTTCTTTTATGAAATAATATTCTTCTATTGATATGGCTTCGCTTTTAGAATTAATTGTCTCAATTATAAAGACATAATCGGCAGTAATTGTATCTAGTCGAGTTAATAAATGATTGGGTTTTCTTTGCGCAATTATTTTTTGAAATAAAGTGTGGTTTGGAATTGGATTTTCATTCAAAAAAGTTTGGCAAATTATATCAATATTGTTCACTTTATCTTGCGCTAAAGAAATTTTAAACACAGAAACTAATAGTAGTAAGAATATTAACCTTGCTATACTCATTTTTTAATCAAAGTTAATAAGAGAAAAGCTTAATACAAAAGAAAATTATTTTTCAAGGAAAGCACTAAGCATCCAAACCAGTTTTTCTTGCTCACGAATATAGTCGCTCATCATCGCATTGGTGCCTTCATCGTCGGCCTTGGCAGAAAGTTTTAATATATCACGTTCTAATACCAATAATTCGCAGAAGCTATCTAATACTATTTTAACAGCTTTTTTGCCATCACTTATATGCTTGGCTGGTTGAATGGCGGAGTGTTTTAAATAATCGGCAAATGCGTGATAAGGTACTTTTTCTAATGTTAAAATACGCTCGGCAATTTCATCTATTTTTAATAATGAGTCGTTATATAATTCTTCGAATTTTAAATGCAACTCGAAGAATTTTTCGCCTTTAATGTTCCAATGAAAACCACGGGTATTGATATAAAATAATTGGTAGTTGGCCAATAATACATTGAGCTTGTCGGCCAATTGGATACTCAGTTCCTGATTAATACCTATTTTATTTAATTTTTTCATACTACAATTTTAACCATTAAATAAAACATATTCATATTAAATTTTTGAATAAACATATAGGGTAAGTGTTAAAAAGTTATTCGGTTAATTGTTAATGGGGTTGACCCTGTTTGCCAAAAAACAATATTCCCTCTCATTGCTTATTACTTCATAGTTGCTTCGCGGTGTTGTAAAAAACGATGGTAATTAATACTGCTCTCCTTCGTTCGGGAAATCCTTCGCCTTCACGTCAGTAATATATTGCTCCACCCCAGATTTAATCTCTTCGTAAAGATTTAGATAGCGGCGCATGAACCTTGGACTGAAATCCTTATTAATACCCAACATATCATGCAATACCAAAACTTGTCCATCTACACCACCACCGGCGCCAATACCAATCACAGGGATGGTTAACATAGCCGCAACTTGTGTAGCCAACTCGGCAGGGATTTTTTCGAGTACCAATGCGAAACAGCCTGCTTCTTCCAACATTTTAGCATCTTTAAGTAAGCGGTCGGCTTCGTCTTTTTCTACAGCACGAACAGCATAAGTACCAAATTTATAAATACTTTGTGGTGTTAAGCCCAAGTGACCCATTACTGGTACACCGGCACTAATAATCCTTTTGACAGATTCTGTTACTTCCTCGCCACCTTCTAGTTTAATGGCATGGGCACCGCTTTCTTTCATAATGCGGATACTGCTATTAAGGGCCTCTTTGCTATTGCCTTGGTATGAACCGAAAGGTAAATCAACCACTACCAAAGCGCGTTTTACAGCTCTAATAACAGATGATGCATGATAAATCATTTGGTCGAGTGTTATGGGCAAAGTGGTCTCGTGGCCGGCCATTACGTTGCTGGCGCTATCGCCTACCAAGATGACATCGATATTGGCATCGTCCACAATTTTAGCGAGTGAATAATCATAAGCAGTAAGCATGCTTATTTTTTCACCTCTTTGTTTCATTTCTTCAAGCGTATGAACTGTTACACGCTTAACAGGTTTGATTGGAGTCACTGACATGGCCTCAAAGGTATTAGAAAATATTTAGTAATCGCAAATATGAATATTTGTTAAGCAATAGGCGGTTTTTTTCTCTTTGATTGATTTAGGCAATTAGTTAAATATGTGATAAGAAGCAAACTGTCTATTTAAAGGTTACTTTTATCTGAAACAAGCATTTGTGTAAATGCCTTTGATAATTTTGCACTAAATTTGTAAGTACCTATTTATAGTATGAAAAAATTCCTAAAAATAACCAGCATATCATTGCTTGTAATCCTTGTTTTATTGCTAATTGCACCCTTTTTATTCAAGGGAAAAATTGTTTCTTTATTAAAAGTGGAGGCTAATAAAAGTTTAAATGCTACCTTGAATTTCAATGATGATATCAGTATTAGCCTGATTCGTAGTTTTCCGAAATTAAGCATCGGTATCGAGCATTTGTCAATTATTGGTAAAGACTCTTTCAATGGCGACACATTGGTTTACTTGCCAATTTTCAAAGCGAACTTAGATTTAATGAGTGTAATAAATGGTGATAAAATTGATATCAATAGCATCAGTCTTACCAAACCTTACATTAATTTAATTGTGCTCGAAAATGGCAAAGCCAATTGGGATATTACAAAAGCGGATACCAGCCAAGTATTGCAAGATACCACCCCTTCGAAATTTAATTTAGCACTTAAGCAACTAGAAATAAAAGATGGTTACTTAAGTTATGACGATAGAAGTTTGACTTTTAAAACCTTGCTAAAGCATTTTAACCACGAACTAAGTGGTGATTTTACATCGGATAATTTTTTATTGCAAACCAATACAACAGCCGAAGAATTAACCCTTGCTTATGGCGGAGTTGATTATTTACACAAAGTCACCAGTACTTTGAAAGTAAATCTCGATATGGATATGAAGAATATGAAGTTTACCTTTAGTGATAATGATATTCTTTTAAATCAACTAAATATTGGCGGTGAAGGGTTTGTTGATATGAATGATAACGACATGGATTTTGATATTAAATTCAAAAGTAAAACAGCTGATTTTAAAACCATCATGTCTCTGATTCCGGGGGTATATTCAAAGAGTTTCGATAAGGCCAAAGCAACAGGTAAATTGGCTTTCAGTGGTTATTTTAAAGGGAAAATGACCGATGATTTAATGCCGGGTTTTGGAATGAAATTAGACATTGACAATGGTTATTTTCAATACCCCGATTTGCCAAAATCTTTGCAAAATGTATTTGTGAATTTAGATATAGATAATCCTTCTGGCATTATGAATAATACGATTATTAATCTTAGCCGTTTTGATGCCAATATTGCTGGAGAACCTGTGTTTGCAAAGCTATTAGTGAAAACACCAATGACCGATCCATATGTGGATGGTCAACTAAAAGGCAATGTTAATTTAACCGAATTTAGAAGTTTTATACCGCTTGAATCCACCACAGAAATTAGTGGATTAATAAAAAGTGATGTTAAGTTTAAAGGACATGTAAGCAGTATAGAAAAACAGGATTTAGAAAAATTTGATGCTTCTGGAACAATTGCCGCCGAGAATTTTCATTACAAAGATCCTGAAAATTTGAAACAAGGTACTACTCTGAATTCCGAGTTGTCTTTTAATCCTGCAACGGTTGAATTGAAAACTTTGAAAGGGCAAGTGGGCATGAGTGATTTTGATTTGAATGGTAAAATTGATAATCTTTTTGGATACATGTTGAAGGATCAATTATTGAAAGGTTCGTTTAATCTTAAGTCTGATTATTTTAATGCCAATGAGTTTTTAACAGAAGAACCTGTTAAAAAAGAGCCAACCGCTGCAGATAGTATCCCATTGCAAGCCTTCGAAATTCCAGGTAACATTGATTTTACACTTAATTCAAAAATTAATAAACTGGTTTACGATAACTTGGTAATGACAAATTTGGGAGGCACAATTATTTTAAAAGATAAAAAAATGTTGTTCAGTCAAGTTGGTGTTAATATGCTTGGTGGAAGTATGACTTTAGATGGAGCTTATGATTGTCATACACCTAAATTTCCATTTAGTAATGTCGACTTTGGAATAAAATCCCTAGATATATTTCAAACCTTCAATGCTTTTGATATGGTAAAAAAACTAATGCCAATCGCTAAATACACCGAAGGTTTATTTAATGCCAAAATTAATTTAAGTAATAATTTTAATCAAGATTTAAGCGTTAATTATCCAACAGTTTCTGGCGTTATACAAATGGGAATAGCCGAAGCCGCTGTAAAAAATTTACCGATACTAAACATCTTAGCAGATAAATTAAAGATTGACAAATTGAAAAATCTTACATTGAAAAATCTTAATTTCAAACTCAATATATTGAATGGGAAAGTGAATATGGATTCTATGTTGTTGCCATTATGGGAAGGTGCCAAAGCCAAGATTAGCGGCTATTCTGCACTCGATCAAAGTATGCAATACATTGCCAAATTGTCAATACCGCGCAAAGATTTTGGTGTAGCCAACACTGCATTGAATAACTTAACCAACCAAGCCAAAGCCAAAGGAATTAATTTATCATTGAGTGAGATTGTTGATGTCGATGTAATAGTGAGCGGTTTCTTTACAAACCCCGATGTGAAAATTAGCTTACACGATGCGAAAAAGAATTTAGTCGATGATCTTAAAAATCAATTGCTAGATCAAGCAGAGGCTAAGAAACAAGCTGTTATTGCCGAAGGTAAGCGCCAAGCAGAAGCTGCCAAGCAAAAGGCAATCGATTCATTAAATCGCATCAAACAGCAAGGAATAGATGCCGCAAATGCTAAGAAACTAGAATTGGAGCAAAAGGCAGCCGATGAAAAACGCAAATTAGAGGAAAAAGTGAAAGCCGAAGCCGATAAAGCAAAAGCCGATGCGGAGCAAAAAGCCAAGGATAAAATCAAAGGTGGTATTGATGGTATTTTGAAGAAGAAGGGGTAAGAAATTACATACCAATTGGTATGTTTTATTTAATTGCTATAGGTCTAGTCACACTGAACCAGTCGCACTGAACCCGTCACACTGAGCCCGTCACACTGAGCTTGTCGAAGTGTGTCGAAGTACGTCGAAGTGGAGCTAGGCTAATTAATTTTATTTAAATCATTTGTCAAACCTCATTCATTTCATCGCATATTTTTTGCCAGGCAAACTATTAATGATGCCATTAAATTCCAGGTCCAAAAGGATTAAAGCCAACTGACTAACATTGATTTGGGTTTCATAATGCAAATCATCTATCCCTTTTTCTCCTTCTCTTAAATAATTAACGACTTTCATTTCAGGATCACTTAAATGTTGTAATAAAGATAACTGAGCCGCCCTCGATTTTATCTTTTGATCGTATCCTAAAACTTTTATTAATTCATCGATGCTTTCTATAATCGCCGCCTTGTTTTGATGAATTAAATTGTTGCAACCTTGGCTCCATGGATCTGTTATTTTTCCTGGTAGGGCATAAACATCTTTATTATATCCATTGGCAATTTCGGCTGTAATTAAACTGCCACCTCTACTGCCACTTTCAATTACAATTAAGGCGTCACACATGCCTGCAACAATGCGGTTGCGTTGAGGGAAATTTTCTTTTACACCAGGCGCATTAAATCGATATTCGGTAAGTAAGCCACCGTTGTCCAACATTTCTATGGCCAGTTTTCGATTGTCCGTTGGGAAAATAGTTTGTAACCCATGACCTAAAACTCCTACTGTTGGTATATTGTTTTTTAAACTGTATTTATGGGCATTCGTATCTGTACCTGAAGCCAGGCCACTGGTAATTAAAACATTGTGTTGTTTGAATGCTTCGCACAATTGTTCCGTAAATTGCTTGCCATACACCGTTGCTTTTCTAGTGCCTACGATGGATATAATTCGGTCGTGGTTTAAATCTGCGGTGCCTCTATAATACATTAATATAGGACTATCCTCATAGTTTTTTAGGCGATAAGGATAGGATTTATCTAAATAAAACAGGGTTTTTACTTTGTGCTTTTCGATGCGCTTAATCTCTTGGTCTATTTCTTCAAAACCATTAAATGTTGCAATATTGTTCGCAGTAAATTCACCAATATTTGGAATTTTTTTTAAGAATGATTTCTTTTCGGAAAATACACCTTGGGCGCTGCCACAATAACTGATGAGGTTTTTGGCAACTGTATTTCCAACACCCTGCACCATAGTAAGCGCCATCTGATAAGGTAATTCAGGAGACATGTTTTCGTTTTGTTTTTTTGATATTTGTTTAAAATCGAAACTGCTTTTAAAAAGTTTATTTCAATATTTAAACGCCCTTCCATGCAAATATATTATTTCTATTAAATTCTCCTCAATATCCCCAAGTATTTGTGCATAATTACATCGTTTTGCTAAATTGTTTAGCAAAATTTCTTGCAATGTAATTTACTAAATTCGACTTATGTTTGTAAGCGTATATGCTCGATAACCAAGGTATTTCAAATATTCTTTCAACCTATGCAAAACTTTATGAGTTGCATGGTGGCAATGCCTTTAAAGTAAGAGCCACTGCTGGAGCGGCCTATAATATTAAAAAAATAGGAGAGCCATTGGCTGAGATGACTGAAGAACAACTCGGCAAAGTGCCTCAAATAGGCAAAGGTCTTGTGCCGAAAGTATTTGAAATAATCCAAACCGGTTCATTTGAAGACCTAAATGATTTATTAGCGGCAACTCCAAAAGGGGTCCTAGATATTTTAAAGGTAAAAGGCCTTGGTCCTAAAAAAGTTGAAATACTTTGGAAGGAGGTTGGTATTACCTCAATTCCAGATTTGTTAGATGCTTGTCGTGAAAATCGCTTGGTGGAAGTCAAAGGTTTTGGTTTTAAAACCCAAGCCCAAATAATCAGTGATATTGAGTTTAAATTCAGTCAAGAGGGTAAATTTCATTGGGCAAAATTAAAACCAGTTGTAAAAATCATAAATGATTTGTTCGAAGCCTCAGAATTTGTAGAACAATATGAAGTAACTGGCGATTATAGACGGATGAACGACGTCATTGGAAACTTGGATTATTTAGTGGTTTGTAGTGATTTGCAAGCCTTAAGTGATGACTTAGCTGAACATCAATTCGAACTCATAGACGTATTAGATGACCACCATTTATTTCAATATGCAGAAGCTGTTAATGTCAGAATTTATGAAACGACCGATGATCGATGGGGCAATGAATTGCTGCGAAGAACAAGCACACAAGGCCATCTCGACTTAATAAAATTTGACTCGCTTGCCAGTATTTTTGATGAGGAAAAAAAGGTGTATGAGGCACTAAACTTGCCTTTCATATTACCTGAATTGCGCGAAGGTTTAAAGGAACTTGAACATCTGAAGGAACAAGATCAACTTATAACTTATCAAGATTTAAAGGGCGTGTTACACAATCACTCTACCTATAGCGATGGTTTGCATACCTTAGAAGTAATGGCAAGACAAGCACAAAGCATGGGTCTGCAATATTTTGGTATCTGCGACCATTCTCAAACTGCTAGTTATGCCAATGGGTTAAAGCCGGAACGGGTTCTCGAACAAATGCATGAGATTGAAGCGCTCAATAAAAAAATGGCGCCATTCAAAATATTAAGTGGTATCGAAAGTGATATATTAGGAGATGGTAGTTTAGATTATACCAACGATATTTTAATGTTGTTTGATATTGTGGTGGCAAGTATTCATAGTAATTTAACCATGGATATGGACAAAGCCCATCTGCGTTTAAATGGCGCAATTGAAAATCCTTATACTACAATTTTGGGTCATCCAACCGGTCGTTTGCTTTTAATGCGCCCAGGGTATCCAATCGATCATGCCTATATTATAGATGCCTGTGTGGCAAATCATGTGGCCATTGAATTAAATGCCCATCCTTACCGTTTGGATATGGATTGGCGTTGGATAGATTATGCATTAAATAAAGGCGCATTTATTAGTATCAATCCAGATGCTCACCAAAAAGAAGGATTAAGTGATATGCAATACGGCGTTAATGTTGCGCGCAAAGGTTATTTAAAACCTGCACAATGTTTGAATGCCATGGGTCTCGAAGATTTATTACTATACATTGAACGAAAAAGAAAATTTAGACTATCATGAAAATTTTAATTCTTAGATTTAGCAGCATTGGTGATATTATTCTAACCACACCTGTAATAAGATGTGTGAAGAAACAGGTGCCCAATGTTCAGGTTCATTTTGCTACTAAGAATGCCTTTGTTGGATTATTGAATAACAATCCATACATTGATAAAATACATGGTTTAGGCGAAGACAAAAAGGCTTTCGTAAATGAATTAAAGGAAGAGAATTTTGATTTAATTATCGACCTGCATCACAACCTAAGGACTTTTTTACTGACCTTTGAATTGCGCATCCAACGATACACTTTTAATAAAATTAATTTCGAAAAATGGTTAAAAACTTTTTTTAAAATTGATATTCTACCTTATACGCACATTGTCGATCGTTATTTAGAAACAGTAGAGCCTTTAGGTGTCTTAAACGACAGCAGAGGCTTGGATTTTTTTATTGATGCCGCAACAAATTTGGACGGTATTAAAATGCCTGAACATTATTTTGTATATGCAATAGGAGGACAACACAATACTAAAAAATTACCCTTACCTAAACAAGTTGAATTATTAATGAAAATTGATTCAACGGTGTTTTTGATAGGAGGGAAGGAGGATGTGGATGCAGGCGAGGCATTGCATTTGGAATGTAGGCATGCCATCAATCTTTGTGGGCAATTAAGCATTCAGCAAAGCGCTTTGTTAATGCGTGGTGCGGCTCAAGTGATAACGCATGATACTGGGATGATGCATATCGCGGCAGCTTTGAATAAATCTATTTGGTCTATTTGGGGCAATACCATTCCGGGTTTTGGAATGACTCCTTATTACACCGAAAATGGATTGAATAGTGTGTATGATGAAATACCCGAGAATCCTAAATCAATCATACTTCAAGTAGATAATTTGAAATGTCGCCCTTGTAGCAAAATTGGATATAATAAATGCCCCAAAGGGCATTTTAAATGTATGAATGACCTTAACTTTAATAAAGTCTTTCATGAGTAATAAATTGCAATTATAATTTTACCAAATGTCTTCCTACTTGTCCTGTTGCGGTAATCAATTGATAATAGTAATTACCTGCAGGCAAATTGGTGCCATCTAATACTTCGGTGTAACTTCCTTTAGAAACATTGCCATCAATTAATGTTTTTAACATGCGCCCTTGGTTATCGAACAAGCGCAATTCCACATGTCCACCAGGACTTACAAATTCAATATTGGTATAATCTTTAAATGGATTCGGATAGTTTTGCATCAAAATAATACTGCTACTATTTTGTGCTTTTTTAACAGCTAAAGTTGATTTAAAAATGGCCAAAGTATCGAAATGCTTAAACAATAAATCTGAATCTGTTTTACTAACGCTTGCCTGAAACCAATCTTCTAATACAGCAGCGTAAACTTGCCTAAAGTCGTATTGCATTGGTACATTGTCATTCACTGTTACAGAAGAAGGAATTGTAGGGTTAGCTCCAATGATCCCCGGATTAACATTTTTTCCGAATACAATAACTGGCGCAGCCGCACCATGGTCGGTGCCTAAACTCGCATTGCTTTTTATGCGTCGCCCAAATTCACTATAAGTCATACCTGCTACTCTATCGGCAATGCCCAATTGTTCGCAATCCGATTGGAAAGCCGCAATGGCATCTGAAACTTTTTTCCATAAGTCCGCATGGTTGCCCGTTTCCGTGCTTCCAGCCGAACTTACTTGAGATGAATGTGTGTCGAATCCACCAATGTTAACGGTGTAAATAGGGGTTTGTAAGCCTCCAGCTATTAGGTTAGCCACAATTTTAAGTTGATCGCCTAGGCTGTTTCGGGTAGGATAAGTTGCCTTGTTAGTGGCTGCCAATGCCGCAGCTTTGACGGTATCATTGTAGGATTGGGTTTGTTGTAAAACAAGGCGGACATAAGTTAATTCATGGCCGGCAGGAGTATTTGGCGCAGGGTCTACCGTGCCAGTTACCAATTGATAAAATGAAGTAGGATTGCTTATGGCTATACCGGTACTTGTGGAGGGTCCCATCAATGCAGTTGAGACCGAATATCCAATTGATATAGCCAATGGGTCAGGGTCGTTTGTATTTGGGTAGCCAGTTGGGAAACCAATGTATAAATCCTCAAGGTATCTTCCTCCCCATCCACTGCCAACATATTGATTGCTATCACTTGCACTGTGCCATATATCTGTGGCTCTAAAATGCGAGAAATTTGGATTGGGATACCCTACGCTTTGAATAATACTCACTTTGCCGCTATCATACATGCCGCGTAAGCCTGTCATTGAGGGGTGCATGCCAGTTGCACTGTTCCCATTGAGGGCTAAAACTTTACTTTGTTGAATTAATATATTACTTCGAGCAGCACTTAGGTTCGAGTATTGGTCCACAGGTATAATAGTATTCAGTCCATCATTGCCACCGCTCAGTTGAATTAATACAAAAACTCTCCCATTTTTGAGAGAAGCGCGCTTAATAGCTTCCAACATGGGGGTAGAAGCCATTGATTTTATGCTGATACCATTTATTAAAAATGGAACTGCAGCAGCAGGTAACGCTTTCTTTAAAAAATCTTTCCTTTTCATTTTAAGTATAGGTTTGGAATTTGTTTTTTTGAATAAAATTATGATAATTGGTTTTCAGCTAAATCCAAAAGGTATTTTAACATGAGCTGAAGGCCTGTCGTAACTGTGCCTTTTTTTGTTGCATCAGTTGGTGCCGCAATATAGTCGTTCCACGCTGTGGTCCAATAGTAGTCTGAGGTTTGGCCAAAAAGTAAAGTGCTTTGTTTTAAGGTTGTCTTTGAAGTCGCAGACAAATCAATTGGCAACAATAAATCAATCGTATCTTGTATTAATTTTGTTGGATCTTCTGGATTGGTAAATTGCTGAGCAAAAGCAATGACGTCAGCTTGCAATTTTTTACCGGTTTTGTATTCATAGCCAACGGCCATTAAAGCTACCGTAATAAATATCCGTTTAGGCAGAGTGTCTGAGTTTAACCAAGTTTCAGTAAACTGTGGGGTTTGATAATAAGCAGGCCATCCGGAAACATTGGGTGGATTGCCAATAGTCATGCCAGCGTATGCCCCTAATGTAAACATCGCATACCAAGCTTGGTACTGGTCTTCTACAGGGCTATTCGGATACTGTATATTAAAAGCCTTTGAACAAGTTGAAATAACTTCAATAGGGTTTTTAATATTGCAGCCCATATTGTTCGCATCAAAGAAATGCTGACTTTTCAATAAGGCTGTTACCACTGGTTTAATATCCCAATTTGTTTTGAAATCATCTGCCAATGGAATGATTATATTGGTTTCGATATTGGAATCAACAACATAATAAACAAAGTAACGGTATAGTTTCCTTACAATGAATCTGGCTACAACATCGCTTTTGCTAAATATCATATCCAATAAATCATCTGTTTCTAAAGCGCCATTGGCACCAGACTGGCCGGTAATTATAGTGCTATTGAAAAAGGATGAGAATGTTTTATTGGATGTTTCATGATTTGTTGCATTGAAAAAGGACGTGTAAGTGCTGTTGTTAATGCGCCATCCTGTTAATACTTTTGCAGCATTTTTAACATCATCTTCAGTGTACTGACTGTCAGCTCCTTTACCCAAAGTGAAGAGTTCCATAAGTTCTCTGGCGTAGTTTTCATCTGGAGCAGTTTTAGTATTCACATTTCCATTCAGATAAACTAGCATTGCAGGATCAGTGGTAATACTTTTTATAAAAGATCTAAAATTTCCTAAACAATTGTCTCGCAATAATTTATGGTGATTATATGCAATTATTGGACTGCCAACATTTTCAACCTCGGTAGAAAAATGATTGTGCCAAAACATGTTCATTTTTTCTCGAATGTTTCTATCTGGATTAAGAATTTGCTGCATCCACCAGCTATAAAGTGAGTTTCTTCTTTGTGAAGTAAATTGATTGTCATCTGGGCCGTTTACCCAAGTTGTTCCAGCATTAATATTAGGGTCGGAAAGCTGGATTGTATTATACCCATTTAATGGTGGGAGAGGTGGGTTGACAGGCGTATTCATTATATAATCCACAGCATCGTTCATGTTCATCGCTGCGAAGAAATCAACGTCTGCTTTGTTGAAGCCAAAAAGTGTTCTTCTCAATAAATGAATGACTTCAGCTCTTCCCCAACTACCCGTAAATGGAGCAATTGATGCAACGCCTAAATCGAGATGGTCTGGTAGTTTTTGATTTTGAAGCCCGAGCACAGGATCCTTAACAGGTATTTTATCTGCTAAGGTTTTTGTAAGAAATTCTCTTCTTTGCATAATTGATTTTAAATGTAATTTAGACGGTGTTAGTAAAATTTGGTTGTATACTTATCAAAAGTAAATAATAATTAGGGAACTTAAAAGTATTTTATAAACAAGATTTAAAAATGGGGGTTTAAATTGGACAGATTTAGTTTGTTGTTATATCCTAAGTTCTAAAGAAAAATATCGATATTCAGCCTTTATGAAGGTTATATATTGCCATATATCAACAAATAATACAAACTGTTTGCAGACACATATTTATCACTTACTTTTGCACAAATTTTTAAAATACAATGCCTTATTTATTTACATCTGAATCTGTTTCTGAAGGACATCCTGATAAAGTTGCCGACCAAATTAGTGATGCACTCATTGATAATTTTTTAGCCTTCGATCCACAAAGTAAGGTAGCTTGCGAAACATTGGTAACTACCGGTCAAGTAATATTAGCCGGTGAAGTAAAATCAAAAGCATACCTTGATGTACAAACAATCGCTAGAGATGTGATTAAAAAAATTGGTTACACCAAAAGCGAATATATGTTTGAAGCGAACTCTTGTGGTGTTTTATCCGCCATTCACGAACAAAGTGCAGATATTAACCAAGGGGTAGATAGAAAGAAAAAAGAAGAGCAAGGCGCTGGCGACCAAGGAATGATGTTTGGTTATGCGACCAACGAAACCGATAATTATATGCCATTGGCACTAGACCTTGCACATACAATTCTTATTGAGTTGGCTGCCTTGAGAAGAGAAAATAAAGCTATAAAATATTTGAGACCAGATGCTAAAAGTCAAGTAACACTCGAATATAGTGATAAAAATGAACCGATAAGAATTGATGCCATTGTTGTTTCTACTCAACACGATGATTTTGATACCGAAGCGAAGATGCTTGCGAAAATAAAAAAGGATATTATCGATATTTTGATTCCAAGAATTAAAACAAAATACCCACAGTATAAAAGTTTATTCAATGCAAAAATCAAGTACCACATTAACCCTACCGGTAAATTTGTAATTGGTGGACCACACGGTGATACTGGATTAACAGGTAGGAAAATTATTGTTGATACATATGGCGGAAAAGGGGCACACGGCGGTGGTGCTTTTAGTGGTAAAGACCCTAGTAAAGTGGATAGAAGTGCTGCTTATGCGACGCGTCACATTGCAAAAAATTTGGTGGCAGCTGGTTTATGTAAAGAAGTTTTAGTTCAAGTAAGTTATGCCATTGGTGTTGCTCAACCTACTAGTATCAATGTGAATACTTATGGTACTTCAAATGTTAAGATGAGTGATGGTGAAATTAGTAAAATTGTTGAAGGGGTATTTGATATGCGTCCTTATTTTATTGAACAACGCTTGAAATTAAGAAATCCTATATATAGCGAAACAGCAGCATACGGGCACATGGGTAGAAAAAATGAAACAGTTACGAAATCATTTTTTACGCCAGATGGCAAGGAAAAGAAAGTTAAAGTAGAATTGTTTACTTGGGAGAAATTGGATTATACTGATAAAGTAAAAAAAGCTTTCAAGTTGAAATAAATTTTTAAAATATATCAAAAAAGGGAACTGAATTTTCAGTTCCCTTTTTTGTTTAATCGCTTTCCCATTTTCGGCTTTTTCGCCCAGCCCTATAAAAATATTTCCATGAATGCGCTCTCACCTCTTTATATATTTCTTTGCGCAATAATTTAGGATAGAAATATTTTATGCTCATCTTTCTCAAACTATACTTAGGATAGATACCAGCACCTGATAATACCTCATAGGCAGCAGAAGCACAACGCATGCCAAAGAAAGCATAATCGTAAGGTGCTTCAACGATGCGTTGACTTATAATAGAATCAACTTTGTTTGACTGCCTTTTATCTACAGGAATGTATAAAATTAAATAGCGCGAATTAGCTGTATCGAAAATGAAATTATTAGCTTCTTCTCTTGCAAATACAGATTTTTTATTTTTATTGTGCGAGAATATATGAAAACCTCCTGCCGGCACAAAGCTAGCATATCCGCCCTTATAACTAATGCTAACATGACCTCCATGTATGCCGCCAAACCATTTGGATTCAGCTTTGGTATTGGGTTTCGAACCATAAGAGAAGAGGATTTGTAGCGTATCCTGGGCATGCATGATGCTACACCACATCATTAGGAATGTGAAATTTATTTTTAGCATACCTTTTATACCTTATATAGTATGAAGGTAAACGTTGGGAAATTAGTTTGTTCCTAAAATTATTGCTTTAATCCTTTTCCCACTTTCTGCTTTTTATACCAGAACGCCAAAATAAGGGCCATTGGTTTTTCTTGGCCTCTCTTAATAAATATTTGCGCAAGCGTTTGGGGTAAAAAAATTTAAACTTTATTCGTGAATAGGAATAATGTTTAAATATGCCTGCTGAAGATAATACTTCATAGGCAGATGAGGCACATCTAAATCCTAAAAAAGCATAATCATAACTGGGGTTTTTTAAACGTTGGGTTAGAATTGAATCAAGTATCTTCGATTGCATATCATTGATTGGGATGCTAATTATTACATAGCGACTTATCGAGGTGTCCTCTCTAAAATCCCTATCTTTCTCCACAATGAATTTAGAATGTAAGGCCTTTTTTTTAGGGAATAAATGCAGTTTTCCTTCATGAACAAAACTAGCAAATGCCGTTTTGTATTTTAAACTGACATGGCCTCCATGGATGCCGCCAAAACTCCTTGATTCGCCCTTCACAAGCGGTTTTGAGCCATAAACAAATAAAACTTTTAAAGTGTCGTGAGCCGAAACATTAACGGATGTTAATACTATAAGTAAACAGATGTATTTCAATTTATTACTCAAAATGTACCAACAAATATAAACAAATTATTTAGGTGTGTGGGATGCAAACTTATTTTGAGTGAGGTGTTAATTTGCATAAAAATTGTTTTATTTGAAGGCAGTATGTCACCAGTTTTATTTTTCACCGTTATAGTTCTCTATTTTGCCGCCCTCATAATTATAAGTAGAATAACTGCAAAGAAGGCCGATAGTAGTTCTTATTTTATAGGCAACAAGCAATCTCCTTGGTATCTGGTGGCTTTTGGTATGTTAAGCGATTCTCTCAGTGGTGTTACTTATATATCCGTTCCTGGTGCGGTGCTCAATCAATCCCTAACCTATTTACAAGTTGTATTTGGTTATTTTCTTGGTTATTTTATCATTGTTTATTTATTATTACCGCTGTACTACCGACTCAATTTAATATCAATATATAGCTACTTGCAGCAAAGATTTGGCAAGAATGCTCAAAAAACCGGTGCCTTCTTTTTTCTCATTTCTCGTTTACTAGGTGCAGGCGGACGATTGATGTTGGCCATCGGTGTTATGCAATTATTCGTATTCGAACAATACCATATTCCATTTGCGTTAACCGCATTTATTTTTATCGGACTGATGTTGTTATATACCTATAAAGGCGGAATCAAAACCTTGGTTTATACAGATGCTTTTCAATCATTGTTTTTAATTTTGGGTGTGGTATTATCTGTTGTGGCAATAGCTACACAACTCGATTTTAACATAGTCGAAGTTTATACAAATATGACGAGTAGTAAATACAGTAAAATGATTGAAACAGATTGGTTAAAGGGAAATTATTGGTTAAAGGATGTTGTAAGTGGGGCTTTGTTTACCGTTGCTATGACAGGGCTCGACCAAAACATGATGCAAAAGAATTTAAGTTTAAAATCATTAAAGGATGCGCAAAAAAACATGCTTTGGTTTAGTGTAGTAATGTTAATTATAAGTACTTTATTTGTGTCATTAGGGGCCTTGTTATATCAATATGCAGATACAAAGTCTATAGTATTGGCAACAGATGCAGGCGGTAAAGTTCTTACAGATAATGTGTTTCCTACCCTTGCATTGGGTCATTTTGGTACACTCACTGCTTTAGCTTTTATCATTGGATTAACGGCCGCCACGTTCAGTAGCGCCGATTCTGTTTTGGCTACTTTAACTACATCATTTTGCATCGACTTTTTGCGATTTGGCGATGGCAATACCTTTTCAGAAAAAAAACAAAAGAATATTCGCCACGCTGTTCATATTGGTTTTGCAATTATCCTTTTGTTGGTAATTGTTGTTCTTAAATATGCTATTGAAAGTCGGTCAACCATTAAATTAATTTTGACAATGGCCACCTACACCTACGGTCCATTGATCGGATTATTTGCAGCAGGCTTGTTTACAAAAATTAAATTTTCAGACAAGTGGATACCCTTAATCTGCTTAATATCACCGCTATTCTGCTATTTTCTTAATATTTATGACCAGCAGTGGTTAGGTGGTTATGATTTTGGAAATGAAATTATTTTGGTGAATGGTTTGTTAACCTTTTTATTTTTATTATTATTGAAGAATAAAGATAATGAACTCACTCTCTGACGAAGAAAAAATAAAAAAGGCATTTGCCAATAAAAAATGGCCTGAAATACAAAGTACCAATTCTTGGATGGTATTCAAAGTCATGGCAGAATTTGTAAATGGCTTGGAAAGTATGGCCCGCATTGGACCATGTGTTAGTATATTCGGTAGTGCCCGCACGAAACCAGAACATCCAGCCTACCAATTAGCTACTGATATCGCTTTTAAATTGGGCGAAGCTGGTTATGGTGTAATAACTGGCGGTGGTCCTGGAATTATGGAAGCGGCTAATAAAGGGGCCAAAGAAGCCAATGGTAAATCTGTAGGTTTGAATATCAAACTACCCTTCGAGCAACATCCCAATCAATACATCGACTACGATAAATTGGTTAATTTTGATTACTTCTTCGTTCGCAAAGTAATGTTTATGAAATATGCGCAAGGTTTTATAGTGCTTCCTGGTGGATTGGGCACACTCGATGAATTGTTCGAAGCTTTAACCTTAGTGCAAACAAATAAACAAGCTAAGTTTCCAATCATTCTAGTAGGAAGTTCTTTTTGGACAGGCTTGGTCGAATGGATTAAAAAAGTAATGCTAGAAGATGATAAGTATATTTCACCCGAAGATGTTTTCTTATTTAAAATAGTAGATACAGCTGAAGAAGCGGCCTCTGAAATCTTTGATTTTTATAGCAAATATACCCTTACTCCAAATTTTTAATACCCATTATCTTATGTTAAAAAGAATTTCTCAAGCAGCTTTGCTACTAAGCATTGCCGCTTGTTCAAGTCCTAAAATTCACATCCCATATATTTACGAAAGTCGCTTCGTTTATTATGGCGAAGAGAATGTTAAAGCAACCGCTTATTCCATTAAAGAAGCTGGAAAACTATCAGAAGAATATCCAGATGAGTCCATCCTTAACGATGAAATAAAAATCACGATGCGTTTCGAACGCAACGATGAATATGACTCATCGGCTTTTGAAAAGTTAGCTCAAAATGCAAAAAAATCTAAAAGCAAAAAGGACAAGGAAGCTGCTCAAAGAGAAAACGAAATGAAGCAAAATGAAGCGCGTATTCTGAAAGGTGATTTTTCAAATTTGAAATTAACAGCCACTGACGATGATGATGATTTAACAGAGTTTCCAATTCCTGATGGCGAAGTGTTTACCTCAACAAAATTTGAATATGAATACACCACCCTCAAAGATTATGTAAGCGAGCCATTTTATGTCTACTATAATTCTATGACCAATGCAAAAAACTTTAAGTTTAAAATCAATGATCAAAAAGTAGATCTAGTTAAAAATAAAGAGAAGAGTTCTAGTAGCGATTATTTTAAAACCGATTCGCGTTATCTTGTCTATGATATGAGCTTGCCTATCAGAGGTACTAGAGTCAATGCACGCTATTTAGAAAGTTGCAGAGATGCTAAGTTTAATAGCCAAATTTATATTTTAGAAGACCATTATACCGAGAAAAAAGTAATTAAAATAAGTAAACCAGACTGGCTAGATTTAGATCTTATTGAGATGAATTTTGAAGGACTCGACTATAAAAAAGAAGAAATAGAAGAAGTCGGTAAATCAGATGATGATGACGATGACTCTAAAAATGGCAATAGCAAGAAATCCAAATTTGTTGTTTATACATTTAAGAATTTAAAGCCTTATCAGCATTATAAAGGCGGACGTGGACCAAGTTATAATCAACCACTAATTTACATTCATTATAAAACCGTAGGAACAGAAGGGAATAAAAAAAATATTTTCAATTCAACGGATGACATGTACAGATGGTATAAGTTAGTGAGTGGCACGCTACAAAATGATACCGCTAAATTTTCTGAATTCACGAGGAATTTGGTTAAAAATGCAAAATCAGATGAAGAAAAAATTCGCATTGTTTTCTATTGGATGCAAGATAATATTCACTACTTAGCTTTCGAAGACGGCATCGCTGGCTTTAGGCCCGATGAGTGCAGCAATGTTTTTTCGAAAAAATTCGGAGATTGTAAAGGCATGGCTAATTTAACCAAGAATATGTTGAAGGTTTTGGGTTTCGATGCGCGTTTAGTTTGGATAGGCACAAGGCATCTCAATTTTAGCTATGATATACCCGGGTTGCCGGTCGATAATCACGCTATTTGCGCAGTAAAAATTAACAATAAATTCTTGTTTCTCGATGCTACCGAAACCTATTGTGCAATGGGCGACTACGCGAATCGCATTCAAGGAAGAAGATGTATAGTCGAAAATGGACCGAACTATTCAGTAGAAAGAATACCTGAATTTGGTTTTGAACATAATGAAGAATTCACAAACGAAGTGGTTTCAATCGATGGAAATTCACTAATTATAGAAGGACAAAAGCAGTTTAAAGGCGAAAGTAAAATTGACTTTTTGAGATCGTATAATTTGATAAAAACACAACAAAAAGAAAAATTCTTGTTTAATTATTTAACAAAAGATAAAGTCTCCATCAATGCAAAAAATATTACTAGTTCTGACCTAACTAACAGAGATATTAATACCGATATTAAATACCAATTGGCCATCGATAACCATGCTTTTACAAAGGGTAATAAAAAGTATGTAAATCTCGAATGGGATAATTATTTTTCGGGTTATCATTTTGATTCAATTCGCAAAGTGGATTATGATTTTGGATCCAAAGTAAATATTCGGAAACAAATAACCCTAAATCTTGGAAAGGAAATTGCAAGTAATTTGCCCCAGCCTGTAAACATTGATAATGATTATTACAATTTCAACCTGGAAATAAAACAAATAGGAACAACATTAAAATATACTTGTATACTAATAACAAAACAAGATTATATACCAGCGAGTATGTTTAAAACCTTTAATGCCGATTCCAAAAAATTGAGCGATTTTTATAACACTTACATTGAACTAAACTAAAATCTAAAAAAATGAATTGTATGAAAAAAATAGCAATGTTAACGTGCTTGTTTTTGGTTGCCGGAATTCAACTGAATGCCCAATCTGAATACGAAAAAAAGTACTTTAGTGAAACGACACAAGATACGGTAAAGCAAGAGTCAGTGGTTATTGTAAAAGATTTTGAAGCCTATTATATAAGTAAGTTCAAAGAATTTGATTACAAAATATCGGTCGTACTAAGAACCCAATATAAATTAAAGGATGTTTATGCTGTAGAAGCATTCAGTACAATGAATAAGTCTAAAGGGGTTAAAAAAATTCAAATAACACAGTTAAAGCCCAACGGAAATATCAAGACAATTTATATCAATGAAGATAAGGAATTTAAAGATGACCAAACAAAAGATAATATTAGCGTAAAAGAAGGGGAGGATGAATTGGCGGTAGAGGATTTGGAAATTGGAGATATTATAGATTACAGATACGAATATTCCTATACAACAGCAGCACCTCCAACGATAACTAAAGAATTGGAAAATGGCAGGGTTTATAGCACTGAAGCGGTGATTAAAAATCCTTCTATTTATAGAAAATTACCTGATTTTTTGAAGTTTTTACAGGAAAAATATCCTGTTTTAAGTTCTTATTCTATATTCGAAACACCCACTGAAATTAATTTAATTCAAAAGGCAGTTAATTGTGATTATAAGTTTACCGAATCAAAGGTAGAAAAAGGTAAGTTATTTGAATGTAGAATTGGATATATCAAGGCCTATAAGGAAGAGCTTTTCTCATATAAATATATTGATTTGCCTGTATTGAAATACAGTTTAGTAAATACTGTTAAAGCAAATATTCAAAACTTATATCCGTATCAATTTGAAACTGGAGATGTGAAAAATAATGATGTAGCCAAACTGGGAACTGCATTCTATTTGAATCCTAAATTTTTGCAAAAATATTTATATTATACCAATACTAACAAAGACCCTAAGGGTTATGCCTATGTTTCCTTAAATAAATTTTTTAGTGCATTTATCAAAACATTTGGAGAAGATAAACCCAGTAAATTAGAAATGCTGAATAAATTCCATGATTATTTAAGTAATAATGATGAAATCAATACGTGGCAGTTCGGTAAAATGGATTTTGCAGTGTTGTTGGCTAGATTTTGTGATAAAATTAAACAACCGTATAAAATGATGGCAACCATGCATAAATATACTGGTAAATGGGAGGATATCGTGCATCCATCTGAAATTAATTGGGGTATTTATATTAAGGATAATAAAAACGAACTTTTTATTACCAGTGCATATACCGCTAGTAATATCTATGAGAGGTTTGGCTCTTTGGCAGGAACAACCGTTATTTTATTCAATCCCAAGGATAAAGAAAACACATCCACAACCCTCATTTATCCTGAGGTTACATACGAAAATAACACCATAACCTACGAGAGTAAAATTGAGTTAATGAAAGAAACGAATGGTATTTATAATTATCATTTCACAAATGAATATGCTTACAAGGGTTCTCAAAAAGAGAATATAGACGATAATATATCGGGTAATTTTTATCCTGATGCCTTATATACCTATGCTCAAAGTTACGGAATGGTAAGTTATAGTTTATATTCGTCAGAAATGTTCAAAGACTCAGGGGTAATTCTACCAGAATTGAGAAGAATTAACGCAAGTTATAGGCAGCGAAAAAAGGATAGTAATGACGAGAACTTTAAAGCATTTTTGTATTCTGATTATCATTTCCCTGATATCGAATTGGATAGTTTTAGAATAATTGAAGGAGATGGCTATCCTGATGATGCATCGGCTGTGTGTAAATTTAAAGTCGAATTTAATTCAACAGATGTTATCGATAACACGGCGGGAAGTTTTCTTTTGCTAAAATTAGGCAGCCTTATTACTGAACAACTTGAAATTAGCAATTATAATAATACTGAAAGATTTTCCAATGTTTATAACAGCAATCAAAAGGCCATTTATTGGGACATAGAAGTGGATTTGCCTAAAGGATATAAACCCCTCAATTTATCTGACTTTGCCAATAATTTCGAAAACGCTGCAGGTGTTTTTAAAACTACCATTGTTCAAGATGGTCAAATGCTAAAGTTGCATGTCGAAAAAATTTACACAACCAATTATTTACCAAAAGAACAATGGAGTGATTTTGTAACTTTTGCACGACAAGCGGTGCTGTTTTATGAAAAACATTTACTACTAGAGAAGCAATAGCTTCGAATGGTTCTGTTGGATTGCATTTTTTTTTGAGGCTAATTAGCCCTTAATCGCATTTTTATCTAAAATTTTAACAGATTAAAGTTATAAAATTTGTTAAGCCCAAACTATTTTAGGTAATTCGCACCACAAAAAATTTGTATGAAAAAAATATACGCTTTATTACTTTCTGCAACTGTATTATTCTCTAATGCAGTAAAAGCAGACGAAGGCATGTGGTTACTATCTTTATTAGAAAAGATGAATTACAAGGACATGCAGTCAAAGGGTTTAAGATTAACCCCCGAACAATTATACAGTGTCAATAACTCTAGCTTGAAAGATGGGATCGGTTGGTTCTCCAATGGTTGCACAAGTGAATTGGTTTCTGATAAAGGCCTGGTATTTACAAACCATCACTGCGGTTATGATGCCATAGCAACCTTAAGCACTCCTCAGGACAATATTCTTGACAACGGCTTTTGGGCTAAATCTATGGCAGAAGAAAGACCCGCTCCTGGTGTTACTTTTGCTTTGGTAAACAGAATAGATGATATCACCAACGAGGTTTTTGATTCTATTAAAGGCATGGATGTAAAACAAAGAAGTGCCAATTTACCGCGTATTTATAAAAATATTGCAGATAGAGCCTCTAAAGGAACACATTATGAAGCACAGTGCCGCGAAATGTTTAAAGGCAATGCTTATTACTTATTTATATTCGAAAAATTCACTGATGTAAGATTGGTTGGAACACCTCCACAAAACATTGGTAAATTTGGTGGTGAAACTGACAATTGGATGTGGCCTCGTCACACCGGCGACTTTAGTGTTTTCAGAGTTTATAGTAACAAAGAAAATTTACCTTCAAAATACAGTTTGGAAAATGTGCCTTATACGCCAAAGAAACATATACAAGTAACCACCGCAGGTGTTAAAAAAGGCGACTATGCCATGATCATGGGTTTCCCAGGTAGAACTAACCGTTACGAATTTTCGCAAGGTGTACAGATAGCAACAGATATAGTAGATCCGGCGATTGTGAAATTAAGAGATATTAAATTAAATGCATGGATAGTTGAAATGGATAGAAGTGTTGATATCCGTTTGAAATTATCTTCTGACAAAGCAAGTATTGCTAATTATTGGAAATTTTTTAGAGGTGAAAGTGAGCAATTAAAAAACAATAAAGTATACGAAATTAAAAAAGCACAAGAAACTGCTTTTGCTAAATGGGCTGCAAACAATGCTGAATTCAAAGATGTATTGCCGAATGTTGAAAAAGTATTTGCAGCTTATAAGCCATACGCTGCTCAAAGAATATTTTTGAACGAAGGTATCTTGTCTCCGTTTGCAGCAAAATTTGCAAATATGTGTATGTTATTAGAGCCTAGTTTAACAAAAAATGATTCTGTGGGCATTGCTAATATGGCAAAAAATGTAACCGAAGCAATTGATGAAATGCCTTATGATGTGCAAATTGTCAGGGCCGATAAAAGGATTTTTGATAGTTCTTTGGTGTACTACTACCAATCGGTTGCTTTAGATATGCAACCTCAATTAATGAAAGATATTATTGCAAAATACGATCCGTCAAATCCTGTAAATGCTATTAAACTTTACACAAATTATGTTTTTAATGCGAGTATGTTTACTGATAAAGCGATGACCAAAGCTTGGTTGCAAAATCCAAGATTAAGCATATTGCAAAACGACCCTTTGTACTTGCATTTAAAGGCATTTAAAGATCATTACAATGCGAACTTCAAACCGAAAGTAGATGAATTTAGTGCTCAAATAGTAGAATTGGGTCGCTTATACATTAAAGGTTTAATATTGATGAATCCGAAAACTAAGTATTATCCAGATGCGAACTCTTCAATTCGCTTAACTTATGGTCAGGTGGAATCGTATATGAAATTTCCATTGATTACTTATTTAGATGAAGTGGTTCAGAAAAATGCACTTTATAAGGACAATGTTGAATTCGATGTGCCAGCTAAATTAATTGAGTTAAACAAAGCTAAAGACTATGGTCAGTATGCCGATAAAACAGGGAAGTTACCAGTGTGTTTCTTAACTAACAATGATATCACTGGTGGTAATAGTGGCAGTGGTGTTTTGGATGGTCAAGGTAGATTAATTGGATTAGCTTTCGATGGCAACTGGGAAGCAATGAGTGGCAATATTAGCTACGATAAAGCCAAACAAAGAACAATCTGCTTAGATGTCCGTTATTTATTGTGGTTGATAGAAAAATTTGGTGGAGCAACTAATATTATTGAAGAGTTGAAGTTGGTTAACTAATTTAAAATCAGTTATTTGATAAGAACCCCGGCCTAGGTCGGGGTTTTTTGTTCCCGTTCAGATATAAAAAATTCCCGTTCAGCTTTTTTGAACAATGTTTTCTCACCAAAGTCACATACTATTGTAAGTAACTATATAACTTATTTATTAATTTAAAATTAATTCTAATATGCCACTACAAGAAAAAAACAACGATATCGTAGGATTCTCAGCATTAATTTGCTTAGTTTTGGTTGGATTTAAACTCGCTGGAAGTATTATCGCAGTTGATTGGTCGTGGTGGTGGGTATTTTCACCAGTATGGATTTATGCAGCATTAAGTGGTATCTTTTATTGTATTTCAGTAATACAAAAATTCAATAGACAAATATCAAATCCTCAAAATAGAATTGAGGAAAATGCTCTGGATTTTCGTAAAAGATCGCAGTTTTAAAGATCCTGATTTTAAGTTTTGGCTAACCTGCAATAACTACATTATTAAATATTTAAACCTCATAAATGAGGTTTTTTTATGCCCGTTCAGCATGGAATTAATCCGGCTCAGTATTTTTGCATTTTGAAACCTAACAAGAACTTTATACTATTGCATTAACACAATCTCACTTTAAAATGCGCAACACAAATTTAAACAAGGATATACTAGGGTTTTTACTGATGGTATTTCTAATTTTACTTGGTTTTAAAATATCTGGAAGTGTAATTGCGATTAATTGGTCGTGGTGGATAATTTCGTCACCTTTATTTATTTACCTAGTTCTCAATCTTGGTGCTTATAAAAACGCCATCGGTAAACATGATTCTTATCAGAATCCTATCAATCAATAATTATTGATTCTACAATTACCAACCTTCGTTTAATAATTTTACGAATTAATGATAATTGGTGCAACAAATGTTGCAGTATATTGTCTTTTAAATTCCGATATTTGCTCTTTATAATATTATGCTAAAAATTCAGCATTTTATTAAATAACAACTATATATATAAATGTAATTTTTACAAATGAATACTAAATCTATAATCTTCGCCAACTTGTTTTTAATGTCATTCATGTTATTTGGCTGCTACAAAGACAAATCAGACAAATTGTATCCAACCATTGGAGTTTGTGATACAACCACTGTTTCTTATGCTTCCACTATTGCACCTATTCTTTCAAAAAATTGTTTAGATGCTGGTTGCCACACCGCAGCCAATCCAAATGGTGCTATTCAATTAAACGACTACGCCAATACAATTTTAACTGTTCCTAATAACAAATTAATTAATGCTTTGCGATGGACTGCTGGTGGTTCTAGGAACATGCCTGCTTCTGGTAAAATTAACGATTGTGATATCAATAAAGTGCAAGCTTGGATTAACAGAGGAGCTAAGAATAACTAAACATGAAAAAGAAAATTGCCTTGTTCCTTTTACTGATAATTGTCATAGCAATAGCTGCTCTGATAGTTGTTAAATTTGCCTTCTTTACAGAAGGTCATAAAGACCCTTTGAAAAGTGAAGATAAAATAAATATAACAGCTAAAAAATTGTTCTCTTTTTACAATCAATACGAAGATAGTGCCAATACAATGTATTTAGATAGCGTTATAAGTGTTAGCGGAAGTGTTCAAAATGTCGAATTAAATCAAGGGCGATATACAGTGACACTTAGCTCGGAAGATAGTAGTGGAGCTGTAATATGCGAAATGGATATCAAGGATAACGAAAAGATTAAAAGCTTAAAGAACGGAAGTCTGATAAATCTAGTTGGATATTGTAATGGTATTTTAATAGATGTTCAACTCGACCGTTGCAAATTGGCAGAATAATTGTAATATCATCTCTAATAAAATAGCAAATCAAATGAAAAACAAAATATTTATAACGCTACTTTTTGTAAGTAGCATTTTAAGCAGCAAAGCACAACAATACATCACCAAAACCGGTATTGTAAAATTCTTTTCACACACAACTCTTGAAGATATTAAGGCGGAAAACCGAAAAGTTGTGAGTGTACTTGATAGTAAAACTGGTATTATGGAATTCACGATGTTAATGAAAGGTTTCGACTTTCCAAACGATTTAATGGAGCAACATTTCAATGAAAGTTATGCCGAGAGTAGTCTGTTTCCGAAAGCTGGTTTTAAAGGAACAATTACGGATATTTCCAAAGTGAATTTTGCCAAAGATGGCACTTATAATGTAAATTATACGGGTAAAATGACCATTAAAAATGTGACCAAAGATATTACAGGCACGGCTAGCATCGTTGTGAAAGGAAACAATGCAACAGCAACAACAAAGATCAAAGTAAAACCAAGTGATTATAATTTTAAAATTCCAGCCACTGCAGTCGGTAAAATTTCAGATGAAATGGATGTAGATATAATAATGGATTATAAGAAAAAATGAAAATAAGCGCTACCGTTATACTTAGTTTTTTATGGGTCAGTTTAAATGCCCAAACAGATACCACCAAATTATTTCCTGTCCAAATTTCTGACACACCCGGATACCAAGCAGATACGAGTAGTTTGCTCGATGGGTTAAGTATCGACGAAGGACCAGATTTTGAGCAAAATACCTTCAAAGGTACCCGCGTTATAAATTCTCAAAGTATAGAAATGTTAGGTAAAGCCAACATGGATTACCGAATATCTCACCGTTTTGGCACGCTTAATACAGGAGCATATAACTTATACGGTATGGATCAAGCCTATCAAAGAATGAGTTTTACTTTCGGATTGTCCGACCTATTAAATATTGAAGTGGGTAGAAGTTCTGTAAATAAAGTATACGATGGTACAATCAAGTATAAAATGATGAGACAGGCTAAAGGAGATAAGCATCGGCCATTAAGTATCGTTTATGTCGGTAACATGGCGATCCAAACATTGAAGAATACCAACCCGAGTTACGATCCTTATTATTTCACACATCGTTTATACTATACCCATCAATTATTGGTGGCTAAGAAATTCAACGAGAAATTATCTATTCAATTAATGCCAACCATTGTGCATCGCAATTTTATTGATTCAATGAAATATAAGAATACAGTTTTAAGCATGGGTGTATCTGGTCGATTTAAACTAACACGTAAACTAGCGCTAACAGGGGAATATTTTTATGTGTTGCCGAATCAAATTTCACCTTATTTATACCATAATTCACTGTCCTTAGGTTTCGATATTGAAACTGGTGGACACGTGTTTCAATTGCATTTTACAAATAGTACTGGGATGAATGAAAAGGGTTTTATTACCGAAACAACCAATAGCTGGGCCAAAGGTCAAGTCCATTTTGGATTTAATATTTCAAGGGTATTCTATATTGGTAGAAATTAAAGCATGCAAGTTGTTTCATTTATAGTACAACCTCTGCCTTCTGTTTAAAATTCAATTCACTTCTTTATTTTATTCGACTTACTTTTGAAGGTATGAAAAACATGTCCTTCAAATCAGTTGCTCTCAGTATTTTGCTTTGTGCTTGCGTGCCGCAAAGAAAATTAGATGATTTACAGTTAAAATACGATGCCTGCCAAAAATCTAAAACAGATTGTGATAATAATTTGGTGTTTGCTCAAACAAATTTAAATAATTGCAACGATATTAATAGTAAACTCCGAGTAAAAATCGTTGAACTCAGAACTGACTCATTGGAATGTTTTACGGAACTTGAAAAAACTAAAACACTTTACGCGCAATCAGAAACGCTTTCTCAAAAAATTATTAATAACAACCGTTATGAAAACGAAAAATTATCCAATGATTTAAATGCAAAAAATGAGGCTCTAAAACAAAAAGAAATTGAGCTAAATGATAAGGAAGCTAAATTAATGGAGTCGCAAAATAAAAACAGAGACCTTAGTGCCGATTTAACATTAACAGCCGAAAATCTTAAAAAGAGAGAGGCAAGAGTTGCGGAACTTGAATCTATTCTAAAAGCAAAAGACAGTGCTGTAAGAGCGTTAAAAGAGAAAATACAAAATGCTTTGCTTGGTTTTAAAAATCAAGGATTGACTGTTGAAACTCGCAATGGTAAAGTATATGTAAGCATGGATGAAAAATTATTGTTTAATTCCGGTAGCACAACCGTTGATCCTAAAGGCGTAAGTGCCTTGTTGGAATTATCCAAAGCATTGAACCAAAATGCAGATGTAACAATATTGGTAGAAGGCCATACAGACAATGTGCCAATGAAAGGTAATCCAAGTATTAAAGATAATCTCGATTTAAGTGTGTTAAGAGCGACTTCGATTACGCGTATTTTAACAACTCAAGGTGCAGTAGATCCTAAAAGAATAACTTCCGCAGGTAGAGGCGAGAATTTTCCAATAGACACCGCGAATACGCCTGAAGCCAGAGCAAAAAATAGAAGAACTGAAATTATTTTAACACCTAAATTAGATGAGTTATTGTCTATTCTAGGAGGAAATAATTAGGATTCTTTTAACCTCTCTTAACTCATTTCTGTAATTCCTCATTTCTGAAAAATGCTAACGATAACCATCATCAGCATTGGTAAAACCAACGAGGCCTATGTGAAACAAGGGATAGAAAAGTATTCTACACTTTTATTAAAGCATGGTAAAATTGAATGGATAGAGTTACCCGATGTTAAGAATAGCAATAAACTACCAATTGATAAATTAAAAGAAGCCGAAGCTGAATTAATTAGTTCGGCCTTACCAGCCAAAGCTGCCTTGTTTTTTTTGGATGAAGTTGGTAAACAAATGAATTCAGTGGAGTTTGCTACTTACCTCGGAAGAAAATCAACAGAGTTCTCTAAACTTGTATTTATAATTGGTGGTTCCTATGGGTTACATCCATCTATTAAACAAAAAGGGGAAAGTATCTCCCTGTCGGCCATGACCTTTAATCACCAAATGGTGAGAGTAATATTGGCGGAACAAATTTTTAGAGCATTTACTATTGTGAAAAATACAGGCTATCACCATTAATTTGGTATTACCTTTGCTTTTATTTTATTATGTCGAAACAATTTAAGACCATTTTTTTCTTGTCTATTTCTTTTGTGCTATGCGCTTTTAACGCCAAGCAAAAGACTTGTGATTTTAAATTAATAAGTGCTACAAAAATGGTGATGATGGGCGGTGCTGCAGGAAGTCCCACAATTACACAGTATAAAATAACACTTAAAGTGCAAAGAAGCTTTACTTTTATTGGCGATTCAGCATTTGCCGAAGGGCGCATGGATCGACTAACAATTATTAGCGACACATCGGCCAATATGCAAAATATAAAATTGAAACGAGGACAATTGTTACACCTTACTTTTTCTATTGTTCAAGCAAGTGACAATGGCAATAATAATACGGGACTTGTATTTAGCAGCAGTCCGTTAGCCGCTGTTCCAATAGCATCCAAATCGGGGGTTGTTATTCGGTATAGAAACGGTCAAAGGAGGTATTTTAACATCGTTGGTATTAATACCCAATTACCCGTTTATGCCCCCTAGTAATGAGCTTGGTGATTAAATCAAAAAAGACGATTAAAGGCACACTCGATCATTTCTATGAAGCATACAATCAAGTAGGATTTATAGACAATGATCCTGTTCAAATTCCGCATTTGTTTTCGAAACAACAGGACATTGAAATTATGGGTTTTTTTGCGGCTGTCTTGGCATGGGGACAGCGAATTACGATTATAAATAATTGCAAAAAGCTCATTGAAATAATGGATGGCGAACCGCACGATTTTATTCTAAATCACAGCGACTCTGATTTGAAACGATGCGAAAAATTTGTACATCGCACTTTTAATGACACGGATTTGCTTTCTATGATTGCATTTCTAAAAATCATTTATAATCAATACAATACAATGGAGCCAGCCTTTGCAAATCATTTAGGAGCCAAGGATAAAACTGTAGAAAATGCTTTAAATGGTTTCAGAAATCTATATGAAAATTCTGAAGCATTTATAAAAAGAACAACCAAACACATCGCTCATCCAGCAGCAGGAAGTGCTTGCAAACGTATCAATATGTTTTTAAGATGGATGGTAAGGTCTGATAATAAGGGTGTCGATTTCGGACTTTGGAAAAAAATCAAGCCTAGTCAACTTATATGCCCATTAGATTTACATGTTATAAGAGTAGCAACTGAAATAGGTTTGTTAAGCAAGCCTAAAAGTGACTGGAAAACTGCTGTCTTGTTAACCAATAAATTAAAAACTTTCGATGCAATTGATCCTGTTAAATACGATTTCGCATTATTCGGGATGGGTGTAAATAAAGCAGATTTTTAGTTCAGTGTCTGACATATACACAGTCTTGTTATCATCCTTCGATGAATTCAGTGATCAAACATTCTTAAATCATCAAAGCGAAAATTCATTGATTCAACTAAAATAATTGCCTTAGCAACAAATCACCACCATGCAGTGTAATTAGTGCCATAAAAATAGCGTTTAAAAGCATTAATAAATTAACTTATTATTGCAATTATGATTTTAGTAGCAGACAGTGGAAGCTCAAAAACAGATTGGTTTTTGTCGAATGGTAGCGAAGTTAATATAAGACTAGAAAGTATCGGTCTTAATCCAACCTTTTGTACACAAGAGGTTATAATCAAAGAATTAAATAAAACCTTTGTTAAGAATGAACAATCTACCGTTTCCAAAATATTTTTTTATGGGGCAGGTTGCAGGAGCGTGGCTGAAATTGCTAGGGTTCAGAGTGCCTTAGATCAAGTATTCCCAAATTCAGAAAACCATGTCGACCACGATATTAAAGGCAGCGCGATTGCCACCTGTGGTAATAAAGAAGGGATCGCATGTATACTTGGTACAGGAAGTAATGTTTGTCTTTGGGATGGTCAAGCAATCGTTCCGCAAATTCCAGTTTTTGGCATGGGCTATATCCTCGGAGATGATGGAAGTGGCAGTCACTTAGGAAAGACCTTATTGAGGAAGTTTTTATACAATGAAATGCCTTTGGAGATAAGAGCTGATATAGATGAAATGGGGATTAATAAAACCAATATTGTAGAAAATATATACGGTAAAGCAGGCGCCAATATGTATTTGGCAAGTTACTCTCGTTTTATTCAGGATCGCATTGCACATCCCTTTATGCAGGATTTGGTGAAGGAATGTTTTCATGTGTTTTTTAAAACACATATTGTAAAGTATGAAAATTATCAAACATTACCAGTCAATTTTGTGGGTTCAGTTGCCTTTGTTTTTAAAGAATATTTATTGTCTGTTGCTGCCGAGTATGGTGTGCATATCGAAACAATTATTAAGAAACCAATTGACAATTTAATGCAGTATCAATTAACGTTTTTGGATAGATAGAATCGATAGTTGTAATAGTTTATTTTATAGGAGCTCTAATGAGTTCAAGGGCCTTGAACTTATTATGGCAGATGCATTGAGCGGGTTTGTCAAAAAACTTCAATATTTTATTTACACTTTAATATATTCCATTATATTGCATACATAATATGAAAGACAAACGGTATATCTTAAGCGGTGCAGGCAGTGGGATAGGACGCGCTATTGCAATTAAATTAGCCAATGAAGGTGCAGGTATTGTGCTTGCTGGAAGAAATGAAGTAAAACTTGAAGAGACACTTAAATTGTTACCCAAGGGTAATCATTTGGTAGTAGCAACTGATATAAGAAAAAAGGATAATTGTGATGAAGTTTCAAATATCCTTAGTGGTATGCACATCGATGGTATTATAGCGAATGCAGGGGTAGGAGGAGAGAACCACTATGGTGAAGGTGATCGCTGGAACGAAATTATTGATACCAATCTAAGCGGTACCTATTGGTTTGTGAATTCATTTTTACCTCAATTAAAAGAGAGTAAAAGCCCTAACAAACACATCCTTTTAACCTCTAGTGTTTTGGCCCGTTTGGGAGTTAAACACTATACAGCCTATTGTGCTTCTAAAGCAGGTTTATTAGGCCTAATGCGCAGCTGGGCCATGGAATTGGCCGATGACAATATTTTAGTGAATGCAATAAGTCCTGGTTGGGTAAACACTACCATGGCCAAGGAAGGCATGGAAGGTATTGCTAAAGGGCTTGGTTTGGAGTACGAAGAATTTCATAAAATTGCCATGCAAAGTGTGCCATTGGGGCGTATGGCCGAGCCAGAAGAAATTGCCGACTTAGTGCATTATCTCTTAAAGCAAACTGCAATTACTGGTCAGGTAATGGACATTAATTGCGGCAGTGTGATGAGTAGTTAAAGGATATTTGTTTCCTCAATCAACCTTAAGTTATGGATCAAATAGACATAAAAATTTTAAATATTTTGCAAAAAGATTGTACGGTTTCTTACAAGGATATTGCAATAAAAATTGGATTAACCTACAGTCCTACCTACGAAAGAATACGTATTATGGAGGAGGCAGGCATTATTAAAAGTCGCGTTACGATTCTCGATCCTTCAAAAATTGGAATAAAGTTATTTGCTTATTGCAATATTACCCTCAAAGAACAATCGAAAACTGCGCTACTAAATTTCGAAAAAACAATTGCCAAATTCCCAGAAGTAATGGAAGTAATGGGGCTTTCGGGGGTATACGATTATATGGTTAAAATTGCAGCGCATGATATCGAGTCGTACAATAAATTTATCACGAATAAATTGGCAGATATTCCTAATATCGGTCAATACCACAGCAATATTGTTTTATGTGTTATTAAAGACGAAACGGCCTACTTTTTAAATAGCGAAGGCTAATTCACTTTAAATAGGTCTGGGTGTTCATTATAAATACCATCCAAACAAATCCTTTGATGGTTTGTTATTTCATTACTTGTAATAGACTTTATCCGGTTCCTCCAATTAATCCCCTAGTTAAGTTTCTTATGCGAAGAACCGAATTCATTAGGAGAAAATTGGAGGTATGTTAACCGAATATTGTTATAAAACCATCTACACGCTGAATATACTTTGATGACTTGATTTGAAAAAGGATCCGAATCAATTTTCCATACAGCAAGACGAATTATCAATGTCCCTTTTTCAATTCAAGCTACTTGTATACCCTTTGTGATTAAATACGTTTACTAACGTTGCATGCGAAATTATATAATTATCTGCATAAATAAAAGTATGTAGATAAATAATCTGTCTAATATTTGTTAAAAAGATAAATAAACTTTTAGAAGTGGGTTAGGTATATTGACTCCTTGAATAGAGAAAGCGGCATTATTTATTTTCACTAGGCTGTCCCCAATCATTGTGGAGGTATATTGGATCAATAATGGTCATATTATATTCTTTGTTTTCCTGCTCACAGAAAAAGATTGAATTTCGCACAATGGTATAAATATAATCACTTATCCATTAATTTTGGGCGGATAGGTGTTAAGTTAATATGAGCATTGTGAATTTAATATTAACAGAATGGTGGAATCTGAATTTAGATTAGGGGTTTTTATAGTCGTTTAATTGTTCATTCTCTTAAAATTTTCTCTAATTCTTTAATTACACCACATGTATTGCAGGGTAATTTTTATAAAATTAAAAATTAGTATCCAGTTTTTTTTAGAAAGAGTATTGTTGCAGCGCAATGGTTTCCTTTGATTTATTGAATGATAATTTCTATTTATTTCAAAGTTTATTTGGTAATGTAAAAACTTTACTTACTTTTGCACCCCCTTTAAAAAGGACTTACAAACCAAGAGCAGACACAAACAAGCATCATTTTTTAAACTTTAAAAGTTTTTTAAATAATCTTTGGAAATGTGAAAACTAATCTTACCTTTGCAGTCCCTTTTAGAAAAAGGAAAAGTTC
>JAQSCZ010000006.1 GCA_029945665.1 bacterium | reverse complement strand
CAAAAATAACACTTTTTTATCAATTATGGATGATTACGGACATTCAAATTAATTTACATTGATTTACAAAATAACAATAATAGTTTCTCTTTAACTAGCAGCCAAGCATATTCTAATGCAAAAGAATTTCTAGCTCAACTCATCACACATCAACTACTCTAGCTATCGGGACAGTGTGACAAGTCTTTATCACACATCGACAAGCTAAGTGTGACAATTCGTTGTCAAATAATCACCAGGAAGTATGATTAATGCCATAAAAAAACAATTAGGAATATTAATAAATTTTAATTCTTTATTTTTGCACCTTTATGTCGAAAGTAAGAGTCAGATTTGCCCCAAGTCCAACAGGACCCCTGCACATTGGCGGTGTGCGCACAGCCTTATTCAATTATTTGTTTGCCAAACAACAAGGTGGTACCATGATACTAAGAATTGAAGATACAGATCAAGGCCGATTTGTGCCTGGTGCCGAAGATTATATTGTAGAAGCTTTAAAATGGGTAGGCATTGGATTCGATGAAGGAACCCATGTGGGCGGTCCTTATGCGCCTTACAGACAAAGTGATAGAAAAGCCAATTATCGCCAATATGCCGACCAATTGTTGAGTAGCGGACATGCTTATTATGCGTTCGATACTACCGAAGATTTAGATGCAATGCGTGAAAAGTTGAAAGCTGGTGGTATGGCTCCTCAATACGATGCCGTTAGCAGAATGAATATGAAAAATTCATTGACCCTCTCCGAAGATGATGTGAAACAAAAAATAGATGCTGGCGAACCTTATGTCATCCGAATCAAATTGCCTAGAAAAGAAGAAGTGCGTTTTCATGATTTAATTCGAGGTTGGGTAGTGGTTCAAACCTCTGCAATGGATGATAAAGTTTTATTTAAAAGTGACGGAATGCCAACATATCATTTAGCCAATGTGGTAGATGATTACATGATGAAAATTACCCATGTAATAAGAGGCGAGGAGTGGTTGCCTTCCGCCCCATTGCACGTCATGCTTTATAAATATTTCGGTTGGGAAGAAGTAATGCCAAAATTTGCACACTTGCCCTTGATATTAAAACCCGATGGTAATGGTAAATTAAGCAAAAGAGATGGCGATCGTTTAGGATTTCCTGTGTTCCCTCTGCAATGGCAAGACCCTGCAACCGGCGACATAAGTAGTGGTTATAGAGAAAAAGGTTACGAGCCAGAAGGTGTTATGAATATGTTGGCCTTATTGGGTTGGCACACTTCGGATAACCGTGAGATATTCTCGGAAAAAGAATTGATTGAATTATTTACAATTGAAAAAATAAGTAAGAATGGTGCGAAGTTCGATCCTGAAAAAGCAAAGTGGTTTAATCACCAACAATTAATGTTGAAATCCGATGCTGAAATTGCGGAAAGCATTATGCCCGAATTAATAGCAAAGGGCTATCATGCAACACCAGGATATTTAGAAAAAGTGGTTGGCCTAATTAAAGAAAAAATAACTTTTAAAAATGAGATTATAAACAAATCAATCTACTTTTTCGAAGCTCCAAAAGCGTACGATGCGCAAGTAAGCGCTAAGAAATGGACGGTTCAAGCCATCCAGTATCTCAAGGCTTTTGCCGATGTTTTAGAACAGAATAAGGAGGCAACGGCATTGGAATTGGAAAGCTTATTTAAAAATGTGGGTGAAACAATTGGGGTAGGAGCAGGCAGTGCTATGCAGCCCTTGCGACTTGCATTAAGTGGTGAAGGTGGCGGGCCTCCAATTTTCGAAATGTTGCATTTAATTGGTGTTGAAAATAGCATATTACGAATTCATACAGCCATTAAACAAATTGCACTTAGCGCATAATTTATTATAATTGTAAAATGAAAGCCATGAAATTTTTCGCGATTGTTGTTTTAATTGTGTTGAGCGCGAGTTGTCGCTTGAGTACTTTTACAATGCAACCAGGTTCGCCAAGATCTTCATTTCCTTCAGAGATGCAAGGTGATTTTATGTCTATAGACAAACATAAGAGTGGGAATGATACATTTATACTTAAAATTACTGAAACCAAAACCATTTCAAGTGATAAGGTTTTTGGTAAATTAATGCAGTTATCTGATACAACTACCTTAACGCATCTAGGTGATTTTTATTTTTTCAATATCAGACACAATGATAATGGTATTATTTCATGGTGGACTTTTCCAATTTTGGTAAAAGCAGATGCCTTGTATATTTTCAGCTTGTCGCAAGGTAAACTACAAAAGAAAATGGAGAAATATATTAAAGCGACAGGTAATGAAAGTGGTGAATACATAATGGACAACGAGCCATTTAAAAAATACTGCGAGAAACATTTAAAAAAACGCAAAGCATTTAAACTTAAACGCATAAAATAATGTCAGAATTAAATAGACCCATCAGGGTGTTGATAGCCAAAGTTGGACTTGATGGTCATGATAGAGGCGCCAAAGTAATAGCCACTGCATTGCGAGATGCTGGTATGGAAGTTATTTATACAGGGCTTAGGCAAACCCCGGAGATGGTTGTGAATGCTGCCTTGCAAGAAGATGTGGATGTTATAGGAATTAGTATTTTATCTGGAGCACACAATACAGTATTTCCTAAGGTAATTGACAAAATGAAAGAGAAAGAGTTGCAAAATGTATTGTTAATTGGTGGAGGTATTATACCCGACGATGATATGCTAACACTTAATGCACAAGGTGTCGCTAAGTTGTTCCCACCGGGCACAGATACCAAAGAAATTGCTGGATATATAAAAGCTTGGGTGTCTGAAAATAGACAGTTTTAGAATTTTTATTATTTGAATTTGAACAGATTCTTAGGCTGTGCTAAATTCTTGTGCCTTCTTCGTACTACTTTGAAAATTAGAAATTGAAGACAAGCAATTAATCATAATTGTAATCTTTCAAGACTAAAAAGAAGTATTTGATTAATAAATTAAATTTCAGCAAAGAGAAGTTAAATTGAGTTTTGAATCCGCTGGTGATATGTTGTAATTTGTTCGAAATAATGAGTTAATTACTGACTGATAATTAAGTGAAAATTTAATCTAAAAGTGTACCATGAAGAATAATTAATTGAACAATTTTTACGCTAGAATTAAGACTAAGATCTTAAATATATTTTCAATAAGAATTAGGGTTATTTATTTCGACTAATTAAATGCTATTATTGTGTTAGATAAAATTAAATAATATGCAACGTAGAGATTTATTAAAACTAATTGGCGTGGGTACATTAGTTGCGAGTATTGAAAATAAAGTACTTTCATCAACATTCAATAAAAATAAAGGTCCAATTGTGTTAAGTACTTGGTATAACCAATCTGTATTAGCCAATGTGGAGGCGTGGAAAATATTGGAAGCTAAAGGCACTGCCCTTGATGCGGTAGAAGCAGGGGTGCAAGTCTCAGAAAATGATATCAATAATTGTTGTGTCGGTTTGGGTGCCAATCCAGATAGAGAAGGCCATGTAACCTTAGATGCCAGTATTATGAACCACCAATATGAGATTGGCGCTGTTGCAGCTTTGGAACGGATTAAAAGTCCTATTCACATTGCACGTTTGGTAATGGAAAAAACACCACATGTGATGCTGGTAGGTTTGGGTGCACAAGAATTTGCCGTATCCCAAGGGGCTGTTTTAGAAAGCACCATATTGAGCAGTCACGCGCAAAAGGCATATGACGAATGGTTGAAAAAAAGCGAGTATAAACCAATATTGAATATTGAAAAGAAAGGTGGGAGTCAAATGCCAGACCCTATGAAATCTGGAGAATTTAATCATTATACCATTGGCATGATTGCTATGGATATAGAGGGTAATTTAAGTGGTGCTTGCACAACCAGTGGCATGGGTTTTAAAATGCGTGGTAGAGTAGGCGATTCTCCTATAATTGGTGCTGGTTTATATGTCGATAATGAAGTTGGAGCAGCAACTGCTACTGGTCATGGCGAAGAAGTAATTAGAATATGCGGTAGTTTTTTAGTGGTAGAATTTATGCGACAAGGGTATTCTCCTGAGCAAGCTTGTAAAAAAGCTGTTGAACGCATTAGGGCTAAAACGCCACGCGATACGAAGGATATTCAAGTGGGTTTTATTGCTATTAATAAAAAAGGAGAGCATGGTGGTTATGCATTGCATGATGGGTTCGATTATGGTGTAACACAAGTTGGAACGGCCACACAACAAGTAAAATCGAAATTTATTTTACCATGATAGCCATAGAAGTTGCATGCAATGGGTATCAATCTGCCTTGAATGCTTTTACAGGAGGGGCCCATCGCATTGAACTATTTGAAAATATAAGCGAGGGTGGTTGTACGCCTTCTGCGGGGATGATCCATTTGGTAAATCAATTACCACTTCCAGTATTTGTAATGATTCGACCAAGAGGCGGTGATTTTTGTTATACTTCCATTGAAATAGATATGATGCTACATGATATTGAAATTTGTAAACTTGCAAAAGTGGCAGGAATTGTGTTTGGGTGTTTAAATAAATCGGGCGAAGTTGACAAATCGATTAATCAATTATTATTAAATGCTTGGGGAGGAAAGGCTACTTTTCACCGGGCCATCGACCGAAGCTCAAATATAATAAATGCGGCACATGCTGTTGCGGATTTAGGATTTGAGAGAATCTTAAGCAGTGGGGGTGCACAAAATGTATCAGATGGTTTGGTAAAATTAAAGCAAATGCAGGATGACATTGGGCATTTGATCGATATTATGCCAGGAGCTGGTGTAACAGCTTCAAATGCCAAGCAAATTATAAAATACACGAATTGCAATGCATTGCATTCAACTTGTAAAATAACTCAAGCTAGTAATCAAGGAGTAATGAATTCGCTTTTTAATGAAACGGTTCAAATAACTGGGGTGGAAGCTGTAAGAGCGCTTGTAGCCTCTGTGCTTTAATCTCCTTTTGATTACTGCCTATTTCGATATAGATAAATTTGGACGGCTAATGAACGTAAAGTTTTGCTATAAATAAGTGCTTTTTCATTTAATTATTCCCAAATAATATTGTGAATTTTGTCGCCTTAATACTGTGCACTAATGGTCCTTTTTTATCTACTTTTTTTACATTTTTATCACTTGTTTTTATATAATTCACATAAAATATTAGGATATATTCACTTTGATTTTTTGCAAATAATTACAAATAGAAAATATTTGTTTTAGATTGTGTAAAGATAGATTTTAATTTTCAATTATTAGTAGTTTATTTTAGTAAAACATACCAATTGGTATGTTTTTTTTGCAATGCATTAATTAGCTTAATATTGTTGCTGACAAAAGGGTTTTATTGAGTTTTGTATTGCGTATTTTTTGGTAAATTATTGAAAACTATGTCTATTTTTATTAGTATAAAATACTCTCTAGTATATTAAGCTTAATACATTATTTCTACAGTAAAAAGACACTCCGGTTCAGTTCTTTTTTTTCCCGTTCGCATCCATTTTGAACACCTTCGGTTATCTTATTTGTTTTAACGAATTTGAATGAACTTATTTTGAATTATGTTAAATAACAAAAATGACATCGCTTTGAGAATTGTTGAAATTTTTAAGACGGATTAAGTCAGTTTAACATCAGTAAAAAACTAAAACACTACAACACTATGAAATTTAATACTACTTACCATCAACCGATGCTCTTTGAGAAAAAAATCGGGGTCAACCAAAACAGGGTTAAATATTTTTTTACCTTTTGTTTGTTGGTGTGTTTTATTTTCAATAGTTTTTCTCAAAACGCACCCGTATCCTTTACATTTACTTTAGGGAGTGCATGCAAAACAAG
>JAQSCZ010000005.1 GCA_029945665.1 bacterium | reverse complement strand
AATTTTGTTGTACTGGCAATTTAAATTTGGAAAAGTCTTAGAATACACAGATTATTTTTTAGAACAAACCTATTCTGCTTCAATAGTTCCCCTGGTTTTAATCATTCCTATTCGGTTTCAATTTCTCTCCTAGTTATATTCTGTGTAATCTGTGGCTAAATTTAAACATTCCTTAAACGCCAAAAGGCGCTCCTTTTGAGAGCACCTCTTGACCACACAATTTTAACAACCCAATCTTTTAAAATGGTAGATCATCGGCCACTGTAGATTCCTTCATAGAATTTGCAGTTTGTGCTTTTCTGCTGACGAATTCGAACGTATCAACACGCACTTCGGTGACTTGTTTTTTCTCGCCTGTTTTGGTTTCATAGCTGCGATTGGTGAGTGTGCCTTCGATGGCTAAACGCTCTCCTTTGCTAATGTATTTCTCGATAAGCTCCGCTTGCTTACCCCAAAATACTAGACTGTGCCAGTAGGTGATATCTACCGTTTCGCCTTTTGCATTTTTTTGCTTTTCATTGGTAGCCAATTTTACTTTTGCTACTTTGTTTCCATTGTCGAAACTTTTTACTTCAGGAGTTGCTCCCACATGGCCCATCAGACGTACTGAATTGATTAAACTTTTCATGATTTATATATAATTTATTTTTTTATCGTATCACCACTTCATTGTTGTGATTTGATGGAGCAAAATTGGGGGCCAACCATTCTCTTAATCGGTAATTAAATATTTATAGTCGGTTAGAGTCGTTTATAAACGTTTATAGTCGGCTTTGGGCCATATAATTCTAAACTTTTTAAAAATTAATTCTTTTATTCCGATTTAAAAACTAAACCCATTTTTAATAAAAACAAGGAATTTTAATTACGGTAGTATGATTGTAAACCTCTTGAAATACTCTAAGTAATATTAAAATGTTGCCCTTTTTAATAAACGCCCTTAGTAAATAAATTTAATTGTATAGTATTCAGTATATTGCAATTTATTTTAGGAAACCATAGGCAGCATTTGTTTACACCTGCGTCTTTAGGGTATTAAATGATAGGTGCCGAACATATAACGCAAAATACTGAAAGCAAGGACAACCGTTTGCTAGTTGCTATTAGGCAATTTATTTTTGGCAAAAGTGATGCATTCGAAATCATTTACAACAGCACCGCTCCAGCGCTTATGGCCATTTGCAGACGCTATGCTTCGAATACCGATGAGGCCAAGGATATTTTGCAAGAAAGCTATATTAAAATCTATAAGCACCTCCATAAATTCGATCTTAAAACACCCTTTGAAAATTGGGCCAAACGCATTGCCATTAATACCGCCATCGACCACTATCGCAAGAATATAAAAAAAACACTTAGTGCGTTACACGATATAGATGTAATGGAAGAAGAAGAAGATCTCTTTGTCTCCTCTGATATTCTTAATTATGATATCGAGAAAGTATTGTTAGCTATTCAAGAATTACCCGATGGCTATAGAATTATTTTGAACCTTTTTGTTATGGAAAATAAATCGCACCGCGAAATTTCTGAATTGCTAAATATCAGCGAAAGTACTAGTAGATCGCAATTATCTAAAGCAAGGAAAACCCTAAAACTAAAATTCGAAAATGGCATTCAATAAGCCTATACATATCGATACGGCTTTAAGTCAGCTATTGAATCAAACTTCTGTTGCGGAAGGAAGTGATTACGCTGATTTTTTAAACAGATTAACCGTTCACAATAATAACAAGGTGTTACTCGATACCATAATAGAAAATAATTTTACAAATTTGCAATTGGATCCAATTAATACTTGGAGCCAAATAATTGAAATAATTTGGTTGAGAAGACTTAAAAAAGTAGCTCTTTTATTGATCTTGTTAACGGGTGCATTTATTGCTATTCGATACCCTATCAATAGACCTGATAAAAACACGACTATTGTTCAACCCAAATATTTACCAAATCAAATAGTCACTATTGAAAATAAAGCAGATTCATTGAAAAAAGGACACACTACCGTTAAAAAAAATAGCGTTATCAAAGCTTCTAAAATACCAAAAGAGACATGTGTTGAAATATCCAATAATAAATCAGAAATATTTAAAGTAAATCTACCTCCCCTAAAGGCAATTGACCCTCAAAATATCAATACGACTTTATCAATTGAATTAGAAAATTATTTCGGTTTACCCATAAGAAAATTAAAAATAATCCCACCAACTTCTGTTGCATCACTTGAAACAATTAGCTATTTATCGCTTCCGGTATTTCCAAAAATAAACCCTCCAAAAAAATCATTTTTTGAGCGCATTCCTAAAACAGGTTTTGTATTGGGTTTGCAATTGAATAATAGTTTTCAAAACTGGCAATCCGATGTCAATATGCAGAATGGAACAACCAATAGAAATTATTCCAATTTGGCCAATAATGGAAAAAAAAGTAGCTATACTTTGAATTATGGTTTAACCTTTGAAAAGACACTCATTAAAGGATTTGGCATTAGTTTGGGAATAAGTAAATTAACCCTGAAGCAACAACAAAATACTAACTATATTTTAACTGAAGCACCCGTGTATGATATCGATGGACATATTGCCGGTTACATTAGCATTGCACCCGAAAAGATACAAACAACCCTTACGAATAAAATTGATTATTTGGCCTTTCCATTTCAATTAATGTATGGTTTAAACCTAACATCACGCTATAGTTTTCAAATTAAAGCAGGCAGTAGTCTTACCACTGTATTAAAAAAACAAACTGAAAAATTCAATTATGCATCTCTTATAAAAGGGAGTTACAACACACACGAGCCTAACGTTTCCATGAATAATATGCAGTATAGCATTGCATTTACCAGACAAATTAATGGTCCAATTTTCCTTTCAATTGGTTACGAAATGCAGGTATTCAAAAAAGTGAATGCGCTCACAGACCAAACTGAAAATATGGGGGTAAACATCCATCATTTTAATATTTCACTCAAATACAAACTTTAAATTTCCGAATATGAAAAAAAAATCTATTTTAAGAACAGCCTTTTTATTGCTAATTTCTAGCATTTTTATAACCACCCATGCACAAGTTGGTTATGTATGGAAGCAATTGGGCAGTGGCGTTAACGGTGGTGTTGGTTGCGGGCTCGGCGAATATATCAGTGTCAGTAAATTTATTGATGGCAAACTATATATAGTAGTTGAGAATTACTCCAAACTCACTATGACTGTTCATCAATGGAACGGCACTAATTGGAGTAAATTACCAACCATTCAAGCCAATCAATATAGTGGACCTATTTCCGATATCGCTATTTTCAAAGGCGAAATATATCTCAGTGGCCGTATTACCTCCATCACTGGGGTAAAAAGACCCGGTAACAACAACTCTTTAGGTATTATAAGATTCAATGGCACCAATTGGGACAGTCTGCCCAATTACCCAAAATTCGTAGGAGCAGATTCTATGTATTATTCCGGAAAACTTTGTGTGTATAAAAGTAAATTGTACTATACAGTTGGAAGTGCACGCAATAAACTTTTTAGTTTGGATACCTTCGATAACACAAGTTTAATTATTTCACATACAAAAGTATACAATGGCGGCTTTATAGGTTTAGACCTAGTTGACAATAAACTGCATATTTCTGGTGATATTGATAGTGTTATGTATAAAGGCAAAACTTCGGGTATGTTTTTTTATGACGGCACCAATTTTAGTTTAACCAAAAGTAAGCTTAAGAGAAATATTTTGAATTCTAAAAATCGCAACGACTCACAGTTTGTCGTATTAACCGCTGCAGATAAAATTGAACTTTGGCAAAAAGACAGCCTATTCATAGATATTACACCGAGCCCTATTAAAATTTTCAATTATACAACAGGTATCACCTTTAAAGATCAACTTATCATTTTTACTGACTCGACAGTATCCAACTATAATCTTGATTCTTCAAAATGGTTTAAAAATGGTAACCGAATTAGAGGTGAAATCATGGCAGTCAATTCTTATGTCAATAGGGCCTTTATAGTTGATTGTTCCAATTTTAAGGGTGGTGGCGAATTAACAGGAGGAGCGATTGTGAATGGCAAATTATATTTCGACAAAGATTCCAATTGCAGCTATAACGCGGGCGATCAAATAATACCACATGCCTTGGTAGGGTTTGATAATGGTTTGAATAAATATTATACTTTATCGAATGATAAAGGCAATTATACAATTACTGTTCCTGAAGATACCCTTTCAGCAACCTATTATTTACCACAAGTAAAATCTTCGATTGCACCTTGTTCCTCCATAAATGTAGCGGCTACAATTGGATCGATTACTAATAATGTTGATATACCAGTTCATCCAAGTTTGAACAGAAATCTTTCAGTTAAATTTAATGCTTACAGAGGGTTTAAAACTCGACGAGGTTTTACCGAGACGTATGTATTAACGGGTGCAAATTATAGTTTTTTAAATGACTCATTGATTCTTAAATTAAAATTACCTTCTAATGTGAGTTTAGTAAGTTCGGATTCTACGCCATACTCGAATAACACCAATACCTTAGTTTATAAATTTTATAATTTAAATTTTAATGATGTAAGGCGTGTGAAGTTGGAGTTAAGCACCTCCATCAATACTTCTAAATTAGGCGATACAATTGGATTTTTTGCTTCTGTTGTAAATTCTTTGGCCGATTCGGTTATTGCCAATAATTATGATACCTTGTATCAAAAAATCGTTGCCTCATATGACCCAAATATCAAGCAAAGTTATCCGGAAGGAAGAGTCACTGCAAGTGTAAAAAAAATCAAATATGTGATTCATTTTCAGAACACAGGCACTGATACTGCTTTTAAAGTAACTGTTGTGGATACCATTACTCAAAAATTGGGGTTGCGCTCCTTAAGAGTAACTGGCACCAGTCATCCGAGCAGCTACCATTTAAGGGTGGATAACAAACAAACCTTAATATGGGATTTTGAAAACATAATGCTACCAGATAGCCATGTGAACGAGAAAGCCAGTCATGGGTTCATCGCTTTTGAAACCGAAGTTAATGGCGCTATGGCCGTTGGCGATTCTATTAACAACAAGGCCTTTATCTATTTTGATTACAATGAAGCAATTATCACCAATGTTGCCTCTGTGGTAATGACTGCCAAGGCACCAACCAATTCAATCAAAAATTGGCAATTAATTGAAAATGAAAACATATTGCTCTACCCTAATCCAGCGCAAAATATTGTATCGGTAAACACCTCTAATAAATACAATAAAAATTGTGCAGTTTTATACAATAGCATGGGGCAGTTAATAGCGAAAGAATTAATTGTTGAAGGATCTGCTAAATTTAATGTTAAGCAGCTACCCAAAGGTATTTATTTTATAAAAATTGAAGGGACAGATATTGCAACGAAATTGGTAGTAGAATAATCTTAATTTTTAATATAATTGGTAGCCTAATTTTGAATATCGAAGCATTTCTTTACTTGCGTTTTATGAAAACAATAGTTACAGAAGGAAAGTAGCCACAGATTCACAGATTATTTTTGAGAACAATAGTCACAGAGGAAAAGTAGCCACAGATTCACAGATTTTACTTTGAAAACAAGGGCCACAGAAGGGAAAGTAGCCACAGATTCACAGATTTATTTTTGAGAACAAAAAACACTGAAGAAAAGTAGCCACAGATTCACAGATTATTTTTTAAGAACAATTGTCACAGAAGAAAAACAGTAGCCACAGATTCACAGATTTATTTTAGAGAACAAAAACCACAGAAGGAAAGTAGCCACAGATTCACAGATTATTTTTTGAGAACAAAAAACACAGAAGAAAAGTAGCCACAG
>JAQSCZ010000004.1 GCA_029945665.1 bacterium | reverse complement strand
TTTATTAACCCTGACCTCCGCGTCAGGGTTTTTTTATGTCCCTACTTTTTTAGAAAAACCTCTGCTCATAAAAAAAACATACCAAACGGTATGTTTTTTTAGAATGACTCACTTGAATAGAAACATTCACGCTTTCTGCATGGCCAATAACTATTAACTAAAATCCATCAACATTTATATAAAAAACTTTAGATTTGTGCATGAATTTATCAGAACTTATTAAATCAAATTCCGAAAGGAAATTTTTCGCAGTTTATCCCGAAAATCCGAAAGCCTACGAAGAGTCTTTACAAGCTGCTGGTCTAGCCGCTTTTCAAGCAAGATTCAATTCCAATTATACTTTTATCGATGACAACGCAACAGATTTTATTGGTGAAGAAGTATCTCCTTATCTTCAAACAGGTATCGGCATAAAATACGCACAATACGACACGCAAACAATTATAAATAATAGTGCCTCAGCTTTCAATATTTGGAAAAAAACTGACCTTGACCTGAGAATTAAAGTTTTGACAAATTCACTCGATCGCGTCAAAGAAAGATTCTTCGAAATGGCTTATGCTACCATGCATACAACGGGTCAAAGTTTCTTGATGAGTTTCCAAGCTTCAGGGCCGCATGCTTGTGACAGAGCATTGGAAGTACTTGCTACCGCCTATCAACAAATGACTGTCTACCCGAAGGATGTCGTTTGGACTAAAAACATGGGTAAGTTCGAATTAACTATTAATAAAAATTTTAAGCCAATTCCTAAAGGTATCAGTCTTGCAATAGGTTGCTCTACTTTTCCAACATGGAATTCTGTTCCAGGTATTTATGCAAGTCTTGTTACAGGCAACACCGTGATTGTTAAACCACATCCTAAAGCCGTTTACCCTATTGCTATTTTTATTGACGAATTGAAGAAGGAATTGAAAGCAAATGGTTTGCCAACCAATGTGATTCAATTAGCAATCGATAGTGCTCAAAATCCTTTGGCCAAAATACTAGCAGCGCATGAACAGGTAAAAATGATTGATTACACGGGTGGCAACACAATGGGTGATTATATTGAAAGTTTGAATAAAACTTGCTTTACCGAAAAGTCTGGAATCAATTCAGTTATTATAGAAAGTGTTAATAATATTGACCCTGTTGCTCAAAATATTGCTTTCTCTGCCTCGTTATACAGTGGACAAATGTGTACCGCTCCACAAAATATTTATGTGCCAGCGGATGGTATTTCAACAGAGGATGGAAACCTTACTTTCGATGAGGTTAAAGATAAAATTATCGGTGCTGTCTCTGCTTTGTTACTCAATCCAAAGGCTGGCGCTCCGACACTTGGCGCCATTCAAAATGATGCAACTTCAAAAAGAATTGAAGAGGTTAAAGATAAATATCCAAATCAAATTCAACTTAATGACTTAAAAATTGACAATGCTGAATTCGAACATGCTAGAATTAAATCTGTCAATGTATTAGTGGTTGATGCCAAAGATGAATCGATTTATTTGAAAGAATATTTTGGACCTTTAATCTGTATAGTGAAAACTGAAAGTAAAGACCAATCCATAGCCATTGCTAAAAATTCAGCCGAAAAAAATGGAGCTATTACTTGCTTAGCATTTTGCACAGATGCAGATAGAATGGCTACAATTGAGGAAGAAATGAACAGTGTATTTACCCCCGTTTCTTTCAATTTTACTGGGGCAGCTTTTGTAAATCAACATGCTGCTTGGAGCGATTTGCACGTAAGTGGCGGTAATCCTTCCGGAAATGCATCATTTACAAATGCCGACTTTATAAATAGACGCTATATATGGATAGGTAATAGATATATGTCATAACAAAGATTGTAGGTACATTTGTAGCAACATGAAAAAAATATTTTATATCATTTCTATTTCAGCTCTATTCGCGGCTTGTAATAGTCAACCAGCTGCTGAAGCAACAACAGAACAAGTAGTGGCAACTGATTCCTTAGGAACTACTTATTTAGTAGATACAGCATCTTCTATTCTAAATTGGACCGGTGAGGCTTTGTCTTATGGCCATAACGGTACCATGAAATTAAGTGAAGGTAGTCTTACAGTGAAAGATGGTAATTTAACTGCAGGTAGTTTTATTATCGATATCAAATCGATTAAAGATTTAGATTTAGCTGATCCTACTAAAAACGCATACTTAGTTGGTCACCTAAATGATACAGACTTCTTTAATACAAAATTATATCCAACAGGTAAATTCGAAGTAACAAGTGTTGCTGCTTTAAGCAATGACACGGCTGGCAATACCCATGCTATTTCTGGTAACTTAACTTTAAAAGGTATTACAAAAAACATAGTAGTTCCAGCAAAAGTAACTATCAATGGCGATGCTGTTGAAGCTACCGGTTCTGTTATGGTAAACCGTTTAGATTTTGGTGTTAAATACAATTCAACTACTGCATTCCCTAATTTAAAAGCTAAATTGAAAGATAAAGCAATTAACGATGAGTTTAAAGTTGTAATAGATCTTAAAGCGAAGAAAGGATAATTTGATATTCATTAATTAAATTCAGAGAGAGTCCTGCAAATTTATTTGCGGGACTTTTTTTTTGATAATTCTTTGATTTGTATACGATGTAAAATAAATCATAATTAACACTAATCCCGTTGTGAAATTTCCTATATCGGCCCATATTAGTTGATTAAATCAATCTCTAAATTGATTTTTAGGTTAATCAATGGAACTTGTAAGTTTCATTGCGGTAGGCATTCTTAATATTTCAGATAGAGGGACAAATTGATGCATCGTAAACAAAGTATTACCTTTGTGTGCTATGTTTGATTACAGAGAATCCTTAACAATTACTTTTACACTCTTTGCAGTTATTGATATCATTGGATCCGTACCAGTAATAATTGCAATGAGAAAGAAAATGGGGCACATTCAATCGGGTGTGGCAACCTTAGTAGCAGGGCTATTAATGACCTTGTTTTTTCTTGTGGGAGAACAATTTCTAAACCTTTTAGGCATCGATATTCATTCATTTGCATTGGCAGGCTCGGTTGTTATATTTATTATTGGATTAGAAATGGTACTCGGACGGGATTTTTTCAAAACCGACCCAAATGCCAAAACTGGAAGTGTCGTGCCTATTGCTTTTCCTATAATTGCTGGTAGTGGAACGCTTACCACCATTATGTCTTTAAAGGCAGATTACCATCCATTAAATATTTTTATCGGCATTGTTGCCAATTTAATATTCATCTATATCGTTTTAAAATCAACGAATAGAATTGAAAAAATATTAGGGGAAGGTGGCTTACTAGTGATTCGTAAATTTTTTGGTGTAATCCTCATTGCCATTGCAGTGAAAATATTTAAAAGCAATTTCAATCTATAATTTGAAACGCTTAACCATCATGAATCTTTTTTTGTAATAATCTTCTTCGGTGTTGGAGATGATAACACCGGCTTGAACAGACGCATGAATAAAATAAATTTTATCGTCTTTTAATTCAGTGACGATGCCAACATGACCAACGGTTTCTGATGCATGGTTTCTGCCAGTAAAGAAAATTAAATCCCCTTTGCGGGCGTGTTCTACACTTACAAATTTACCTAAGAAAGCAGAACTGTGAGAGGAGTGGGGCAGTTGGACATTGAACTGACTGAAACAAAATTGAACAAATCCACTACAATCGAAACACTTGGGTGGTTTACTGCCATAGCAATATGGTTTGTTTAAATACCGGTTTGCAAAAGCCAATAGTGAATCAACTTTCTCAGTATTCACTTCGGTATCATCGCAGGTGGATTGGACAGTTGTACTTGAGAAAGAAAAAACCTCCTGCTCTTTTATCGTTACTGCCAATAATGGCAATAAACAAATCGAGAACAGAAGGTTTTTAAAATGCGAATTCATAGAATGAATTATTAAATCTGAATTTTACGTTACTACTTGTATAACATAAAAAAAGATTGTTTTAGTATCTGTAAGTATCTTTTTTAAATGGACCTTCAACTGCAACGCCAATATAATCTGCTTGCTCTCTGTCAAGGGTTTCTAATTTAGCACCAATATGTGCTAAGTGTAATTTAGCTACTTTCTCATCTAAATGCTTTGGTAATACATATACTTCGTTTTTGTAATTTTGACTGTTAGCCCATAATTCCAATTGAGCCAATGTTTGGTTAGAGAATGAATTACTCATTACAAATGAAGGGTGACCCATGGCACAGCCTAAGTTAACCAAACGACCTTCTGCCAATATAATAACTTCTTTTCCATCAACATTATATACATCAACCTGAGGCTTGATTGTATATTTAGTAGAACCACAGGTATTGTTTAACCAAGTCATGTCAATTTCGTTGTCGAAGTGACCGATGTTACACACGATTGATTTATCGCGCATGCCTTTAAAGTGTCTGTCTTTGATGATATTAACGTTTCCTGTAGCAGTCACAAAAATGTTAGCTCTGCTAACAGCTTCGTCCATTGGCACAACTTCGAAACCATCCATGGCAGCTTGTAATGCACAAATTGGATCAATTTCGGTAACCAATACGCGGCAACCTGCGCCTCTTAATGATTCTGCAGAACCTTTTCCTACATCGCCATAACCAGCAACAACAGCCACTTTACCTGCCATCATAATATCTGTTGCTCTTCTTATCGCATCTACCAAGCTTTCTTTGCAACCATATTTATTATCGAATTTAGATTTGGTAACGCTATCGTTTACATTGATAGCCGGCATTACCAACGTGCCTTTTTTCATTCTTTCGTATAAACGGTGAACACCAGTGGTGGTTTCTTCGCTTAAGCCTTTAATGCCCGCAGACAATTCTGGATAAACATCGAATACCATATTGGTTAAATCGCCACCATCATCTAAAATCATGTTCAATGGTTTTTTATCTTCGCCAAAGAACAAGGTTTGCTCAATACACCAGTCGAATTCCTCTGCAGTCATGCCTTTCCAAGCATATACTGGAATACCAGCAGCAGCAATGGCTGCAGCAGCATGGTCTTGGGTTGAGAATATGTTGCACGACGACCAAGTAACCTCGGCACCAAGTGCAGTAAGGGTTTCGATAAGTACGGCAGTTTGTATGGTCATGTGTAAACAACCAGCGATGCGAGCACCTGCCAGTGGTTTAGAAGCGCCATATTCGGCTCTAAGGGCCATTAAACCTGGCATTTCTGCTTCGGCCAATTTGATTTCTTTTCTACCCCATTCTGCAAGGCTGATGTCCTTAACTTTAAAAGGAACGTAAGAGCTTGTTTCTGTTGTCATTTGATTTTTATATAAAGTGGTGCAAAGGTACAATTTTAGGATAATAGAACCAACTATAATTCCCTACTTATCGCTATTCAATTGTTGATATGTCGATTAGAATGTAAGGGGATTTTTAGAGACCTCGATTTATGATCTTATTTACTAACTATTTGTCGTTTTTATAATAACTCAAAAATATCCGTCACAATGCTAATTTTAACTTTATGTTATTGAATACTAGTGCGCTATATTTTTTAAGATCGAGCGCAGATACTTTTTATAAAAAAATGTAGTCTAATATAGAAAGGCGCTTATGAAAACTACACACTTAAAATTAATTGGGCTTTTTTTAGGATTACAATCTACAATGGGTATGGCCCAAAATATTACAACCATGGGCGTTGGTAATTATGGAGCAGTGCATGCGCTTCATCTGAATCCTTCGCTAAGTGGCTACAGTGCTTATAAATGGCAAATTAATTTAGCTGGCTTATGGGTGAATGTGAACAACAATTATCTCACCTTGAAATTGCCTTATTCAGCCTATCGTACTATTAATAATAATATTCCTGTTGCTTATCAAACCGAGAGTGGTAATGCGCGATTCGATCGCTTATGGTTAACCGAAAGATTAAATGGTCGCAATAAACAAGTGTCTGTTGCCAGCGATGTATATGGCCCTTCGGCATCGGTGCAAATTAAAACATGGCGATTTGGTTTAGTTACATCGGCCCATGCAGGCGCACGTGTTGCCAATATGCCCGAAAATTTTGCGCATGCTTTGAATAAAGATTTAGATTCTAGTCAAGGCGCTTTTAGTTTATTTAGAACCCTGGCTCAGGGTGGTGCTAATACTATCAATGAGTTTGCGGTGGTTGGTACTTCGCGCATAGCGGCAGGCATTAATGTGGCCAAGGTTATTCAACTCGATTGGAAGCGACAATTGATATTAGGAGCCACATTGAAAAAAAATTGGGGTATGCCGGGTTTTTATTTACATAATTCTGGTTTAAAGCTCACCACAATTAATGCCGATAGTGTGGTATTTCAACCAGCTAAAATGCAATTGGTAACTTATGGTGATCAGGTTGGTAAAGGGATGGGGTTGGATATCGGAGCCACTTATGTATTTAATAAAAAAGACACAAAACGCAATGGTGCTTATCGCAAAAATCAAACACTTTATTTAGGTAAGTTTGGCTTTTCTATTATGGATATCGGGAAAATAACCTATCAAAATGCTACATACAATGAAGTTGTGGTAACCCAACCAGTGGGCATCAATGTTAATTCTTCTTTTCGAAACACCATTGCAGGTAGTACCAATTATCAAGCCATGGCCGATTCGTTCTTCAATCGGTTTGGTACTTATCAATCTTACAAGGGTACTTACGCCGTTGGTTTGCCTACGCGATTGGTTTTAACTGCCGATTTTCAAATCAAAAAGCATTTGTTTGTTGCAGGTGTTTTAACTCAGAGTCTGAGGCGTAAATTGTCTAATAACGCCCGTTATCAGAGTGCTTTGATGGTAGCGCCAAGATTGGAGTATCGGTTCTTTGAATTTTCTATGCCTGTATTGTTGCAATACGATTACCGTGCCTTAAGAGTAGGAAGCGCTGTGCGTTTAGGGCCATTATATTTTGGTACGAATAGTTTAATGTCTTTTGCTTACACAAAAAGTGTAAGAGATGCTGATTTTTTTATAGGTGTGGCCTTTGGTAATTTACCTGATTTTAGTTTTTGGAAAGAGTGGAAGAAAAAGAAGGCGGCAAGGTTTAACAATAATCAGGGATGTTTTAATACATTTTAAGAAATGGCATTCAACTCCTTCAGAGTTGGGAATCCGCGTTGCCATTATTGCCCCAATTACATTGGGGGTTATTCATATTCAACCACTTCGTGGTTGGTGGAAAAGATACCATTTGGTGTTGTTAACAGTATGTGATGCATGTGGGATTTGGGTTAGTGTTTAGTTGGAAAATAGTAAACAAAGTTGACAAATTTTATTTCGAAAATTTGTATGGGTGCATGATGCGGATGACTGGGTTTACATACTGCGATTGTTGGAGTTCTCTCCAACAATGCAAAGGGGGTATGTCATGAGTATGTTGTTGGTGAGAACACCAACAACGGAACAGTGAGAACACCAACAGCGGTAAACTAGTTCACCTCTCCGTCCTCAGCCTTGCGTCTCGCGCTTTTCCAACTCATACACCACCTTTTGGTGTTTACCCATATTGGTGCAAAGTATTTGTTGTATGTCCCGGTTATGCGGATATTTTTTGATGGCTTCGCGCATTGCATCAATATCGGGTTCGCCAAAACTCAAATCAATGTATCCAAAGCCTTTGTATTGACCGCGTTCAATGCAAACCACTGCTTTTTCTTGAATATGTCGCCCTTTTCCTATCAACAAAAAACTCTCACTTTGAAAACTGTATTTGCGAATGGCTTCAAACGCTCTTTCGTTGTAGTTGTTGGCATCTTCTTTTGAAATACATGCTCCTTTGCATTTGTGCAATTGATAATCGAAACAGGGTCCTCCCAATTGATGCAAATTACATTTGGTTAAGCATAGGTTATACCTTTCTATCATTTTATATAACTGCTCGCGAGCCGATGCGATATTATCTGCTGTGCTTATCGGTTCTGATCCTTCTTTTAATTTTTCGATGTTCAAAGTCACGTAGCCGAAGGAATCGTATTGCGAAAAAATACCGTAGTAGGGAATGGCCCTGCTGCGTTTTTGCATGATGTTGTAGAGCGGTTTGATTCTTTTTATTTCATCTGATTCTAAAAGTAATGCGACTAATTCGCTACCTGTTGGTTCATAGCTAATATCGGCTATCTCACTTTTTAATTGAATAGAACTTCGACTGCCTTTGGCGGTGAGTGCAAAATGTTGTAAGATGCGTTTTTTGATATCAATGGCCTTGCCAATATAAATGACATTGCCAAGTTGGTCGTGAAAATAATAAACGCCAGTAATGCCTTCTGATATGTTATTTAAAACTGATTCTTGAAGAAGCGGAGGAATACTTGTTTTCTTCGTTTCCTTGTTCATCCAATCGGGCTCATCGATTTGTTTTTGTTCAAATATTTTACCGAGTAAAATAGCAGTCGCTTCAGCATCTCCCAGGGCACGGTGGCGGTTGCTGAGTTTTATGCCAAGGCTATCGCACAACCGACCTAAACTATAGGAGGGAAGACCTTTGAAAGTTGTTCTGCTAAGGCGTACTGTGCAGAGCGTTTTTCGTTGGTAGTTATAACCCAGGTCAGCAAAGGCCGCTTTAACAAAACCATAATCGAAACGCACATTGTGGGCTACAAAAATGGCATCTTTTGTGAGTTCAATAATCTCTTTGGCCAATTCGTAAAAGTAAGGAGCTTCGCGCACCATATCATCCGAAATTCCGGTGAGTTGTGTAATCTGATAAGGGATTTTACAGCGGGGATTGATGAGTTTGCAGTAGCGTTGCACGACTTTTTCGCCATCGTGTAAAAGTATGGCGATTTCGGTAATTTTATCGCGCTCGGGGCGCCCGCCAGTGGTCTCTATATCTATTACTGCAAACAAAAATTTGAAAGGTGAAATTTAAGAAAATATTTTTGAAACACAGCGCTATTTTTCACACCTAAAATAAAAAAGTAGTCTTTTTTTTATTTGTCGTTTTACTGCAATATTTCTGTCAAGGTAAAGTCATAAAAATGAAAGTGTTCACATGTATAAAATTATTATTCTAATTTTGACAATAGTTAAATAACCTCGCTTATGAAAAATAAAAATTTACAAACTACACTTCTTTTACTGGGGTTCGCTTTTCTTTTGGCCAATCCATTAAAGGCTCAAAAGGATACGATCCCGCCAACCATAATTATAACCCAAGCGGACACTAATTGTATTCAATTAGGCTCTGTGTTTATTCTTAAGGATCCAATTGTAAGTGACAATCAATCGCGGACTATGGATATAATGGTAACAAATACATGGGAACAACCCAATGGTCCATTAAATTCGCTAATAAGAGGTAATTATGTAGCTAAATTTGAGGCAATAGATACCAATGGGAATAGGGCTGTTAGGTATGTATCATTTAAGGTAGATGATTGTATTCCTCCCACTATTGACTTGCAAACAAGTGATACCGTTTGTGTGAAATGGAGAACTGCTTACATTAGAATACAACCAAAGGTAAGTGATAATTATTATACCAATAATCAAATTTCACTTAATTTAAAAATGAGTGATGTCAATCCTAATATTATTGGGTACTATACGGATGTTTATGAGGCCACAGATCCTAGCGGTAATCTTACCACCAAAATTAGGGTTGTAAAGGTAGCTTTGGAATGCGCTCCGACTGCCGCTTTAAATACACTTTCATCGTTACAAATGACTGTTTTCCCAAATCCTGCGCAAACTTATATTGAAGTTGGATTGATCGATTTTAATTTGATTGAACCAATGTTGATTCGTTTGATAGCAGTTGATGGTAGGGTATTATACCAATCTGAAATGAATAGTTCAATTAGAATTGATAGTGATGGGCTAGCGAATGGATTATATACGCTTGCTCTAACTGGAGGAGGTGTAATATTGAATAAAGTAATAGTAGTTCAACATTAAGTTTCGAAAAAAAGAGGTGCAGTTCTAGCACCTGAAAAGATCAAATAAGTGCTAATTATAGTCAGTCTCTCTCCGACAAAACTTCAAACAAATGTTTGGAGTTTTGTAATTTTTATAGCTGCTGTTTTTTTTTGCAGCTATTTGATGAGTTACATTTTGTTCAAATACCCTCATAAAAAAGTACAATTAAATTTATACCATTCAATTGCTATTATTCAATTTAAGAATTTAAGAGAAAACATACCGATTGGTATGTTTTTTTAAGTTAAATGAAGTTTTTATTGCAACTTAATTCAGTCATGAATTTGTCAAAAAAAAGGGAGAAAGGTAAAGTAGAATGCAATACACTTATTTTTGGTCCCACAAATAGCATTATCATGAATAAAAACTACTCAGCATTAAAAGGTCTAATTTTCTTGTTTGTTATCTTCACCGGCACATTTTTGAAAGCCCAAACGGATACAATTCCGCCTAAAATTCATGGATGTGGCGATACAATTAAAGTACAAGTGGGCACGGTGTATGTATGGAAATTGCCTAGGGTTACAGATAATATGACCGATAGTGCTGAAATTATGATCAGTTCAAAGTGGGGTTCGAATGGTGCTATTAACACCAATGTAAAGGGAATTTACACCTTAATAATTACCGCTTTTGATACGAGTGGAAATGTTGTTAAATGCGAACGATATTATAAAGTTGGTGATTTTATTCCTTCAACTCATTTAACGAAAAATTCATTAGTCAACTTAGAATTATTTCCAAATCCAGCCAATAATCAAATCAGTATTCAAATGGCAGAAATATTAACGAATGCACAGGTATTTGTTTATTTAGCAAATGGTCAATTGGTATATGCTGCTAATATTGGACAAAATTCTGTAATCGATACGCACCTATTTGCGAATGGGGTCTATCATATTCGCATATTAAGCGATGAACAAGTGTTTCAAAAGGTAGTCATCATTCAGCATTGAATGTAATATTTCCTTTATGGAATTGCTATTTCTGAATTGCTTTTTTTACTCAGGACTTTGCTTAATTTTAGTTCATAAAAATTTTGCCAATATTTTCCTGTAACCAATAAAGTACTATTGCTTTTGTTCCAAGTAATGCCATTTAAAACATCAATGTAATCTGATTGCTTCTTTTCTTTATCTACCAAAATTCCAAGGTCAATTTTACTTACCACATATCCATTACCAGGATCAATGATATAAATGAGGTTTGTTTGCCAAACATTAGCATAGATGTATCCGTTTATCCATTCCAATTCATTGAGATTAGAAACGGGTCCGTTTTCATCTTGTACGTTGATAGTGCCTTTTGTTGTTACAAAGTTGCCCGATATATCTAACTTATTGATCACGTTGCTACCATTGCTCGCGAATAATTCGCTGCCATTCGTACATAGTCCCCAGCCTTCGCTATCATAACCCATGTTGCGAATAAACTGGTGGTTAGAACTATTGTAAATTTTTAAATATTTATTTTTCCAAAGAAGTTGCACCAACTGATTGTTAATGATACTAACCCCTTCTCCAAATTCATTGCTTTGATTGGTAATGGAATCCTTGACTTTAAACCCTTTGGAACCTTGTGTGTAAAATAAAACTTTTGAATTGTTTTCTAGCCCAGTTGATTCAACAAGATTGCCATTGGAGTCGAAGAATAAGCCTTCCGTAAAATAGGTGCGATTGTGTTCGAAAGTATTGTTAACAATAAAATCGATATTCACTAAATAAAAATAAGTCTTTTTGATAGAGTCTGTTTTATTTTCTTTTGAAAAGATAAAAACGAATTCATTTTTACCGGGTAATAAAGTATCGTGTGTAATCCTGAGTAAATCCTCATTGACCTGGTTGTATTTTACTGATTTTTGATTGAGTAAGATGCCTTGGATTTTTAGGTCACCGAGACGGCCATTGTAAAATTGTAAATTGATAGAGGTATCGGAGTTGGAAATGGAATAGTCAAGTTCGCTACTCTCTCCTGTTTCAGGTGTCGAATTTTTGTTAATGAAATTGCAACTTGAAATGAAGCATATTACAAATGTAGTGAAGATGGCAGCTGAGCGTATTCTTTTCATTTTTTAGAGAACAATAAAATTAAAATGCAAAAGTACATCAAAAATAAGGTAAAAAGGAGGTCGTTTTTTGACAAAAAATATTTATTAAAAATAGGTAGTCGAAAATCTGGAAATTATTAATTGAATCGCTACAATCATAATTTTTAATAAAGGATATACTCTGTTAATGACTACACATGCAATGCTTCATTGATTTCTGAGCGCCTAATAATTGCTTCAATAGCTTTCGGAAGCATCTGATGAGGCTCATTGTCTTGTTTTTGTTCAAAAGCAGACTTTGGTTCTATATATTTTTCCATAACAAGACGCGCCATTAAATAACTTACACTTGATTCGGCCCCTTGGTTTATATTCACATGTGTTTCTTCTAAGCCATCGTAACAGCCGCCCGTGCAAGGATTATAAATAATTTGGTTCAAATGATTGTTGCCAAGAAACCAATTAAACCCAATTCTAAGTTTTGTTAGGTATTCAGGATTTTTAGTGATTGCATAAAAGCGATCGAGGGCAAGTATGGTATAGGCAACATCAATTGGCTGTTCTCCATATTGATTGACAGATTCGCCTTTCAAATGCCACCCACGATTTGAAACTACCTGGATCCCATTTTGGTTATAGATAATTGACAAGAGAAAGTCGAAAGTGGTGAACGCAATATCTTTATATATGAGTTCGCCAGTTGCAAGGTGTGCACATAATAATGCTTCTGGCAATATACTATTGCCGTAGGTCAGATAGCTCTCAAACCAATGCCAGTCTGTGTTTTTTTCATGGCGATACATTTGCACCAAGCGATTGGCTAAAACTTTAATTAAAAATATTGTATTATTTGATGCCTCATTGGTGTTGAAATAATACAAGCCTTTAATTGCAAAAGCCATGGCGCGAGCAGAGTGTGTATTATTTAAATTCGGGATAGCAAGTAATAAGCATTTTGATGCTTTGTCAACCATAGAAGAAGGGAATATTGGGGCCTTGGAAATTATATATCCCATTGCCCAAACCGCCCGTCCGTTGGCATCTTCTAAATTTTCACCTTCATTTTGTAATGTGAATTTCTTGTCTACATCGACGTAGTTTAGGAAACTGCCATCACTTTGTTGACAATATTCAATAAAATTTAAGTAGGTATTAATGATCGATAAATCGGTGCTACTTTTTGATTGTTCAAAATTAGCACACATTGCTATTAGGGCTCTCGCGTTATCATCCAGTGTATACCCTGAATGGATATCTGGCTCATTTATTTTTGAAAATTGAATCATTCCGACATCAGTCGTCATGTGTTTAATATGATTCAAATTGATAGGCGGTATGGCATAATCCAATGTTATTTTAGAAGATACAAATTGTTCGAATAAACGGGCATGTGCTATGGCCGCATTTTGCCATGCAGTAGCGGCTGTTAGATGCAATCCGTTGTTTTTAATATCCTTTCGCAAAGTCTGATTTTTAAGTAGATTATTAACTACCTCGCTTAATTGATTTGAATTGCCAAATTCAAAAATAACTTCAGGATTATTGCCTAGTAATTCATTGGCATGTGGAATTGGAGTTGCCACAACAGGGCAGCCGCAAGCAACTGCATAAGCTAAGGTTCCGCTTACCGCTTGGTTGGGGTCTTTAGAAGTAAAAAGATAGATGTCTGAACGTTGTAAATAATCTAATATTTCATTCAACTCCAAATAATGGTTTATAAACTTGACATTGTTTGTAAGTTCTAATTCATTCACTTTTTCGTACAGGAAATCGCGGTATTTTTCTCCTTCATTTTTTATAATTCCGGGATGTGTTTTGCCGAGAATTAAGTACAAGGCGTTTGGGAATTCTTTGACAATGGCTGGCATAGCCATCAGTGCTGTTTCAATACTTTTACCCGGACTAAGTAGCCCAAATGTGCTCAGTATAATTCTATTTTCGAGGTAGGCTTTTAGTTTTATTTTTCGACTTGAAGGCGCTGATACAAGGTGTGTGCCATGTGGAATAACCACTATCTTTTCTTTTGCAATGCCATACTCTTTTTCTAAAATTCGCGCTGCATTCTGAGTCATTACAATTAAACTTTTTGAAAAATCCGCAATTTTGCAAATAGTTTCTTTTCTTTCTATCTCAGGATTTGGCAATACCGTATGAAGTGTAGTGATAATAGGTTTTTCTAAAAAGGAGAAAAGCTGTAAAATATAACTGCCATATTTTCCACCATATAATCCAAATTCATGTTGTATAAATACCAATTGAATATTGGGGTCGGCATTTATTTTATGAGCCAGTTTTTCATAATCATTTAACTCATTAGATTGCAACTTGTATTTTACTTCAGAAGGGTAATTGTAGTGAATATTGTTATTCTCCAATGCACAGATTTTAATGCGCATTGAATCGCTGAATTTATTAAAAATAGCGTCTTTTAGATCCTGTGTATAGGTTGCAATTCCGCATTCACTTGGAGGATAAGAGGTGATGATTAGAATCTCAGTATGGTTCGCTTTTGTAGGTAAAACGGGGTCTGCTTTTAAGTCCATTTGTTTAGCTACAGCGGCCTGTCCAAAATGAAGATGGCTTTCAAAATAACTTCTTTGGTTGGAATTGCTTGGCAATATTTCATTTATCATAACTTTGGTATTTAATTAATGTGTTTATTAGTTCGTGGATATTTACGGATGCGCAGGCGATACATTTATCGGCAGCGCCATAGTATATGTAGAGAGTTTCGTTAAATAGCGCCGTGCCAGTTGGAAAGATAACATTGTTAACTTCGCCATTTATTTCCCATTCCAATGCTGGTTTAATAAGCGGATAGGGTAGGCGCGCAATTTCATGAATCGGTTCTTCGAGACTTAAAAGGCATGCGCAAGCCGAGTATACATAGCCATTGGCAGTATCGTGTACCCCATGGTAAATTAATAGCCATCCTTTTTCAGTCTCTATTGGCGGGCAGCCTGCTCCTATGTAACTAGATTCATGGTCAAATACCGAGGAGAGTAAAATATTATCGTGTAAATGCAAAATTTGATTTTCCCAAAAATCATTGTTTAATTCGTTCAGATTTGCAATGGATGCGATTTGGATGTCTGGTTTTATTCGGTGCAGAAAGTAAAACTTATTGTTAATTTTTCTTGGGAAGAATACAAGGTTCTTGTCCCAAACTAAATTTGTTTTTGTAGGGTATTTATGGTTGTTGGTGTTTTCATTGAATCTTGCGTATTTTTGATTGAGTGGCCCGCTGCATTGAGCCAGTCTTGTAAATGTTTCATAGCTTAATTGAGGCGCCAATATGCCTTTTCTTTCAAAATGACGCAGATCGCTGGAAGTAGCATAGCTCCCCAATGCATTTAGGCCATCGTATGCGGTATAACTGAGATAATACATATTTTCTATTTCAACAATGCGAGGATCCTCTATGCCATGCGATTCGGCATTGCTAATAGGGCTTAAAACTGGTGTTTCATTTCTTTCTGCTATATTAAGTGGGCCATTAAATCTGGCGTAGCCAATGGAAGAGTAATTGCCTTTTCTGACGGCCCTATAAAACATGTGGACATCGTTATTTAATTGCAGGATTGCTGGATTTAATACCGCTTCGCTCTCGAAATCGAGAGTTGTTATTTCCAATACAATGCCTTCTTTTTTGATATCTAACATGTAAAATATTTTTAAAATTCTATAATAAAATAAAGCTAATTAATAGCACTACAAATTTTGACAAAGCATTGTTATATAGCCTTACATGCGCAATAAATTGTTTTATAATATTCACACTTTACAGCGAATGATTTTGATAGGCCTTAATTCTTGAAATCTATGATTTATGTAAATATATAATAAATATGTATAAGCTTATGGTCTGGAATTTTATGGAATATTGTAATATGATAATTAAGGCACTAACATGATAATAAAACCTTGAAGAACAATACTAATTTCATAGGCTGTTGGGAATTAAGCCCAAGTCGTTTAATTTGCTTATTTCCTCAGTTAACAGAGGAGCAATTGTCTTATACCATTGGCAATGAAGATGAACTAATAAATAGGTTAGCTGAATTGTTAAATAAAGATTACGACGAGATTATGAAAATTGTAACTAGCTTTAATGCTCGTAAATAAATTAAAATATTAAAAAAAAGTGTTCTAGATTTCTATTAAAATTGAAATGAAAACGGCTGAAAAGTCGTTTTCATTTTTGAAATTGTCAACAATTAAATATAAAAAAATATGAAACCAAATATCGGAATATCCGAAAAAAAATTAAATGCTGTAGCTGAATTAATTTCAGAAATAATGGCGAATGAGATTTTACTTTACACTAAAACAAGAAAATTTCATTGGAATGTATCTGGCGAAAGTTTTATGGAACTCCATAAGCTTTTTCAAAGTCAATACAATACAATTGAAGAAAACATCGATTTATTGGCCGAGCGCACCAGTAAACTTGGGGTGAATGCAATTGGCACGATGTCTGAGTTTTTGAAATTGGCCACATTAAAAGAACATCCTGGTAAATATCCTGAATCCAAAGATATGCTGAAAGAACTTCTGCAAGACCATGAAATAATCATTGTTCAATTGCGGGAGAATATTGAAAAATGTACAGAGAAATTTGAAGATGTAGGTACCTCTGATTTCTTAACTGGATTGATTCAAGAACACGAATCCATGGCTTGGATTTTAAGAAGATACTTAAGTTAAAATTGGGGTTAAAAAAAGTAATCAATTCGATTGTTATTCTTGATGTTTTTTAATTTAAATAAATATGACATTCTTTTTGCCTACATTTACCAATAATAGGAAAAATTAATTTGAAACTATTCATTAAATACATGGTTAGCCAGCGCTGCAAAATGGCAGTTAAGGAAGAGCTGTTAAAATTGGGATTGCATTTTGTGGTTGTGGATTTAGGTGAGGTTGATATTATGGAAAATATTACTTCCGAGCAACGCCTTGCATTGAAAACTGGATTGCTAAGTTCTGGACTTGATTTGATGGATGACAAGCGAGCAGTGTTAATAGAAAAAATTCAAAACGTAATTGTTCAGATGGTGCATTATACGGATGAATTGCCTAAGGTTAATTATTCTGATTTTATAAGCGAAAAACTAAACCATGATTACACGTATCTGTCCAATGTTTTTTCTGAGGTAAAAGGTATTACCATTCAGCAATTTATAATTATTCATAAAATCGAAAGGGTGAAGGAATTGATACTTTATGAAGAATTAAATTTTACCGAAATTGCTGATAAAATGAATTATAGCAGTGTTGCTCATTTGTCAAATCAGTTTAAAAAAGTGACGGGTTTATCTCCTTCCCAGTTTAAAAATTTGAAAGATAAACAAAGACGACCAATTGAAGAATTGGGCAATGAACCAAATTAAATAGAAATGAAAATACAGCCAATAGGATATGCAAGAAGTTTGATTGAAGCAAGTTTAGATCCTTTGATTACGATCAGTGTTAATGGAATAATTACAGATATGAATCAAGCTTTTGAGAAAGTTACGGGCTATAGTCGTGTCGAATTAACGGGCGCTAATTTCATAAATTATTTTACGGATCCCCAAAAAGCACGCGAAGTGTATGAAGAGGTTTTTGAAAAGGGTTCTGTTGCAGATTATCCTTTAACAATAAAGGATGGCAAATTGACGGATGTGCTTTTTAATGGTTCAGTATATAAGGACGAGAATGGAAAGGTCATTGGAGCAGTGGTTGTCGCAAGAGATATAACCTATCAAAAAAGCATTGCTAAAGAATTAATAGAGGCGAGAGTTTTTGCAGAGCTTGCCACAGGGATAGCAGAGGAAGCGAAACTAAACGCTGAAAATGCCGCGATTAAAGCTGAAGATTCTACCCGTGTTGCAGAGGAGGCAGTTAAAGCTAAACAGCAATTTTTGTCAAATATGAGTCACGAAATTAGGACGCCTATGAACGCAATTATAGGCTTCACAAAAGTAGTATTAAGGACAGATTTAACAGTTAAACAAAAAGAGTATTTGAATGCCATTAAAACGAGTGGAGATTCCTTAATCGTTTTAATTAATGATATTTTGGACTTGGCAAAAGTTGATTCAGGTAAAATGACATTTGAAAAAGCGCCCTTTAAATTGTCTGCCTCAATTTCGGCTATGTTGCATTTATTCGAGGCCAAGATTCAAGAAAAAAACCTGACACTTGTTCAGGAATATGACACCAAAATACCTGAAGTCCTCTCAGGAGATCCAGTTCGCTTGCATCAGATAATACTTAACTTGATAAGCAATGCTGTAAAGTTTACTGAACATGGAAGTATTGCACTGCGTGTAAAATTATTGAAAGAGGATGTTCAAAAAGTAACTATTGAGTTTTCAATAAGTGATACAGGTATTGGCATTCCTGAAGGGAAGACCGAAAGTATATTTGAAAATTTTCAGCAAGCTTCGAGTAACACATCACGATTATATGGCGGCACAGGTTTGGGGCTTGCTATTGTTAAGCAATTGATAGAAGGCCAAGGGGGAAGTATTAACTTGAAAAGCAAAATCCATGAGGGGTCAACATTTAGTTTTGTGCTCAATTTTAACAAAACAAAAGAAAAGGCCGTGTTAGAACCTGAGCTTAATTATGTCAAATCTGAAATAGAAAACATCAATGTTTTAGTAGTAGAGGATATTGCTTTGAATCAATTGTTAATGAAAACACTTCTTGATGATTTTGGTTTTAAATTGGAAATTGCCTCCAATGGCAAAATTGCAATAGAGAAATTGAAAAAAAATAAATTTGATATAATTTTAATGGATCTTCAAATGCCTGAAATGAATGGATTTGAAACAACGGATTTCATTCGAAACAAGATGCATTCTAATATTCCCATTATTGCATTAACAGCCGATGTGACAACAGTTGATTTAGAAAAATGCAAAGCTGTAGGGATGAATGATTATCTCGCAAAACCTGTAAATGAAGATTTACTTTACAGTAAAATAATTGGTTTAATTAATAATACAGATAATATAAAAACGGAAGTTTTGCCGGAAATAGAAAAGCTGAAATCAATAAATTTGGCCTATCTGATAGCGCGCACCAAATCAAATCCGGAATTAATGATGGAAATGATAAGTCTATTTTTAGAGCAAACGCCGCCCTTAATAGCAAGTATGAAAAAAAGTTTAGTAGACAAGGATTGGAAATTGCTGCATTCCGCTGTTCATAAAATGATCCCCTCTTTTTCAATCATGGGGATGGATGCAAATTTTGAAAACATCGCCAAATCAATTCAAGAATTTGCATCTAAACAAATTGGATTAGAAGGAATAGAGGCGTTGGTCGTAAAACTTGAAGAGGGTTTCAAGCAATCCTTTATTGAATTGGAGCATGAGTATAACAGTTTGAAAGAATCAAAAAATATATGAACAAAGATAATTTAATAAAAATTTTTTTGGTAGATGATGATGCCGTATTCTTGAAATTACTTTCAATTGAATTTCGTGCGATACCTGGATTTGAAATCGAAACATTCTCCACTGGCGAGCTTTGTATCGCTCGCCTCAGTGAACAGCCACAAGTAGTTATTCTCGATTATCATTTAGATGGTATTGTAGAGCATGCAATGAATGGTATTGAAACCCTTGATAAAATTAAGAGTTTTAATCCTGAAATTCCTGTCATTATGTTGTCATCGCAAGATAAAATTGAAGTGGCTATTAATTGTATGCACCACCAGGCATTCGATTATGTCGTAAAGAGCGAAACTGCATTTCTGAGGTTGCAAAAACTAGTGACCACCCTCATGGAAACACAAAAATTGAAAAAGCAAATTAGCTGGTACATGGATCGCATGTAAAGAATTATGCTTGCTTTTAAATCTATTTAATATTTCAAAAACATACCGATTGGTATGTTTTTTTTGAGTTCTTGTTTTAACTTATAAAGGTCTCCTAATTTTGCATCCAGACAGGTGTTTTTGAGTTATTCTATGGTCCATTTTGATTGTTGCGAATTGCTTAAATCTAAATACCTAATTAGTGTGAATTTTGTAAGAATGAGCTGATTTTTTGAAACAAAAATTATTCAATCATGTCGCACATTTGCAATGCCTTTTGGCATTTAAATTTAAAACCCTTATATCATGAAAAAAATTATTCTTTTTAGCACTTGCTTTTTCCTTTTTATTCTTAATGGAATGAGTGTTGCTGTACCCAAAAACTTTATGTTCCGTCAATTAGATGGTGATTTGCATCGCGTTGAATTTGGATTTAGATTTATGCCAACTTTCTCTCATTTTAACATGCAAACAACCTCTGGCGGCACAGTTAAAAGTGAAGTTACATTAGGTTATGGGGTTGGCGGTATGATAGCGTTTAATTTCAGTAAACATGTTGGTATACAAGGAGAATTAATGTATAATTCCCTTTCTCAAAAATACAAAGATGAAAACTTAGATCGCAAAATAAATGTGCGTTATTTTAAAATCCCATTAATGATTTCTTTAAATACGAATAAAACAGGTCCTATTAATTTCAATCTAGTGGCTGGACCACAATTGGGAATAAATGCAGGCTCTAGTATTTCATCTTCAAGTGGCAATGGCACCGATACTATGACAACTGTAATTGCGCTAAAAAAGAGTGATTTTGGATTTGCTTATGGCGCAGGATTAGAATTTGCGCTTAACGAAATGCATACCATGCGTTTTGATATTGGATTTCGAGGCGTATATGGTTTGATGAACATAAGTAAATCGAGCACCCAAAATAGCGATACCCATTCAATTAAGAAGGCCAACGTTAGAACAGAATCGCTATACCTTGGTTTTACGTTTTTGTTTTAGACTAATTCTTGCGACAATTTTCTTAGGATGATATGAATCTAAAACTTTCGTTATTCTTCAATAATTTTTCTAGCAAAGTTACCCGTGCCACTGGTCATCCTTTGGCATCGGTGTTTGCTTTTTGCATTATCTTAGTTTGGGTTATACTTGGTCCAGTATTCCATTTTTCTGATACTTGGCAATTGGTCATTAATACGGGCACTACTATCATTACTTTTATGATGGTGTTTATTATCCAACAGTCGCAGAATAAGGATACCATGGCCATTCAGTTGAAATTAAACGAGCTGATTGCCTGTACTCAAACAGCCAGTAATCGATTAATTGAAATAGAAGAATTGACACCAGAGGAACTCAATCAACTTAAATTATTTTATGTTAAAATTGCAGCCCTTTCAAAGGTAGAAAATGACATACATACTTCGCATTCAATTGATGAAGCAAAGGCTAGTCATTTACGTAAAATGAAAGGTAGTTAGTGTGCCATTTTAGCTTTAGTTATTAATCACAGGGGCTTGATTAAGTATTCGTATTAGGTATAACTCTTTCTTGTAACATTTAAAATTAATTGAACATTACGGTTGTTTTTTCTTATTCTGCATTTACACATAACATGCTAGTATCATTTCAGATAAAATATAACCAAAGGCAGAAGGCAAAGAAATCTGTCTGAGGATTTACAACAATAACAATGTAGAATTGCGAATTAAAAATTAATGGTTTTCAAATGTGTTTGGCGCCATTAGCAGTTGTTTTAACCTTATTGTTAATTACTAGCCAATGCCAATTTTAGCATGTCTAAAATTGATATGAATAGGCTTGGTTCATTTAATTGATTGCCAAAGCTTACAAATTAATAGTTTCCCTGATTTTGGAAGCACTAGTAATATTTGTTTAATAGTCAACTTGGTTGACTATCTTGGTTCTTGAAAACAGTGTAAAAAGTCATTGTGTAAAATAACCTATTAGGCCACAATTATTCTAAGGTTTCCTTTTCTAATTTTGTATTGATTTCTGAAATTAATTTCAAACGCGCTAAATTGTATTTTTTTAATTTTTTAATCGACTTATATAAAGTACGAATTGAAATAAAAGGGTAGAAGCGCATGTTAAATTATGTATTTGTTAATGGCCAGGTCTGCCTTCCTTCCTCGTTAAGAATAGAGGATATAAGTCCTTTGGGCAATGGTTTTACAAAATGGGCCGCTATGTTCTTATTGGCGCTAGCCCTTTCTATGTCTGCAATATTATTCGAGCTAGATACCATGTATATTTTTATTTGTTGTTTAATTGCTAAGTCAAGTTGTTCAAAGCTATCTAGGAAATGCCAGCCATTCCACAATGGCATTTCTAAGTCTAAAAATAGGATGGTTCTCAGGTTGGTTTTAGAGTGACTATATTCCGAAATGATATAGCTGAGGCCTACTTCGGCATCGGTAAAAGTTTGTACACTCGATCTGTTATTTGTAAGTAACATGATGTTGATTTTACACAAATAGTTGTGCACGCGATCATCATCGATGATTATAAATCTCAATGCATTCATAAAACCTAATCGGTCCTTTTTGATTTGAACTCGATTCTGAAAACAGTGCTTTGGTTAGCTGGGCTGCTAATGCTTAGTATTTGGCAACCCAGTTTTTCTAGTTGTGTTTTCACCGCATGTATGCTCGAACTTCCACCAGTCGAATCATATATAATACTGCTAATGTCATTACTCAATTTCTCGGGACTAATGGCGTTCATTTTTTTAATTGAATCGTTTTCATATTTAAAGCTCCAGTCGTATCCAATAATATTCGCGACTTTTACTTCGCTGCTAGGCATTGTTGCTGTTTTTAATTCGGGTGTTTCTAAAAGGTTTTTCATTTCATTTTGTTAAATTAAATCGCGTATAGTTGAACTTGATTGATATATTAAATATTGACTGCAAAAATGAATTTTATTTTGAATTCAGTTCTTATACTTTTCTGAAAATGCTTTGCATAATTTACGCATTGATATCAATCAAATATCGCCTGTTTTTTTGAAACGTGCTTGTAATCGGTGAGGCAATGTTTGCTTTTATTTGACGCTATTTTGAGAAGGTGAGGAAATTCATTAATATATTTAGTTTATCCCAATTAATTAATTCTATCTTCGTTATCTAATTGAAGCTATTTTGAAAAAAACAATCAGTACAAAAGGCGATCATATTTCACCTAAGGCGACGGAGCAAAATTTCCCAATTGTTGGCATAGGCGCCTCGGCTGGAGGAGTTGAGGCCTTTAAAAGATTCCTCAAAGCGATTCCTGTTAATTCGGGTATGGCCTATGTACTGGTGCAACATTTGGATCCAACTCACGAAAGCATATTGCCCGCAATTCTTGCTAAAGTTACCAAAATACCAGTTATTGAGATTATAGATGAGATTCACCTAGCTCCAGATAATATTTATGTTATTCCAGAAAATAAAACACTTACATCGATAGATGGTAAATTAAAACTGACACCAAGGAATAAAATAAAACACCATTTGCCAATTGATATTTTTTTTACATCGCTTGCCGAGGTGCATAAAGCCTATGCAATAGGTGTCGTACTTTCGGGCAATGGCTCTGATGGTACACTTGGGTTGAAAGCCATTAGAGAACAAGGTGGAATTACCTTTGCACAATCCCTTTCCTCTTCACCTTATCCTAGTATGCCGAACAGTGCGTTAGAGATGGGGATAGTTGATTTTGAATTATTGCCCGAAAAAATGCCAGAGAAAATTTTGCAGTTAATGCAAATCTATTTGGGAGAAGCTACACAAGAAGATGATTTGCCTCCTACGGAGTTGATTGTTTATAATAACATTCTTCTGGTATTGCTAGAAAGCAGTAGAGTTGACTTTACACATTACAAGCAAACAACCGTAAGGCGACGTATTCTGCGAAGAATGGTAATTTGCGAGAAAAACACACTTGGCGATTATTTAAAGTTTTTAAAGAAGAACCATGAAGAGCAAATTTTTCTGTTTCATGATATGCTGATTTCTGTCACTGCTTTTTTTCGTGATCCCAAGGTTTTCCAAAATCTTAAACAGTTTGTTTTTCCAGCCTTGCTTAAAAATAAAGCAGTGGCCGATCCTTTTCGCATTTGGGTTACCGGTTGTTCAACAGGTGAGGAGGTTTATACACTTGCTATTTCATTGCATCAGTTTCTTGAAAAAATTTCAGGTAGACAGATTCAAATATTTGCCTCCGATATTTCAGAACCCTCCATTGTCAAAGCCCGTATTGGAGCATACACCAATGTTGAATTGAAAAATGTGTCCGATCACTTACTGAAAAATTATTTTACCAAGTCAAGTGGTGGCTATCAAGTCAATAGGCAAATTAGGGATATGTGTGTATTTGCTGTACACGATATGTTAAAAGATCCACCATTTGCCAAAATGGATTTAATAAGTTGTCGCAATGTGCTAATTTATATGGATACCTTTTTGCAAAAAAGGGCGCTTAGTACATTTCACTATTCTTTGAAAAATAATGGATTCCTTTTATTAGGGAAATCGGAAACAACTGGACCCGCATCTGAATTGTTCACTACATTCTTAAAGGATGATAAAATTTATCTTAGAAAGGCCGTACCTAGTCGTTTTGTTCAGCTTTATAGCGAGCGAAAGGATGCAGGGATCAATGAGAAAATAAAAAAAATATCTAAGCCAGTGGTGCAACAAAATGACTTTCGCAAAAGCGCAGAGAATATTTTAATTGCTAAATTTACGCCGCCCAGTGTTATTGTTAACGACCAAATGGACATCGTACACATCAATGGTTTTATTAATGCATATTTGGAACCTCCTCAAGGTAAACCAACCTTTAACTTACTCAAAATGGCTCGCGAAGGTCTCGCGTTCGAGTTGCGCAATACGTTGCACAAAGCAAAAGCTAGTAATTCCTCTGCAATTAAAGAAGGGATATTGGTAAAAAGTAATGGTAAAATTTTACAGCTTACCATCGAGATAGAGCCTTTGATGAATGGTGTTGAACCGCATTTTCTGATTGTTTTTCATAAAACAGCCATGCCTGAAATAAAAGTGACAGCCAAAGGCAAACTTACAAATGAAAAGAAAATGAATTTAGAAGCGCATCAACGAATCAATCAATTAGAAAAGGAAATTGCATTGACACGCGAAGATATGCGAGCAATTACAGAAGATCAAGAAATAGCAAACGAAGAATTGCAAAGTGCAAACGAGGAATTGTTAAGTAGCAGCGAGGAATTGCAAAGTTTGAATGAAGAGTTGGAAACCTCTAAAGAAGAATTGCAATCGACAAATGAGGAACTCATAATTATTAATCAGGAATTGCTAGATAAGCAAGAACAAATAAATATGATGCGTTTATTCGCAGAGGATATTATTGCTACAGTCCGCGAACCATTGGTTGTTTTGGATAAAAATTTATGCATTAAAAGTATCAATGCCTCTTTTTTTAAGAAGTTTAAGTTAAATCAGCAAGAAGCCGAGGGTAAATTGATTTATGAAATAAAAAATGGATTGTTTGATAATGATGAATTCAGAAATCAATTGGATAGAGTAATTCCTAAAAGGAGTAATCTAGTGGATTATGAGATGACCATTCAACTGCAACTTATTGGGACATGTAATTTATTGTTGAATGCCCGTTTAGTGATTAGTGATGAACGGAATAAGGAGCAGTTTATTCTATTGTCAATTGAGGATATTACGGAGAGGAAGCACCATGAACTAAATGCAAAACGCGCCACCGATATTGCAGAGGAAGGGAAAGCTAAAGCAGAAATTGCAACCTTGTTGGCTGAAGATGCCGTTAAAGCGAAACAACAGTTTCTCTCGAATATGAGCCATGAAATACGCACACCTATGAATGCGATAATTGGTTTTACAAAGGTAGTGTTAAAAACAAAATTGGATATTAAACAACAAGAGTATTTAGAAGCAATTAAAACAAGTGGTGATGCATTAATCGTTTTGATTAATGATATATTAGACTTGGCAAAAGTAGATGCAGGCAAGATGACTTTTGTTGAAGCTCCTTTTAAATTGGAGGTCTCTATAACTTCTATGTTACATCTTTTTGAAACAAAAATACAAGAGAAAAATTTGAAGCTTTTGAACGCTTATGACAAAAAAATTCCCGCAATATTGCTTGGGGATTCTATGCGTTTGCATCAGATAGTATTAAATTTGTTGAGTAATGCGGTAAAATTTACATCCATCGGATCCATCACTTTTAATGTTGATTTAGTGGAAGAAAAAAAGGATTCAGTAAGCATTCGATTTCAAGTGAAAGATACTGGAATTGGTATCGTTGGGGATAAATTAGAAACTATTTTTGAAAAATTCCAACAAGCCAGTAATGCAACTTCAAGTCTTTATGGTGGTACAGGTTTAGGATTGGCAATCGTAAAAGAATTGGTAGAAGCACAAGGTGGTTCTATTGATGTTCAATCAGTTTTTGGTGAAGGGTCTGTCTTTACCTTTCAATTAAATTTCAAGAAGGCAAAGCCAAATAAATCAATAAAAATGGAAACAAAATTAACAAAATTAGATTTTAAAAATATTAAAATTCTTGTGGTGGAAGATGTGCGATTGAATCAACTTTTAATGCAAACCTTATTAGATGATTTTGGATTTGGATATGAGATTGCTGAAAATGGTAAAATAGCAACAGAAAAATTAGCACTTAGTCATTTTGATTTGGTTTTGATGGATTTGCAAATGCCCGAAATGGATGGTTTTGAAGCCACTGATTACATTCGGAATGTAATGCATTTAACAATTCCTATCATTGCATTGACAGCCGATGTAATGACAATGGATCTTGATAAATGTAACGCAATAGGTATGAATGGTTATTTAACGAAGCCTATTGATGAAAAGTTGTTGTACCATAAAATCACTGAGGTTTTAAAATAAATTGGATTTTAAATGGGAATATATCTAAAAAGTGCTTATGCTTTTCAGATATTCTATTCAAGCAAGCGTTTGCTAAAAAACGACTAACACTGAAATTAGATTTGGTGCTATACCTAATTCTATGTTATCTAAAAAGGGTAATCAAGCTATAAGATTTAATACTTGGAATCAAAAATGGTTTAATACACATCTTGGCTATTCTTTTGTGGTTAAATCTGTGATTTGTGTAACAAATAGCGTTAAAACTGTAAAAAAAAAGGTACTTAAAAAGTTGATTTTTGTATATTGAAATGGGTCTTTAAACAATGGACTTGTTTTAAAATACAGCTTTTAAAATCTCCTCAATTATCACATAAAAATTATTACTATGGAAAACGAAACAGAAATCAATGCTAAGATTCTAGCAATATTAAGAGTCATTCAGGAAAAAACGCCCGAGCTTATGAAATATATAAATGAAATGCCTGTTACAATTCCAAATGAAAAAGAGCCCGAAATAAATGCGCGTGTTTTAAATGATTATTATAAATCATTGTCCGATATGCTTTCGAATCAATACATCCAAAAAAACTACAAGTGACTGGCTTATTTGTAATTCGTATTCAAATAAAATGAACCTGCGATTGTTGTAAAATTTGTTACCTTCTCTGTAAGTGATAGTCAAGAGTTAAATAGCAACTTTGCTATGTGATTTAATTTTAATCACAATAAATAAAAACAAAATGGACAAAGTTCAAAACAACCAAAACGATGCTTTTAAAGTTACCGCAACTTGGGCTAAACAATGCATCCAGTTAAAAGAAAAGTATGCCCAACTTACCGATTCAGATTTAAGCTGTGAAGCTGGTAAAGAAGAGGAAATGTTGACGAGAGTTGAAGCTAGACTTCATAAAAATCGCAAAGAGGTGATGGATATCATCAAGCAATCACAACCTGCTACGGCTTAATTATTTACTTAAAATCCCCTCAAGCTATTGCAATAGTTTAAGGTCTTTATATTAGTAATTCGTGAAAGCGCAAATCCAAAGTGGTTTGCGCTTTTTTTGTTTTAAGCGATGCGAATTCAATGGAGTCTTTTGATTGGCCTAAATAGAATGGCGGTGTTTGCTACTTCAAATAACATTTCATTTACACCATAAGATGTTTTAAAAATAGCCTTTGTATGGGCAATTATTGAATTGTCAAACGATCTACCCTTCATTAATAATTGATTACAGAACATGGCTTTTTGAATTATATGTTTCAACATAAAAGCCAAAATGAATTATTGGCTTTTTAATATTTTTTTATAAGCTAAAAGAGGGTGTTTTGCTCAGAAGGCTTTTGAAAAAGTGGCAAAACAATGGGAATGAAATCATATAGAATTGATAATCCCAGGAAAGTATATGCGGCCGAATTTTAGAGACTCGCCAGCAAAGGAGAGGAGCTAATTTAGTACTGAAAAAATAAGGGTGTTATTAAATAAAGGACTCAGAATATTCGCCATTGATAATATAATAAAAACCACTCACAAAATTGGCGACAGGAGAACTTAGCCATAAGGTTAGTTCAGCTACTTCCTCGGGTGTGCTTAAGTGTCCGATAGGATGCAGGCCAGCCAAATCGTAAAATGAATCAGTGCCTTCGGCCCCGCGATTTAATGGCGTATTTATATAGCCTGGTCCAATGGCATTCACTCTGATTTTTTGATTGGCCAATTCAAGTGCCGCAACATGTGTCTTATTGGCCACATAAGCAGGTAAGCTCTTATTGCCTATTTTACCCAATACCGAAGCGATATTCACAATGCTCCCTCCCCCCGAGGCTAGTAGCGCTGGGATTTGGTAATGCATGCCATAGTAAGCGCCTTCTAAATTCGAAATGATAATATCCTGCCAGCCTTCATTGGGATATTCACCTAAGGATTCTTTGGATTCTTTAATTGACGAATTATTGCAGGCAATATGCAAAGCGCCAAAATGTTTCAGGGTGTTTTCAACCAGCGATTTTTGATCTTCAGGAATCGAAGTGTCTGCTTTAATAAAAATGGCTTCACCGCCTTTGCTTTTTATTTCTTCCACGGTCTTTATTCCTTTTCTTCGGTTGACATCCGATACAACTACTTTGGCTCCATTCACTCCATGCAATACTGCTATGGCCTTGCCAACACCAGAACCCGCGCCTGTTACAATTGCTACTTTATTTGCTACATTTATCATAAATTTTAAAAGCTATTTTTCAATCTTAATTAGTATGCAAAATTCAAGAAGTGTGATTGTAAATGTCTTATGGTTTTGTTGACATTTTTTACATAAATCATACATTGATACGCGTTTAAAAGTGTTTTTATATATTTCTTTATCTCATGAACTAGCATTTATTACATCACTTGAATAGTGAATATTGATTTGGTAAGTTTTTATTTATTCTGAAAACAATTCTTTAACTTCGCCCGTTAGTTTAAAATAGAGTGGCAAAGCAAAGGAATATCGTCATAAAAGGCGCAAGGGTACATAATCTTAAGAATATAAATGTAGAAATTCCGCAGGGAAGTTTTACGGTTGTAACCGGTGTATCAGGCAGCGGAAAAAGTAGTTTGGTTTTCGATACCTTATTTGCCGAAGGGCAGCGCAGGTATGTCGAGAGTTTAAGCAGTTATGCGCGTCAGTTTTTGGGTCGAATGAATAAGCCCGAAGTCGATTTTATAGAAGGGTTATCGCCAGCGATTGCCATAGAACAAAAAGTTAATACGCGAAATCCGCGAAGTACTGTGAGCACGAGTACGGAAATATACGACTACCTCAAGTTATTGTTTTCAAGAATTGGAACAACCATTTCTCCCATAAGTGGAAAAGAAGTTAAACGACATACGGTTGGTGATGTTGTTAAAACAGTGCAAGCCACAGAAAATGATACACCCATTTTAGTTTTAAGTTTATTGAAATTTTCTAAAGGGAAAGAAAAGGAAACGCTTGAAAAATATATTCAACAAGGATTCGCCCGTGTCATGATTGAAGACGAGGTAAAGAAAATCAGCGAAGTGGATGTTAAAGCCGATTTAAAAGGCAAAAAAGTATTTTTGGTTGTCGATCGATTGGTTACAGATAGTACCGACGAAGAATTGCTTAGCAGAGCTGCAGATTCTATAGAAAGTGCCTTTTGGGAAGGCGAGGGTACCTGTTATTTAAAAATAGGTGATACAATGAGCAACTACTCTAATAAATTTGAATTAGATGGTATCACTTTTGAAATTCCCACCCAAGATTTTCTAAGTTTCAATAACCCCATTGGTGCTTGTAAAACTTGCGAAGGTTATGGTATGGTGGTTGGTATTGATGAAGATTTGGTAATACCTGATAAGAGTTTATCGGTATTCGAGGGTTGTGTGCAACCATGGAAAGGCGAGGCCATGAGCGAATGGCGAGAGAGTTTTGTTAAACAAGTCATTCATTTCGATTTTCCAGTGCACCGTTCATACTACGACCTTAACGAAAAGGAAAAGGATTTGTTGTGGCAAGGCAATTCCAAAGTGCAAGGCCTAGATGATTTTTTTAAATACATAGAAACCCAGTCATATAAGATCCAATACCGCGTGATGTTAAGTCGCTACCGCGGCCGAACAGTTTGTCCGGATTGTAAGGGAACTAAACTGAGAAAGGATGCCGCTTATGTCAAATTAATTTCAAATAAACCTGTAAAGGGTATCCCCGCAATGGTTTCATTGCAGGAGATTATTTTAATGAGTGTTGAACAAGCCAATTTTTATTTTAGCAATGTTGAATTAGATACTACCAACATTAAAATAGCGGGACGTATTTTTACAGAAATAAGAAACCGTTTAAATTTTTTGCAAAATGTAGGATTGGGTTATTTAGGACTGAATAGATTAAGTAACTCTTTGAGTGGAGGTGAATCGCAAAGAATTAACTTGGCCACCTCTTTAGGGAGTAGTTTAACAGGTAGTATGTATATTTTGGATGAGCCAAGTATCGGTTTGCATCCGCGAGATACACAGCGGTTAATTGGTGTGTTAAAAACGTTGCAGTCAATTGGCAATACTGTTATTGTTGTTGAACATGAGGATGAGATGATGAAGGCTGCCGATCAATTAATTGATATTGGGCCTGCAGCTGGCACAAAAGGAGGTCACTTGGTTTTTAACGGTACCTTTAAAGAAATACTAAAAGATAACCATAGCATTACTGGTTTATACTTGAGCGGAAAAGAATCCATTGCAGTGCCAGATAAGCGCAGATTATGGAAAAACAGCATTGAAATTTCTGGTGCAAGAGAACATAATTTAAAGAATATACAAGTTAAATTCCCATTGCAAGTAATTACGTGTATTACTGGTGTTAGTGGAAGTGGCAAAACCACATTGGTTAAAAATATTTTTTATCCAGCATTACAAAAAGTAATTGGCAGCTATACGGGATCTAAAACGGGAAAGCATGAAAAAATAACGGGCGATTTGCACCTTGTAAAACAAGTGGAGATGATAGATCAAAATCCGATTGGAAAATCGAGTAGAAGCAATCCCATTACGTATTTAAAAGCGTATGATAGCATACGTGATTTGTATTCAGAATTGCCAGGGTCGAAAGTAAAGAAATTAAAACCTTCGCATTTCTCGTTTAATGTGGATGGCGGAAGATGTGAGCATTGCAAGGGTGAAGGTGAGGTAACCATTGAAATGCAATTCATGGCCGATCTTATTTTGCCATGCGAATTTTGCAAAGGCAAACGATTTAAAGAAGAAATTTTAGAGATTACTTATAAGGATAAAAGTATTTCGGATATTTTAGATTTAACGGTCGATGAGGCCATGGTGTTTTTTGAGGATACACCGGCCATTGCCAATAAAATAGAGCCTTTGCAGAAAGTTGGATTGGGTTATGTAGCCTTGGGCCAAAGTAGTAATACGTTAAGCGGGGGAGAAGCGCAACGTATTAAGCTCGCTACTTTTTTAGGCAAGGGTAATAGTAAAGAAACGCATACTGTTTTTATCTTCGATGAGCCAACCACAGGGTTGCATTTTCAAGACATTAAAAAATTAATGATAAGCTTTAATGCATTGATAGAAAAAGGACATACCGTTATTATTATTGAACATAACATGGATGTTATAAAATGTGCAGATTGGGTCATCGATTTAGGTGCCGAGGGTGGTGATGCGGGAGGGAATCTTGTATTTGAAGGGACTCCAGAAAACTTGGCCAAATGCAAAGAAAGTTACACGGCTGAATTCTTGAAAGAGAAGCTTCATCAACAAAGTTCAAAGCAATTAGCTTATGGTAAATAAAAGTATTTAAAAAGACTCCGATATTTATTTAAATTATAAAAAAAAACCACCGAAATTTTCGGTGGTTTTTTTATTTAGAGTGAGTTCAGGTTAAGGAAGTATACCCAACTAGACTTCACTATTTTGCTCCAATCTTGTCTAAATAATTTAAAAAAAATAATCGAAGGAAATAAATTTTAAATAAAAATGGCATTTTAGGCCGAATGTGCTGGCTGGGTCCACGTATACGTAAAAATTTCAATTGGTTAGGGATTAAGATTTGTGCGAATTGAAAATACCTTAACTAAAACCACTACCCATTTAAATTTTACAACTTTTATCGAAGGCAGGATCTGCGGGCTGGGTCCACGCATGCGTAAAAATTTTAATTGGTCAGGGATGAAGGGTGAGCCCGTGCGAGAAGACCAATTGAAATTTTCTATGCGTGGTGGTTTTTTTGCTACTTTTTTGTCCATACAAAAAAGTAGGAGAAAATGAATATGATTAAAATATTTGATATATTATATTTAATTGATTTACTTAAACGAACTTACGTTATTTATAGAACAACAATATTAATTCCAACCACCACCTAAAGCTCTGTAAAGATTGATTAGTGCATTCATCTGCAATTTTTTTGTTTCAACCAATTCAAATTTAGATTCCAAAGCATCGCGTTGGGTTAATAATACCTCCATGTAATCAGCCCTCGCTGATTTAAATAATACGGTAGAAATATCTATCGACTGCGTGAGTGCTTCTACTTGCTTTGATTTTAGATCATAACTTTTTTTCAGATTTCCAATATTCGATAATTGATTCACAACTTCAATATGTGCAGATAAAATAGTTCTTTCAAAATTATAAACGGCTTGTAATTGTTTTGAATTAGCAGAATAATAATTGGCTTTAATTGCATTCCGATTAATAAGTGGTGCCATTAAATCGCCAGCTAGATTGTATATCAAAGATTGTGGTGTTTGAATCAAAAATGAAGGGTTAAATGCTTGGTAGCCCAGTCCTGCATTGATTATGAATGAAGGGTAAAAATTAGCTCTGGCTACTTTAACATCAAGTTTAGCTGCGGTTAAATCTAATTCAGCTTGTCTAATATCAGGACGGTTTTGTAAAAGTTGAGAAGGGATACCTGCATAAATGGTATCAGGTATCAAATCTGTAAAGCCGCTCGAATTTCTAACTACGGGTTGAGGAAAACGTCCAACCAAAAAGTTAATTCTATTTTCTGTGACCGTAATTTGTTGAATGATGTAATATTGACGGCTTTGGTTTTTTAAGACCTCCGCTTCAAATTTACGAACAGCTAACTCAGTGACCCTGGTAGAAATTTTTTCGAGTTTTACCATTTCAAGTGCATTTTTCTGAATATCAATATTCTGTTTAAGAATTTCCAGTTGGTTATCTAAGGCCATTAATTCGTAGTAAGCGTTGGCTATTTCTGAAATCAAATGGGTTACCATGAAATTTTTGCCTTCAACAGTGGATAGATATTTTGCAATCGCTACATTTTTTGAATTGCGCAGTTTTTTCCAAATATCTACTTCCCAAGTAATGTTTGCACCCAAGCCACAGTTTGGCAAGGGATCTGGGAATTTTTTGCCAGGCATAATATCAGTATTCGCATCGTTTGCCCCTTGACTGGTATAGCGTCCAACTTTCTCAACGCCAGCGCCGGCGCCTATATTGCCAAATGGCAAGTATTGTCCTTTACGCGCCTTGACTTCGTTTTTCGAAATGTTTATTTCTTGCATCATGATGTTCAATTCCTGATTATATTTTAATGCAGAATCAATGAGTGCAATAAGACTTTGGTCCGTAAAGAAAACCTTCCATTTGGTTTTAGCCGAATTAGTAGAATCCATTGAGCCCGCAAAGGCGGATGGAAGTGTTTTGTTCTCTTTTCTAGGTACTAAGGAAGGGCCAATACAGGCTGTAAACATTAGCATTAAACATGTTAAGCCAAGGTATTTAAATTTACTTTTTTTATTCATTGTCTTCAGTTTCTAATTGAGTTGGAAATTTGTCCATTGAATGCACCAGGTCTTCGGTTAAAGAACTGTCTTCTTCATTTTTTATCAATTTTCGGCCTTCAGCCATCGAGCCAAAAATATAGTATAAGCCGGGTACGATTATGACACCGAAGATAGTCCCGAATAGCATGCCACCAAGTGCTGATGTGCCAATTGTCCTGTTGCCAATAGCACCTGCTCCATGCGCAAATACAAGCGGCACCAATCCTGCAATAAATGCAAATGATGTCATTAGGATAGGACGGAAACGCACCTTTGCACCTTCAATGGCTGCTTCAAGAACCGTAGCGCCTTGGTGTTGTTTTTGAACAGCAAATTCTACAATCAATACCGCATTCTTTCCTAATAATCCAACCAACATCACCAACCCAACTTGGGCATATATATCGTTGGCTAATCCAAACCCTTTAATAAGCATGAAAGATCCAAAAATACCGGCAGGTAATGAAAATATAACTGTTAGTGGAATAATGAAACTCTCGTATTGTGCAGCTAATACAAAATATACAAATATTAAAACGATGATGAAAATATAGATGGCTTCATTGCCTCGCCTTGTTTCATCATAAGATAGTGCCGCCCAATCAATATCAAATCCATGCGGCAATGTTTGAGCTGCTACTTCTTGCACAGCTTTAATAGCTTCTCCACTACTATACCCTTTGGATGGTCCTCCTCTAATAGCGGCAGTGTTATACATGTTATATCGGTTAATTTCATTGGCGCCTTGTTTCTTTTTTATTTTCATAAATGCTGAAAATGGCACCATCTCATCTCGGTTGCTTTTAACATATAAGTTCATAATATCTGTGGGCAATCGGCGATACTCTGGAGCGGCCTGAACAAATACTTTGAAGAATCTTTGATACTTAATAAAACCAAGTTCGTATGTACTTCCCACAAAGATAGAAAGTGTATTCATGGCATTGCCTATTGTTACACCTTTTTGCATCGCGGCTTGGTTATCAAACTCAATTTCATATTGTGGATAATTTGCACTAAAGAAGGTGAATAATCCCGTTAATTCTTTGCGCTTTTCCAAAGCAGCCATGAAATCATTTTTAACCTTTTCAAGTTGATTTAAATCGCCTGTGTTGGTCTTGTCTAATAATTGCAAAGCAAATCCACCTGCTGCTCCAAAACCAGGTACCGCAGGAGGGTCGAAAAATTCAATGGTAGCACCGGGAATTGATTTCGCTTTTTCTTCTAATTCTTCTATTATCTCACTCACACTGTGTGTGCGTTCCGACCATGGTTTTAGGTTAATTAAACAAGTTCCAGCATTGGATCCTCTACCTTCTGTTAATACCTCGTAACCGGCAATGGATGAAACCGATTTTACGCCTTCCACTTCATTAATCACTGTTACAAGTTTATTGGAAAGGTCGTTGGTTCTTTCGAGTGTTGAACCTGGCGGTGTTTGAATAATTGCATATAACATACCTTGGTCCTCACTGGGAATAAATCCAGATGGTAAATTATTACTAACACCAATAATGCCTAGCGCAAAAATTACGAATAAACCAATGGTCACTAATTTGCGATGTGCAATCTTTTTCAATAACCAAACATACTTTCCTGTTAGTTTTTCAAAAAGGCGATTAAAGCTATCGAGGAAACGATTCAACCATGTTCTCTTTCTCGGTACGCCATGGTTGTTTTTTAGAATCATCGCACAAAGCACAGGAGTTACAGTTAATGCCACCACGCCTGAAAGGACAATGGCCGACGCCATGGTTATTGAAAACTGTCTATAAAAAGTTCCAACTGGTCCGGACATAAAGGATACTGGCACAAATACCGAAACCATCAGCAAGGTAATAGCGATTACAGCCCCACTGATTTCTCCAATTACTTTTCTAACTGCATTGTATGGTGATAGGTTCTCTTCCTCCATTTTAGCATGCACAGCCTCCACCACCACAATGGCATCATCGACCACAATTCCAATGGCTAATACCAGTGCAAATAATGTAATCATGTTGATAGTAAGTCCAAATATTTGCATACAGAAAAATGCCCCAATAAGTGAAATAGGCACTGCTAAGGTTGGAATTAAGGTTGAACGCCAATCGCCTAAGAAAATAAATACAACAATGGCAACTAATATGAAAGCATCTCTTAAGGTATGAACCACATTTTCTATCGATGCATCTAGGAAGTTCGAAACGTCATAACTAATTTCATAATCCATGCCGGGCGGGAATGATTTTTTTAATTCATCCAATTTCAGTTTTACTTTTTCGATAACGGCACTGGCGTTACTCCCATAAGTTTGTTTTAGAACCAAGGCCGCCGAAGGGTGACCATTCATGCTAGAATAAATATCGTAATATTCACTGCCTAATTTTACAGTCGCAACATCTTTTAGACGCAGATTTTCCCCGTTGGGGTTCGATCGAATGATAATATTGTCGTATTGTTCGGGTTCACTAAAACGATCGCTATAAGTTAATACATACTCGAGTGCTTCGGCTTGTTTGCTATCTCCACGGCCTATTCTACCTGCTTTGCCAATAACACTTTGGTCGTTCAATGCTTCCATTACCTCTTCTGGCGAAACTTTATAGGCTCGCATGCGGTCAGGATTTAACCATACACGCATGGCATACTGACGGCTTCCAAGTATTCTTACTTGTCCTATGCCATTAATACGCTGTAATTCTGGTACCATGTTTACACCTGCGTAATTGAATAAGAATTTCATATTGGCATTCTTATCTTTACTATAAAGGTTTACATACATTAGCATGCTTGGAATGACTGGTGTAATAATTACACCTTCTCTTTGAACCAATGTTGGTAGCCTATTGGTTACTTGTTGCACACGGTTTGAAACTTGCACGAGGGCCTGATTGATATCTGTGCCTGGATTGAAAACAACCTGAATATTGGCCTCCCCAGCACTGGTCGCATCGGAGGTCATATAGCGCATTCCCCAAGCGCCATTAATAGATTGCTCTAGCGGGATAATAACCGATTCTGCCAATGATTTTGCACTTGCGCCTGGGTAAGATGCACTTACCATAACCACTGGAGGAGCAACCTCTGGAAATTGAGAAGTTGGCAATGTATTAATTGCCAATATGCCGATAAATAAAATAACGAGCGAGACAACGATAGCAAGTACCGGTCTTTGAATAAATTTACTAAACATTGTTTTTGGAATTAATATTATTACTCAACATAGACACTTAATTTAGGGAGCACAGTTTTAGGGTCTTCATAAGTGTAGGTAATCTTGTCATTGTCTTTCACTTTGCGAATACCTTCTAATAAGATGCGTTCGTTTTCGGTTAAACCATCTTTGATTACATATAAGTCAGGCATTTCCGATGCAACTGTTATTTCTCTCGAGTGCACCACATTGTTTTTGTCAACTACGAAAACAAATTTCTTTTCTAATATTTCGAAAGTGGCTTTTTGAGGTATAATAAGCGCATTGTTTAATGGTATGCGCATCAGTATATTTCCCGTTTCACCATGCCTTAACAACCCTTTTGGATTGGCAAAAGTAGCCCTGAAAGCAATGTTGCCCGTTTCGTTATTAAAGTCTGCTTCTATCGTTTTAACAATGCCGGGATATTCAAATAATTGATTGTTGGCCATCAATAAATTTACCTTAAGTAAATTTTCATCTGTTGTATGTGATTTGTAATTTAAATACTCGGCTTCAGGTACATTAAAGTATACCCACATTTCACTGTTGTCAGAAAGCGTTGTAAGCAAATCACCTTCGTTTACTAAACTTCCCAGTCTTACGCTGAAATGGTCCATGATGCCACTAAATGGAGCCTTAATAGCTGTAAAGCTCAAATGAACTTTTGCTAATTCTAATTCGGCTATGGCTTTGTCTAATTTTGCTTTAGCCAATGCCAATTCATTTTTTGAAACAACATTGCTTTCAAACAAACTTTTTGTGTTTTGGTACTCAATGCCTACAAAATCTGCTTCCGCTTGCGCTTTCTGCATTTCTGCTTTATAGATCAACGGCATAATTTGGAACATCATTTGTCCTTTGCGAATAGATTGACCTTCATCAACAAATATTTGTTCTAAGTATCCTTTCTCAAGTGCTCGCAATTCAATGTGACTGATGGCATGTATTTGACAAACATAATTCCTTGTAATCATAGTGTCTTTTTTAAGTGGACTGGTAACTAAGAAATGTGTTTCTTCTTCGTTAGCTTCTTTGTTTGACCCGCAGCTTGTGTAAAATAATACTGTAATCAAGCAGGCTAAGGTGTGGATTTTCTTCATGATAATTTTTATTTCGAATAACTTTTTTTATTTTTTTTTGTGTAATCATTAAAGTTTGATAGGTGATCCAATTTGGAACATCATGCAAACAGTTTGTCTAGTTTTGAGTTGGTATATTTTTAAATGTAATCTTAGAAACTGCCTTCGAATTGCAACTGTCGCATGTCCTTTATTTTGCAAAAATGCTTTTTGAAAGACCATACGATTAACATAAATTTTTAAAATCGTATGAAGCTACTCGAATGTTTTTATTGATTAAATAAAAGAACGTAGCTTAAACCCCAATGTGGGTTATCAAATCCTGAGAATTGAGAGTGCTAAATATTTTTTAGGATATAAATAGCATTTGATTAAATCAAATAAGGTATTGGTTTCAACAGGAACGTTAAATGTCCTGAAGGAAGCATTGAAATTAGAAATTAATGCATAAGTGAAAAAGCGTTTCCAATCCTCTTCCAAGTCATCTTTTTCTTCACAAATTTCAATATCACGGTTTTGGTTGTAATTTGATTTGATTGAAAAAGTAGCGCTTTGATCTTTTGTAAGCGTCTTAGAAATAGGAGGAAAATTATTTTGAGAAGATTGCGCATAAGTGCGAACTTGAATATTAATTAATAATATCCGGAAAATAAATAACAAACAAATGATAATTGCGAGATTTCTATGTATGTTCAATTGGTTCCGCATCTTAAAATGACAACCGCAAAGGTAGCAAAAATTTAAATAGGAATTGATAACAGTCGTGAAACTAATCGTCTTTAACGATAATAGGTCGAATTTGTACGCCTTATTTTATGAGGAAACGCACCAATTCTCTGTGGTATCTTTTATGGCCATTTTCTACACAGTATCTTGGTATTCTTTCGTAAACTTTACCTACAGATTTGGCGAAGTATTGATTGAAAATTGGATAGCGTTTGACCGTTGGACAACCAGCACTCACACTTGAAAAGGTGGTTTGCTTTTTAATGGTGAGATAGGTGCCAGATTTTGTCGAAATTAATACATCTTTAGCACTCATTTGAGTGTTGCTAATGTATACGGTGTCGGAACCGAAATTAATTATGTATTGTTCCAAAATACTTGTGAAATCGGTTGTAGAAAGTAGTACATGGTTATCCGCTCCAATTATATTTGGGCCATCAACGATGTATTGCTTGAGGCTATCTGGCTTTGGGTTTATTCGGTCTTGGTCGCAAACGGTGTATACTGTTTTGTTATTTAATGTTTCCGATTTTACAATATATACAGAGTCATATACATTGAGCGATTTAATCACATTGTTTTTATCTGTTTCGAACTGTTCATAAATCCAATAATTCCCCACTGATAGCGGGAAATAAGCCATTGCAGTCGCTGGTGTCTCAACTTGTTTAGGTTGAACTTCTTTTTTTTTACAAGCGGTATATAACAAGGCAAATACAGCAGAGATTAATAGAATGTAATACTTCAATTGTTAATTAGATAGTTGTTCCCTTAACCTTTAATAAAGTAAGAAATTGCCATATTGGTATAAAATGACTGGTTTTTGACAATGTCATTATTGATTGCAGAATGGATAAAATGGTTGGGGAAAATGGCAGAAAGCAATTTATGCCCGGGGTTATTAAATCTGGGCCTTATTCATACCTCAAAGCCTCAATCGGATCAAGTTTTGCGGCCTTAGAAGCTGGGTAGTAGCCAGCCAAAATGCCAACCACAAAACAAACGATAACTGCAATGCTTATCCAAAACCATGGAATAATGAAGCCAGATTGCATAACCAATGAAACTAAATTCCCTAATAGGATACCAAGTATGATTCCTCCTAATCCTCCGATTTGACAAATTACAGCCGACTCGGTTAAAAATTGTTGTTTAATAATGGCAGGTGTAGCGCCCAATGCTTTTCTTGTGCCAATTTCCTTGGTCCTTTCGGTAACACTTACTAGCATTATATTCATTAGGCCGATGGCAGCTCCTAACAGGGTTATGGCTGCAATAAATATGGCAGCAAATTTTAAAGAACTTAAATTTTCTTTTAGTTTTTCGGTTACCGATTCGCTTTTAGTTACCGAGAAATTATTATTGGCTCCTGCTTTAATCCTTCTGATATTGCGCATTGTGCCTTCGGCCTCGCTCACGGCCATATCTAATTGTTTCACATCATTTACAGCCACTGAAATATTGAATGAGTTGCTGGATGTTAAAAATCGGCCTTTGGCTTCGGTGGTAGTAATATATACAATGCGGTCTTCGCCACCCATCCCCATGCTGCTGCCTTTGCTTTTAATAATCCCTATCACATTGTATTGTGCATTGGCAATATTGATCGTTTTGTCGAGCACATTTTCTTTATTGAACAATTGTGTTGCAATGTCTTTGCCGATAATAACTTGTTTGCATCCGCTGGCGGCTTCGTTGGGCGAAAAATTTCTGCCGTAGGCAAGTTCGGTTCCACTAACTTGAAAGTAGTTTTCATCGATTGCAAGAATTCTACAATTTGGATTGGTTTTTTTATTTCCACTTTTTAAGGTCGCATTAAAACTAATGCTTGTACTTACTGAAATGGTAGAAGGGACTTTGAAATTTTGTTTGAATTGTTTGGCTTGAAAATAGTCGATGGGTGTATAGTCCAAACGTTTTTGTGGGCCTCCTGAAAAACGGATATTGCCATCCCTGTTGCGGATATTAAAGGTATTACTACCCATTTTTTGGAAAGTCTTGGCCAATCCGGTCTCAATTCCATCGACTGCTGTGAGCATGCCGACTAAGGCGGAAATGCCAATGGTAATGATTAAACAAGTAATGAAGGTGCGGAGTTTATTGCCACGAATTGAACTAAGTGCTATTTTTATGTTCTGAAGTGTATTCAAAATTAGAGGAACAAATAAATTGATAAAACAATCAATCCCCAATTCTGTTCTATGAACGGGGGGTAAATGAGGATGAAAGCTTTACTTTTATTATATTTGCAAAACTTTTGCTTTTATTGGCGAAAAAATTGTACAATGAATAATTAATTTATACATTCGCAACAATATTTAAGCCCTTAATAAAATATTTATAAGTCAGTCATCAACATGCCAGAATCACAAACCCAAAATTGTACCATTTCCATTGAAGGAAAAACCTATGAATTTCCAATAATTGTAGGCTCTGAAGGAGAGAAAGCCATTGACATTTCTAAACTTAGAGACACCACAGGTTATGTAACCCTTGATGTGGGTTACAAAAATACAGGTGCCACTAAATCTAAAATTACCTTTTTAGATGGTGAGTTAGGCATCCTAAGACACCGCGGTTACAACATCGAAGATTTAGCTGAAAAGGCAAACTTCCTAGAAGTTGCTTATTTGCTTTTGAAAGGTGAGTTGCCCAATAAGGAAGAGTTTGAAGATTTTGATGATTCTATCCGTCACCATACCTTGGTGAATGAAGATTTGCAAAATATTTTCAAAACATTTCCTACCGGTTCTCATCCAATGGGTCAGTTAATCGCCATGTTGTCTTCTTTGTCTGCTTATTATCCGAATTCTTTAGATCCTAACCGCAGCCAAGAGTCAAAAAATAGAACAATTTTGCGTTTGTTAGCTAAGATGCCTACCATCTGCGCTATGATTTATAAAAAGAGTTTAGGTCATCCAATAGTTTATCCTAATAACAATTTGGATTATGTGAGCAATTTCTTAAACATGACATTCAGACACGTAAGTGATAGCGAATATCAATTGGATCCAGTAATTGTTGACGCAATGAATAAACTCCTAATCTTACATGCCGACCACGAACAAAACTGTTCTGCAAGTACTGTTAGACTAGTGGGTTCATCCCAATCGAATTTATATGCAACCATTGCTGCAGGTGTAGCGGCACTATGGGGTCCATTGCATGGTGGTGCGAACCAAGAAGTATTAGAAATGTTGGAAGCCATACGCAACGATGGTGGCAATGTTCAAAAATGGGTAGACAAAGCAAAAGATAAAAACGATAATTTCAGATTGATGGGCTTCGGTCACCGCGTTTATAAAAACTTTGATCCTCGCGCAAAAATCATCAAGAAAACATGTGATGATGTTTTAAATAAATTAGGTATCAATGATCCCGTTTTGGAAATTGCTAAAAAATTAGAAGAAGCGGCATTAACAGATTCATATTTTGTAGAAAGAAAATTGTATCCAAACGTTGATTTCTATTCAGGTATTATGTACAGAGCAATGGGCTTCCCAACAGAAATGTTCACAGTAATGTTTGCATTAGGTCGCCTTCCAGGTTGGATTTCACAATGGCAAGAAATGACACAAGAGAACCAACCAATTGGTCGCCCTCGTCAGATTTATACTGGTCATACACCAAGAGCATTTGTTCCAAGAGGCGAAAGACAATAACACAAAAATTAAATTAAAAAATCCCGCAAATTATTGCGGGATTTTTTTTTTCTTATTCGCAGGTCCTCCTGCTTTTTTTAAATTCTAAAAAAAATATTTTAGCTCAACTAAGGTAGTTTTGCTCCATTTATGCGGTTACTCAAACTGTAATTGAATATTTTAAGATAGGAAACGTTAATAATTCTATGCGTGACTATATGGATGCGATTGAAGCATATTATAAGACCGTATAATTATAACAACAATATTCAGGAGCCTATAAGAATAAAGGATCGTTTAAATATCAGATGGATAAATTTCTTGAAGTACCTAAATATCTGAACAAAGTTAAGTTTTGTTAGGAATGCGAGCATTTGAAGTTAGTATCACTTATGTTTAATCTATGGTTCAGTTCTGCTAACCGTATATTACACTTTGAATAAATTGTAGCGGCATGTATCAGAAAAATATTTGGACTAAATTCTGTTGATAATTGGAATAACATTCGATTATATAACCTGATTGTGTAAGTTGTGCATCCATCAGATATTATTTCGTTACCTTTGCGGAGCATTTATGAATATTCTTTCAGTTGATCAGTTGTCCAAGGCTTTTACAGAGCGTTGGTTGTTTAAAAGTATTAGTTTCGGTATCAGTAAAGGAGATAAGCTAGCCCTTGTTGGAAGTAACGGTACTGGTAAATCTACCTTGTTAAAAATTTTAGCCGACTTGATTAGTGCAGATAGTGGTGAAAAAACATTTGCAACTGGAACTACCTTTGGTTATTTGCCTCAAGAGCCTGAATTGAATCCCGTAATCAGCATTCGTCAAACGATTTTTTCGGATGACAATCCCGTTGTTAAATTAGTGCGATCTTATGAAGCTGCAATTCTTGATGAAAATTTTTCACCTGATAAAATGCAAACTATTTTAGAGGAGATGGAAGATAAAAATGCTTGGGATTTTGAGAAAAAGGCTGAGCAAATTTTAGCAAAATTGGGGATTGGTAATTTAGATGTTTCAAATAGTACATTAAGTGGTGGTCAGCGTAAAAGGGTGGCATTGGCACAATTGCTTTTGAAACAACCCGATTTGTTAATCATGGATGAACCAACGAATCACTTGGATTTAGAGGCCATTGAATGGTTAGAGAATTTATTAACGGCCCACAACACTTCACTTATAATGGTTACCCACGATCGATATTTCTTAGATGGTGTGGCCACACAAATTTTAGAATTAGAGCGAGGTGTATTGTATACACACCATGGTAATTACGCCTATTTTTTAGAGAAAAAAGCACAGCGTGAAACCATTCAACATGCCGAAATAAGCAAGGCGCGTAACCTAATGGCCAAAGAATTGGAATGGATGCGAAGAATGCCAAAAGCACGTGGTACAAAATCAAAAAGTAGAATTGAAGCCTTTTATGATTTAAAAGAAAAGGCAACGCAGAATTTAGATAAAAATGAATTGGAGATATCGGTTCAAACGACCCGATTAGGGAATAAAATTATTGAAGCTGATAATATTTCATTGCAGTATGGCGACCGAGTTTTAATCAAAGACTTTACTTATATTTTTAAGAAGAAAGATCGCATCGGCGTAGTTGGTAAAAATGGTATTGGGAAGTCAACTTTGCTCGATATTTTAACGCAAACCATTACACCAACCCAAGGGTCTATTGTGTTAGGTCCAACTTTGAAAATTGGATATTATACCCAACACACCAATAATTTGAACAATGATAATCGCATTATTGATGAAGTTAAACAAATTGCTGAATATGTAACTTTGGGAACAGGTGAGCAGGTATCTGTCTCGAAATTATTAGACATGTTTTTATTCCCACCAGCTGTTCAATATACACCTGTTCAAAAATTAAGTGGAGGCGAAAGAAGAAGATTACAGCTTTTAAAAGTATTGGTAAGCAATCCTAATTTTTTAATACTCGATGAGCCAACAAACGATTTGGATATAGATACTTTAAATGTACTTGAAGATTTCTTAACTGAGTTTAATGGATGTTTATTGTTAGTATCACACGATCGTTATTTTATGGATCATTTAGTTGATCATTTATTTGTCTTTGAGGGTGAAGGAAATGTGCGTGATTTTTATGGAAACTATACCGATTACAAAGAGTTTGCAGAGCAAATGGAGAAACAACCTTTGGTTGCAAAAGCAATACCTGCAGCAAGTGCTGGGGTAATAGCCGTAACGGAAAGTAGTACCAATAAAAAAAGAAAATTAAGTTTTAAAGAGCAAACAGAATTTGATAGTTTAGAAAAAGATATTGCAGTTTTAGAAAGTCAAAAATTAAAACTTGAAACCAATTTAAATTCTGGAAGTAACAGTCATACTGAACTGGCAGAGTGGGCTTCGGAACTCGAAAAAGTAAATGCTGAGATGGAAGTGAAAACCTTAAAATGGTTGGCTTATTCTGAATTAGTTTAAAATTAAAAGGCCATGCGATTTTTATTAGAACTTTCATACAATGGCACCAACTACCAAGGTTGGCAGGTGCAACCCAATGGGCAAACAGTGCAGGGTGTTTTAAACAACGCCTTGAGTGTTTTGATGCGTCAAGGTATTGAAACCTTAGGCTGCGGTAGAACGGATGCGGGTGTGCATGCCCGTCAGTATTTTGCTCAGTTTGATACCGATTATGATTTGCCGGAAACATTTCTAAGAAGTTTGAATGGTATCTTGCCATATGATATTACCGTATATGCGGTGCGTTTGGTTGCGCCCGATTTTAATGTGCGTTTTTCTGCCATTGCGCGTACTTATGAATATTGTATAACATTTGAAAAAAATCCTTTTTATCAAAATTTTGCAACACGCTGGTATGTGCCTTTGGATATAACGGAAATGGACAAAGCTTGCGAAGCCATGTTGGGCGACCGCGACTTCAGTTGTTTCAGTAAAGTGAGTGCAGAGGTTGCACATTTTCGTTGTAATTTAATGTCAGCCCGGTGGTATTATCGAAACGATTTATTGATATTTGAAGTAACAGCCAATCGCTTTTTGCGCAGCATGGTTCGCGCCATGGTTGGCACCCTTACACAAGTCGGTGAAGGAAAGATAGATGTTGCAAAATTTGTTGAAATTTTAGAAAGTAAGGATCGGAAAATGGCTGGCACATCGGTACCTGCCTGTGGGCTGTATCTGGTAGGGGTGGAATATTAAGCCAGCGACTATTTCTGGCTTAGCGTAAAATCACTTTTGATTTTCTGAATATTATTAAACCAAATATAAAAGCGTATTAGGTTTAAAATAGCCTTAAAAAGAGGGGATAAGTAAAAAATAAATATTACTTTTGCATCAATGAAATTTGGCGTAGTAATATTCCCGGGCAGTAATTGCGATAGAGATTTAATAGAAACCATTGGTGCTGTTTCAAACGGACAGGTTGAGGAGTTGTGGCACAAAGACACCGATCTCAAAGGGGTTGATTTTGTGTTTTTACCTGGCGGTTTTAGTTATGGAGATTATTTACGCAGTGGAGCCATTGCCAAATTAAGTCCAGTAATGCAGAGCATTGTTGAGCATGCAAATGCTGGAGGCTATGTAATGGGAATATGCAATGGGTTTCAAATTTTATGCGAAAGTGGTTTGTTGCCTGGTGCATTGTTAAGAAATACAAATAGACAATTTATTTGTAAAAATGTATTCTTAAAACCTGAAAATACCCAATTAAAAATAACCAACTTGTTATCGGCAGAACGCACTTATAAAATTCCGATTGCACATGGCGAAGGCCGATATTATGCAGATGAAAATACATTGCATGCAATGGAAGCAAATCAGCAAATAGTATTTAGATATGTCGATGAGCATGGGGTATTAAATGAAGCTGGAAATCCAAATGGTTCATTAAATAATATTGCAGGAATTTGCAACCAAGGCAAAAATGTTTTTGGTATGATGCCACATCCTGAGCGATGCGCAAATGATTTACTTTTGAATTCAGATGGACGATCCATCTTTGAAAGTATTTTAGTCTCTTAATTTACTTTTTTTTACTTTTTGTTTTTATAAAATCACACTTTGAAAAAGGTGTTTTTGTTGTGTTTTATACAAAAATATTTTCATCAATATTATTTCAAAAAAAAAATATTGGATATATTACAATTGATTTTTAGAATTTGAATGTGTCTAACTAAGATGAAAAATATAATTACACAAAAAATATAGTAAACTTAGTTTACTATATTTTAAAACAATATTTTGATAAGTTGTTAATACATATTTAATAATAGATGCAATAGTGTTAAGCGATTCTTTATTTTTGAATCGGTCAAATAAAAAAGAATTGAAAATAGACAAGATACTAAACGGAGTTATTTTTGTAGCGAATGCTGGACATAAAGGGAGGGGGGTGTTTACATCTAAAATTTTAAATAAAGGAGATGTTATTGAAATTTGTCCTGTAATCGAAATAAATTATAAAGAACATCAAATGCTAAGCGGACATATTTTAGAGAATTATACGTTTGTATGGAACACTAGAAAAAAGAGTGCTGGGATTTTATTAGGCTTTGGATCTTTATACAACCATACACAAAAACCAAACGCTGATTATACTAAAAATATAAAAGAAGGTGTGATGGAATTTAAGGCGATAAAAAAAATAAAGGCCGGAGAAGAAATTACCATTGACTATGGTGATATGCATTCCGATCTCAATAACTAGACCCAATTTTAAATTTTAAATAAATATGGCAACAACAAAAAAACCAGCTGCAACTAAAGCAAAAGCTACAAAGGCAGCACCAAAAGCAAAAGCTAAAGCAAAGGCAGCTCCAAAAGCTAAAGCTAAAGCAGCACCAAAAGCAAAGGCAGCTCCTAAAGCAAAAGCTAAAGCAGCACCTAAAGCAAAAGTAGCTCCTAAAGCAAAAGCAAAAGTAGCTCCTAAAGCGAAAGCGAAAGTAGCTCCAAAAGCAAAAGCAAAAGTGGCTCCAAAAGCAAAAGCAGCTCCAAAAGCAAAAGCGAAAGCAAAAAAATCTGCTAAAGCTCCAGCTAAAAAAGCTCCAGCTAAAAAAGCAGTTGCGAAAAAAGGTAAAAAATAATTTTACTCTTAACCTCAATGACCTAACCCGTATCTTACCTGATGCGGGTTTTGTTTTTTACAATGGTTTTTAAAAGCAACAAGGCGTTTTAAAACAAGTATTCAATTTAATATATTGCAAATGATTTTTTTGTCGCTTATAGGACAAAATATAAATGGACCATAAATATTTTATGGCCTGAAATTATCTACGAGCTTGGTTGGTTCCAATTTGTTTAAATTTAATTTGAATCCGATTTGGTCAAAAATTGAATATTGATTGTATACAATTATACTTTTGAAATTATTGCTTTGAATAATTGGAATATAAATCTGCAAGGTTTCTCTAAATAAAGGCACTATGATTCCCGTGGTACTGTTAAAGGCATTGCTGCTATATAAGCCTAAAGTAGAATTTGATACAAGATGTTTGTAAATTCCGAAATCTGCATAAATTCTGAAAGGAATCAAACCTGGTAAAGATGTTTCATTACATGAAGATATCAGCCATTTATTTGCTGCTGGACTTTCAATGATATTGCGCATGCTGCCATTTGTATTAAAAATTTGATGTCCCAAAATGTTGTTACTAATGAATCTCTCATTTCTACCGATCATTGCCTCATTGTATAAGTAATCTTTATTGCCATTGTTGCCACTTGAGTAAAATTTCTGGGTTTCTATTTTTCCTTTTTCATACAAAAACAAACCGGCAAAAAATGTCGTTTTGAAAAACTTTTTCTTGGCGTACTGATATTTGTATTCTGCATTTACCCATGTTTTAATGTATTGATTTTGATTTGGTCCAAATTTGTAATTTGATCCGCCTTCTGTATTCAATTGATAACTAAAAGAATTGATTGGATGTTTATTCTCATAGCGATAACTTAGGTTGATGTAATTGAAAAAATAATATTCTGGAAATCTATTGATAGTGCTATCGCCATATGGGTAAGTTTTATCTCTCAACCCTGTATTGTAAAAGTTCAATTGCAATAGTTTCTCGTATTGTTCATTGAGTTTATGATGTGGTTTTAAATAGATGCGCAGGTATGGATTGATGCGATAATACTGGTTTTCGTTACTTTGATACCGCATGCCAAACGATTGCCCCTGAACACCCGTTTCTATTTTCTGAATGACATTTGATTGCGGGAAAAACAAACCATTTATTTTGCCATAACCAACCATACTTTTGCTCCCAAATGCATAAGCCGGCATCAGCGTATATTCATATTTTTTTCTAAATAAAGAACGGTTGAAAATAACCGCTCCCGCATAAAGTTGATCGTATAAATTATAGCCAACCATTGGGCAAAGGTTTGTCGAAATACGACTGTTATAAGTGGGTGTGTAAAATGGAATATGCAGAGATACTAAATGTCTTTGCTGTCCGTTGTTTTGGTAATTTGTTTCAGGTAAAAAACCAAAAGAATTGGCTCCTGTATAATTTTTAGATTTCAAAAATGAATCGAGGCCTAGCGAACCTTCTAAGTATAATTGGGAATACTTGCTCTTCAAATCAATACTGTTATTCTCATTCAATAAATCTATGAAAAACCAATCTAAATTAAGGCCAGTGGTTTGCTCGAAACTGGCTTTCATATCGCCTGGTAAAGGATGTTTGTATTGCCAGGTTTTAAAGTAATTTCTAAAGCAATGTTCAAATAAACTATCTCCCAGTTGTTGCTCCAAATAAGCAAATAATAAAGGTCCTTTCGCATACACTATAGAACCATAATTGAGATCCGAAAATGCTTCGGATGGTAAATTTAAAGGTTGACTTATTCCTTGTCGCGCAGAAAAAAGGTAGGCCAATAAGGTTTCGTAATTAGTGGACCATGCTTTGGCTTTAAACTTTTTATAAAAATTACCATCACCTTGTAATTTATCGCTAAATTTTTGTTCGAAAAAAGTATTGATACTCTCGTCCATCCAAGGATAAGTGCGCTCGTTGGTTGCGAGCATCCCGTAAAACCAATTATGTCCCACTTCATGCATGGTGGTTTCTATATCGTCATCGTCGCATACAGTAATGGTTGGATACTCCATGCCACCGCCAGCTATGATTGAACCGATAACCAAGGTGCAGTTTTTATAGGGGTATTCACCTATTTTGTCGCTGTATGCTTTAACAGCTTTGCTAACAGGAATTGCTGAAATTTCTTTTCGGTGCGCAAGGCGATTGCCCAAACTTTCGAACACCCATGTTTGAACAACTTCCCCATTTTTAAGGGTTGTTTGATCTTTGTTTATTTTAAAAGTAGTATCTGCAAACCATGCAAAATCATGGATATTGTTTTCATGAAAAACAAGGGTTTTAAGTGTATTCGAATGGCTGTTGTTTTGGCCATTGTTTTCACTAATCAGTGTATTTAAAATCGCTAGTTCTGATTGAGTTACTAAATTCCCTGTAGCGGCAACCAAGTATTTTTCGGGCAGTGTTATTTCAACATCAAAGTTGCCAAACTCACTGTAGAATTCTCCTTGTTCTAGGTAAGGCATGGTGTTCCATCCATTCACATCATATACCGCTGGCTTCGGATACCATTGGGTAATGGCAAAAAAGCTTTTATAGACGCCACCCCGGGAAAATAATTTGGGTAATTTTTCAACAAAAGGGGTTTCCAATGTAATTTTTTTTCCTGGTAGTAATGGTTCATCTAATTGAATGTTTATTAATTCATTTGATAAACTATCGAACTGCCATTTTAATGGGCTGTCATTCGCGGTAAATTTGAAGCTGTCAATCCAACCCTTGTCAGCCTCTTCTGAAAATTGAAAATCTATTTTGTTGTTTTTTAATAGTTGAAGGGCATAAGGGGTTTGTGTGTTTTTATAGGCATTGGGCCAAGCATGGAGCCATAAATTCCTCAAAGTATCTGGCGAATTGTTGCTATAGGTAATGCGGATATGGCCATATAGCATCTTTTGCATAGGTTTCAGCTCCACCGTAATTTTATAATCCGTTTGCTGTTGCCAGGTCGCCTGTTTTTGTTTGTTTTGTGCATTTAAAAATAGGCAATAGCCAAGGCTAAAGCAAAATACTATGAATTGTTTCACAAGGCAAAAATAGTATGTTTGGGTCTGCATTCTATGTAAGATATTTATTTTTAAATGCAAGCACCAAGGGATATTATGGATATAGGTAAAAATGATAAGTAGACCGAGCATTTTGAACTATCTTTGTAAGTGTATAATTTATTGATAAAGTTGGCAATAGGTTCATTAGGTTTGCCTATCATTAATATAACAAGCGTATATGTTGGATAATTTTGGAAATGAAGACAATGAAGAGTTCGATGATTTCTTCGATGCCGAGGAAATAGAATCTGCCTTAGAGAAATATCAGCTTTGGAAAGAAAGTGGTTCCTATTACTTTAAAGAAGAAGAAATAGAAGCTTTATCGTATCATTTTTTTATAGAAGGAAAGCGCGCCGAGCAATTGGAAATTCTTGAACATGGATTACTATTATATCCATCAAATATTGAAATAATGATTGAAATGGCGAATTATTATTCCATGAAAAATCTGAATGATCAAGCATTAGAGATTTTAATCAAAGCTAAGACCATTGCCCCTTACGATTCGTCTATTGCCAATTTGGAAGGTGTTGTTTTAACTGAATTGAAACAATATGATGAAGCGGAATATGCCTTTGAAAGGGCTATTGAAAACATAGATGAAGAAGATGATTTAGAAATTGAAGTGTATATTAATTATGCGCAATCGCTCTCTATGGCTGGTAACAGAACCAAGGCAGTTCGTATCACCGAACAAGGAATCAAAAAATATCCTTTAAATGAAATGCTCTATAATCAATTGGGTCTCAATTTTATTGAAGGGAATGATTTTACAAATGCGATTAATTATTTCAAAAGGAAAGTAGATGATGAGCCTTTCAATGACAATTATTGGCACCAATTGGGAAAATATTTAGAAATTTCTGGTCAGGATACCGAAGCATTGAATGCTTATGATTATGCAGGTCTCATTAACGAAAAAGCCGACAATGCATTTTTTAGCAAAGCTGGAATTTTAGAAAGCAGATTAGAATATACGAAAGCGATTGAAAGTTATAAAGCTTGTATTCGCAGCGATGGCGATGTCTATCCATATATTTGTGTAGCGCGATGTTATCTGGCTCTCAACGATTCGAAATTGGCGAGGTTCTTCTTAAAGAAAGCCCAGTACTATGGTGATTTTATTCCAGAGTATCAATACCTTTTGGGTTATTCTTACCTGATAGAAAGAGAGCCTTTAATTGCCTTGCCTTACTTTAAGCGACTCATTAAAACCGACGATAAAGATTTTGCTTCTTACAAGGCCTTGATGGCGTGCTATGCCGAATTAGATAAGAAAAAGGATTTAGAGGCTATTGTTAAAAAACTAAAAAAGAGTCAGCGTGACTTGTATTTTGAAAATTGGCGAGGAATTGCAAGCATTTTTTATCTCTCAGAGTTTGTAGATTTATTTTCTGAAATTTTGGGTGAAGTAAGAGCCTTGAAAATTTATGATCAAGAATTAGAAATCGTAATGAAAGTGATTCGCTACGATCAGCAACCAAGCATGCAACACAAGGAAGAAATTGTCAAATGTATGATAGCTAATTTTGACGATACTGTAGAAAGTGTAAGAACTTTCTGCCCCGAGCTATTTATGAATGATGAATATTTTAAATTAAATTACAACTTATACAAAAGCGATAACAACGATGAACAGTGAAATTTTTAAATTAACACAATTACCAGAAAGACCAGCTCAACCAAGAGAAAGTGGGTTGACCATGGTCATGGATAAGGGATTAAGTATACGCGAGTCATTAGATTTTATTGAGCATGGCAGCCATTTAACAGACTTGTTAAAATTGGGTTTTGGAACCAGCTATGTGACTCCAAAATTGAAAGAGAAAATAGGACATTACAAAAAAGCGGGTTTTAAAGTTTACTTCGGTGGTACTTTATTCGAAGCCTATGCTGTCCGCAATCAATTTGATGATTACAGAAGAGTAATGGATTATTATGGCATCGAACATGTTGAAGTAAGCGATGGTTCTATGGATATTCCCCATGATAAAAAATGTGAATACATACGCACCTTGGCCAAAGACTATACTGTTATTTCCGAAGTGGGATCAAAAGATGCAGAGAAAATTATTCCGCCCTATGAGTGGATTGATATGATGGAGAAGGAACTAGAGGCCGGTGTTTGGAAAGTAATCGCAGAAGCGCGCGAAAGCGGCACAGTAGGGGTTTTTAGAGGCGATGGCGAAGTTCGTTCTGGTTTGGTTGCTGAAATTGTTCGCAAAATTCCAATTGAAAAAGTAATTTGGGAAGCGCCATTAAAAGCACAACAGGTTTGGTTCATTAAATTATATGGAGCCAACATCAACCTTGGTAACATAGCACCAAATGAAATTATTCCATTGGAAACTTTGAGATTAGGATTAAGAGGCGATAGTTTCGATTTCTTTTTGAATAAGGAAGTACCATTGAAGTAGGATAGAAAAATATTTACGCTTTGCTTTTTAGGTCACACTTCACTGCGATGCCTCAGTGTAAACTCAGGCTCAGTGTGACATAGGTAGGTTCAGTGTGACGATGGAAATTATAAATCATCACACTTTGACAAGCTCAGTGTGACAAGCTCAGTGTGACAAGCTCAGTGTGACAAGCTCAGTGTGACAAGCTCAGTGTGACTTTAAAAATTATAAATCAAAAATATACAATCAATAAAAATATATGAGTTTAGTTAATCAAATAAGTCAAGACCTTATTAGCGCAATGAAAGCCAAAGATGAGGCGAAATTAAGAGCCATCCGCGCTATCAAATCTGCTTTTCTCTTAGCCGGCACAGAAACCGGTTCAAAAGATATATCAGATGAAATTGCTATGAAAGCCATGATGAAAATGGCCAAACAAAGAAAAGATAGCATTGAAATTTTTACCAAAGAAAACAGATTAGACTTGGTTAAGAAGGAGGAAGAGGAATTGTCTGTCATTTCTACCTATTTGCCTAAAGCGATGACTACTGAAGAGTTAACCGTAGAATTAAAGAAAATAATTGCTGAAACTGGAGCCACCAGCATGAAGGAAGTTGGCAAGGTAATGCCTGTTGCTATGAAGGTTTTGGCCGGCAAAACGGATGGAAAGGCCATTCAGGAAGTCTTGAGAAATCTTTTAAGTGCCTGATTATTAGTGTTTTAGTGTTTTTTATTGCCTAGCCAAACTTTTATACTTATTTTTGCACTGCAAAATAAAATAATAGAATGAAAACGAAAATCACAAGCTTGGCAATAGCCATTTTCTCATCTGTACTCTTCATGGGCGGATGTTTAGAAAAAATTACTGCAGTAAATTTTGATTATACCACAACAGCTAGTCTGAAATCAGATTCTTTACGAACGGTAGGTACTCAGTCAATTGATACCGTTGCTTTAAAATCAGATTTAGAAAGTGAGTTGAAAAAGAAGGGTACTTCACTTGATTTATTGGATGAATTAACTTTAAAATCAGCAACCATTGGTTTTACAGCGCCAACAGCAAGCGATAATTTTGATAAAATTGATGCCATTGAATTGTGGGTATTCACACCAACTTTACCCCCTTTGAAATTGGCAACTAAAAATCCTATCCTTAAGGGTTTAAACATTGTATCTTTAGATGTCGCTAGTTCTACTAATTTAGAGGAATACTTGAAGTCTGAAACTTATACATTACAAGCCATAGGAACTAACAATGCACCACTCGGTCCTATGGACTTAACAGTTAGTGCTTCTTGGACAATTAAGGCGAGTGCCAAATAATTGAAATTTAAAATTGATTTAAAGTCCCATTTAAAAGATGGGACTTTTTTTATGCATTAAAGTCTACCTTTGAACAGAGTAAATTAACATAAAATGGAAGAAGAAAACGGAAAAATATTTAGAATGAAAAAAGGATTTTGTCACCTTTTATCCGACCGCATTGTTTTCAGTACAAGGGCGACTGTAGCTGGCATTACTAACGATAACGCACATTCGAACCTTATCCGATTTCGCATTGTTTATTTGCTTTTAAGCCTCGTGTATTTTTACATGAGTTATTCTAGCTACATGGACCAGAAATATTTCTTCACGGCCTTTTTTGCCATCTTTTTGCTTTTGAATATGACTGCCATTATACAAAGTTGGAAATATACCGCCGTGAATGTTATTGATAAAACAAGTATTGTAAGTATCCAGTTTTTTCGTGGCATCAATTATTTAACCCGCTCGCGCTTTAATGTAACTTATACAGATGAGAAAGGACAAGTTAAGCAACGCTTAATTTTGATGCCCGGTTCGCTTACTGGCGGTGCCCAAGCAACAGATAAGGCACTTGAATTGATGATTGAAGAAGGTTTGATTGAAGCCAAACAGTATTGAGTTTCACTGCCAGATAAAAAAAAAATCCCGAATTTTATTCGGGATTTTTTTATTGTAAAATGTATTGGTATAACTTAATCGTCAGTTTTTATCTTCTTTGTTTTCTTTGGTGTGCCGCTACCACCAATGCTAACTTTTAAAATGCCATTCTCTTTGTCAAGGTCTACTTTAACATCGCTGCCTTCTGGTATTTCACCTTTTAGAATTTCTTCAGCCAATGGGTCCTCAAGGTATTTTTGAATGGCGCGTTGCAACGGACGTGCACCAAAGTTACTATCGAAGCCTTTATCAGCTAAGAACTCTTTGGCCTCATCGCTTAATTTAATAGAGTATCCCAATTCTTTGATACGTTTTAACATGATCTCAATTTGTATGTCAAGTATTTTTACAATCTCTGGTTTTTCAAGACTGTTAAATACAATCACATCGTCAATACGGTTTAAGAATTCAGGTGAGAAGTATTTTTTCAAAGCACTTTCAATAACCTGCTTGCTGTCTGATTCTTGGTTTGAAATTTTATTTGCAGTGCCAAAGCCCATGCCTGTTCCAAATTCTTTTAATTGACGGGAACCAATATTAGAAGTCATGATAATAACCGTATTTCTAAAGTCAATTTTCCTGCCCAAGCTATCGGTAATATGACCTTCATCTAAAATTTGTAACATGATATTGAAAACATCTGGATGTGCTTTTTCAACCTCATCAAATAAAATGACTGCATAGGGTTTTCTTCTTACTTTTTCTGTTAATAAGCCACCTTCTTCATAGCCAACATAGCCTGGAGGTGCTCCAACCAATCGGCTCACAGCAAATTTCTCCATGTACTCGCTCATGTCAATGCGAATTAATGAATCGTTGTTGTCGAACATATATTCGCTTAACGCTTTGGCTAATTCTGTTTTTCCTACGCCTGTTGGTCCTAAGAATATAAATGAACCAATGGGTTTATTAGGGTCTTTTAAACCAGCGCGGGTTCTTTGAATAGCGCGCGAAAGCTTAGAGATAGCCTTTTCTTGTCCAATGACTCTTTTCTTCAAATCATCTTCCATGTTTAAAAGTTTTTTGCCTTCGCTTTGACCAATGCGTTTAACAGGAATACCTGTCATCATTGCAATTACTTCGGCTACATTTTCTTCGGTCACCACAAAACGGTTGTTGCCAGTTTCCTCTTCCCATTTCAATTTAGCAGCATCCAGTTGATTGATCAGGTTTTTTTCATTGTCTCTCAACTTGGCAGCCTCTTCATATTTCTGACTTTTAACAACCGCTATTTTTTCGGATTTAATGGCTTCAATTTGTGCTTCTAAATCTACAATTTCTTGCGGTACATTAATGTTTGTAATATGCACTCTTGCACCTACTTCATCCATTACATCAATGGCTTTGTCAGGTAAGTTTCTATCGGTAATGTATCTAGTACTCATGCGAACACAAGCCTCTATCGCTTCAGGGGTATAGGTTACATTGTGATGGTCTTCGTACTTATCTTTGATATTGTGTAATATTTCTATGGACTCTTCAGGAGAGGCCGGTTCAATCATTACCATTTGAAAACGTCTTTCTAAAGCGCCATCTTTTTCAATATACTGTCTGTACTCATCTAAGGTTGTAGCACCAATACATTGTACTTCGCCTCTTGCCAAAGCGGGTTTAAACATATTGCTAGCATCTAAGCTACCACTGGCGCCACCTGCACCCACAATGGTATGTATTTCATCTATAAATAAAATAACATCATCGGCTTTTTCAAGTTCTGTCATAATGGCTTTCATACGCTCTTCGAACTGACCGCGGTATTTGGTACCTGCCACTAATGAAGCAAGATCTAAAGTAACGACCCTTTTGTTAAATAAAACACGCGAAACTTTTCTTTGAATAATGCGCAGTGCTAAACCTTCGGCAATGGCTGTTTTACCAACACCTGGTTCACCAATTAAAATTGGGTTGTTCTTTTTTCTACGCGAAAGAATTTGTGAAACACGTTCAATTTCTTTTTCACGACCAACAATAGGATCCAATTTACCTTCATCACCTAGTTTGGTTAAATCTCTTCCGAAATTATCCAATACAGGTGTCGTAGATTTTGGATTCTTCTTTTTCATCTCTTCTATCTTGCGATCTTCAGATGGCTCTCCATTCTCATCATCCAAAGCATTGGAAGGATTGTTCTTGGTTCTGAAACCCGAGCTACCCCCGTCTAAAAGTGTTTGCTTAAAGAAGTCGTAGGTAATGCCATACTGTGCCAATATTTGAGAAGCAATATTGTCTTCATCTCTCAAAATAGAGAGCAATAAATGCTCAGTTCCGATGGTTTCGGTTTTAAATATTTTGGCCTCGAGATAAGTAATTTTTAAGGCTTTTTCAGCTTGCTTAGTTAAAGGAATATTGCCAAGATTACTAATCGTAGTAGCGGTTCCTTTAATAGTATCTTCAATAGATTTTTTTAGTCTTATTACATCGATGTCTAAGCTTTTAAGGGTAGATAGCGCGGTGCCTTCGCCTTCGCGAATGATGCCTAATAATAAATGTTCGGTTCCAATATAATCATGTCCAAGGCGAATGGCCTCTTCCCGACTGAATTGGATAACCTCTTTTACGCGTGGTGAAAATTTAGCTTCCATTGTTCTAACAAATTTACGAAATTGATTTTATTTTTTCAAACTTAATGATAATATCACCCTTACTGATACAGGCTTCAAAATGGTTAGAGATTGACGGATGCCAATTGGTGAATAAGTATATCCATTTGCTAAGTTTATGCCAATCGTTAACTGCTTGATAATTGAATTTAAATGCACAGCGTTTGTGTCAGATTGGCAATAATCAAGTACTTATATTCGTCAAACTAAGCAAAGAGAATGACAAATTGACTATTCACAAATACTTAACATACGCAAAAATTTTGTTGATAAGTCACTTGCTACTTTTGGTTAAAATTTTATTCGACGTGATACCAAGATAGGAAATCTATTCGAACAGTTTATAATATTCAATAATATAGGTTGTGATTTGAGATAAATGGTGATAATTTCGCAGTATGATAGAAAGACCAAGTGTGCGCAAGACCAAACGACTCGATTATACCGCACTTGATGCAGGAGGAAAATTACCGCCACAAGCACCCGAATTCGAAGAGGCAATCTTAGGTGCCATTATGTTAGAAAAAGAGGCATTAAAAGATGCCATGGAAACATTACAAGCCAAACATTTTTATGTCGATGCACACCAGTATGTATTCGAATGTATGATTGATATTTATAACGACAATCATCCAGTAGATATATTAACGGTAACTGAAAAACTAAAAACAAAAGGGTTTCTTGACATCGTTGGAGGACCTTATTTTATTGCTAAGTTGACCAGTCGTGTTTCATCGGCAGCCAATTTGCAATACCATGCCCACATTGTTATTCAAAAATTTATTCAAAGGGAATTGATTCGCATTGCCGGTCAAACAATTACCGATGCGTTCGATGATACGGCCGATGCTTTTAAATTATTAGATGCCACAGAAAAAGATTTATATGAGGTAAAAAATGATGGAATGAAACGCTCTTAAC
>JAQSCZ010000003.1 GCA_029945665.1 bacterium | reverse complement strand
AAATTTTATGTTTATTCTCAATGGCCTTCTGCACCATTTCAATTACTTCATTGAATTTTCCTGAACCATCTAAATAATCTTCTTGTGCTAAAATCGGATGATTGGCAATCTGTCTTAATTTTGTTAATCCTTGCAATATCATTAACTTAGAATTATTCATTCCTACATTGCTGATAGATGCCATTAATTCATTTCTGAACAATGATTTTACACTTTCATATCTTTCGCTTTGCTCTTCAGTCATATCACACAAACGAATTTGTTCTGTCTTTAATGGCAAGTCGGTAGCAACCTGTTTCTTAGTTCTCCTTAAAATAAAAGGATTAACAATATTGCGCAATATTTTGGTCGTATTTTCATCTTTATCCTTTTCGATAGAAACAACGTATTTTTTGGAAAAGAAATTATAATTACCCAAAAGGCCAGGGTTTAAGAAATTAATTTGGCTCCATAAATCTGTAATGCTGTTTTCTACTGGTGTGCCTGTGATAACAAAACGCTGTTTAGAAAATAATTTCATTACACATTGTGCGGTAAGCGAACCCGGGTTCTTAATCACTTGAGATTCATCCAATACAATATTGCTGAAGTTAATACTGGAGAATAAATTTATATCATTCCTTAAAGTTCCATAACTCGTAATAATAATATCATAATGCGCTATAATATCTTTTAAATTCTTTCTTCTACCAATTCCAATGTGAACATATACTTTTAGATTGGTAAACTTTAAGGCCTCGTTTTGCCAATTGTAAATAAGCGATGTAGGAACTACTACCAATGAAGTATTGGGTGCTTGTATAATAATTTGTTGAGCCGTTGCTGGCAAAACAGATGTTTTTTCATTCTCAGAAACGGGTTCATTTTCAACACTTTCAAACAAACCAAATTGTGGTTGCTCGCTTACTTGGCTTGGCTTATCGTTGCTTTCAGTATTTGGCAAACGCGCCTCATTTTTATATTGTAAAAAAGCCAATATTTGCAAGGTTTTACCCAGTCCCATGTCATCTGCAAGACAAACGCCATAGCCTTTATCGCTCATGTAACGCAACCAGTTATAGCCCGTAACTTGATATGGACGCAAGGTTGCTTTTAAATTCTTAGGAATTGGATAGCTAACCGTTTCATCAAAATTCACATCATTGCCAATTGCATGTTCGCCATTTTCAAGCAATCCATCTAATAAACCAATGTGGTGTTTCTTTAATTTTAATTTGTTCTTATCAACCACTACAAAATCGAACAAACTAGAATAGCGTGTAAACCATTCTTCAGGAATAATTGCAATTTCACCATTCGGTAATAAGAACTCGCGAATGCCCTTTACTATATTATTTTTTAATTTTATAAATGGTACTTCAAACTCACCAAACTGAACGATGGCATGAATATCAAACCAATCACCTTGTTTTTTAATATCAAAAGTTACCGAGGATTTTCCAATAAAATAGGTTTGTTTGAGCAAAGACTGATCAATTACAAAACCTTGTTCTTTCAAAATCGTCTGGTTATTTCCAATAATATCCAACAACTTCAATGAACCTTCTTTACTAATAAACAAGGAGCCTTCATAAATACTAAGTCCAATCTTTTCAAGTATTTGCTTTTTAATATCCTCCCATTGGCGTGACCGACGAACTCTGTGAAAAGTAAAATCATTGTTTTTCTTCTCTACCGAAACAGATACCATTTTAACAGAATGGTAAGGGAATTGGTATGGTCCATAATTAAAATACAAACTAGCACAAACAGCTTGTTCACCAAAAGATGTTAGTTTTAGTACAGGAAACGCACGGTATTGCTCAGTTATTATTTCAAATCCTTCGGCATAAACGTCGTATTGTTCAACTAAATTTTTTACAAATTTTTCAAAATACAACTCTTCGTTTCTAGGAGCTATGGATATGAAACGTTTGTTTAAAAACGGTGAAATTTTATTGCCGTCGGTATTTTTTTTGAACGTTAACAATTGATTATTCGTTAACAACCAAGCCGGCTCATGTATAATCAATTCGCTGCCATTCTCGCTGAAGTTTATTTTTTTATCATTCAGTTTCACGGTGGCAAAATAGTTGGTACCCTCCTCATTTCTTCTAAAATGAAACAATATCGAGGCTTTTTCGGCATCAAATTTTACTAATTGATGGACCACATTTTTATCTTTAGCCAAATAAAGTTTTCGAGGTCCTAAGTTTTCAATAACTTTAAGAAGTCGATTCTCTATATACGGTCTAATTTTTTTATGTAATTCTTCAGTGTAGTGCTTTTCAAAAAAATCAGATTGGCGGATGGTCTTTTTGCTAACATAAAATTTCTTGATTAAAACCTCTGGTTCTGTTTCATCTAGTAATTTAAGTAACTTTAAATCATCTTCGGGCACCATAAAGCCATCGGCAGCGCTGCTATGCAACTTTTGAGAGAGCAAACTATGCTTTCCGTTCTTCATTAATTGAACTGCATGTAATTCAATAACATAGCCTAAATTAATATGTTTATTTAGACTAAAAACAAGGTCAAAAGGTTCTTTAGGATTAACTCTCATTTAAAAAATTGGAAAGGGCATGTCATACGAAGGTACAACCAAAATATGTGGATTTTAAAATAAAAATGGAAAATAAAAAAAGCCCCCGTTTCCGGAGGCTCAACTATGGTTGTATTAATAACTATTTAAGACTATTAACATGTAAAGCTAAACTTGATTTCAAGTTAGATGCTTTGTTTTTGTGTATGATGTTTCTTTTAGCCAATTTATCTAACATACTCGTTGCTTCGATAAATAAAACTGAAGCGGCTGCTTTTTCAGTGCTTTCACGTAATTTTTTTACAACATTTCTTGCAGTTTTATGTTGATAACGGTTTCTTTCGTTTTTAACTTCCGTTTGTCTGATTCTCTTGATTGATGATTTATGGTTAGCCATACTTCTTTTTAAAGGACTGCAAAATTAGTCAAAATATTTAAATTTCAAAATAAATTTCAATTTTTTCGTAATGAAAGACTTAAAGTTTAAATTTGAACCCTCGTGAAAGTATTAATTATTGGCAGCAGAATTCCTTTTCCACTCCATGATGGTGGGGCTATTGCTACGTTTAATCTTTTAAATGGGCTTTGTGAAATTGGTATTGAAACCACTTACTTTTCTTTAAACACAAATAAGCATTTTGTCGATGAATTAACCATAAAAAAGGAATTTGGATTCTTGAAAGCTTTAATTCCCTTCAGCATTAATACCGATATTAGCCCATTAAAGGCCTTTATAAATTTATTTAAAAAAGGTTCTTATAACATCGAACGTTTTTATGATTCCACTTTTGAATCTAAGCTAATCCAACATCTTCGAGCCCATACTTATGACATTATTCATTTCGAAGGCTTATTTGTATCACAGTATATCCAGGCAATTAAGACTAATTTCAAAACACCTACCCTGCTTAGACAGCATAATATTGAATATCAAATATGGGAGCGACTTGCGCAAAGCGAGAAAAATCAGCTAAAAAAATGGTATTTAAAATTACTTGCCAAACGCATGAGAACATATGAAATCGGAATTATTCAAAAATTCGACAAATTGGTTAGCATTGCCCAAACGGATGAACTATTATTAAAACAATTAGCACCACAAATTGAATCGCTTACCATTCCAGGAGGCTTTATAATAAACGAGTCCCCAATTTTGAAACAGACTATCAGTGAAACAAATAGCATTTATCACATTGGTTCGATGGAATGGATTCCCAACCAACAAGCCATGGAATGGTTTCACAACGCGGTGTGGCCAATTGTAGAAAAACAAATGCCAGCTGCAATTTTTTACATGGCCGGCAAAAACATGCCTGAAGCTTACAAATCCTGGGACACTGAATCCTTTAGAGTCATTGGAGAGGTGAAAAACGCCCATGAGTTTGCTGCTACCAAATCGCTTTTAATTGTACCCTTGCAAAGTGGCAGTGGCATACGAATGAAGACAATTGAAGCCATGTTGCAGGGCAAGGCTGTTGTAACAACAAGTATTGGTTCCCAAGGCCTACCAATTATTAATGGAATACATTGCATTATAGCTGATACGGCCCAGGACTTTGCTATGGCGATCCTGTTATTACTCAAGGACACGCCAATGCGAGAAAAAATGGGACTCGCCGCCAAGGCATGTATGCTTGAGCATTTCGACAATAAAGCGGTAAGTATGCAATGGTTAAATTGCTACCAATCAATGCTTGGGTAAGTCTCGGCGATACATTATAAATCCACCTTTTTCCCCCGTTTTAATTAACAACTTCGAAACAGGTAATTCTTCTTGATCATTAATTTTCGCAATAAAATATACGGGTTTATCAATGGCTCCATTTAACAACCAATACTTTTGAAAATCATCCAATTCTGCGCGTTCGGCCTCGGTTAAATTATAAATAGAAGACTGATGTCGTTGTTTTAGGAAGCGATAATTAAGCAAGTTTAAGCCATCAGATATTTTTAGTGGCTGTGTTTGTGCATAGAAATAAGGCGCGTAGCTTTTATAGCCAACATGAAAAATATAAACATCTTTATTTTTCAAAGATTCGAAATAATTAATAGCAGTAGCTTGTGTATGCTTTTCTATTTTTGGCACTAATAATACTGCAGCTAAAAATACAACCAAGGCATTCCCTGCTAATAAAGCACCAAAGGCTTTTATTATTTGGTTCTTAAATGCCAAAACTGCAAAAATAAAGATAGAAATTATGAGCAGAATACCCGGCAATATATCGGTGTATTGCCATCCACCATCAATACTAAAATTTTGTTTTGAGAAATTATCTTTGATAACATCAATAAAACTCGCTTTTAATGCTGGATTTAACATAATCATTGGTAAAGCAACCAATGCCACACTTAACGAAATTCCAAATAGAATAACCCCAACAATATATTGCCAACGTAGGCGAAAAACATTGTTATTAAAACTTTCAATCGCATAAGCAGCCATAAAAGTGAGTGGCAACCAGCAAAGAGATGAGTAATGAACAATTTTAGTTTTCACAATTGAAAACAAAATAAGCACCACCCAAAACAAACACATCATTACCAAGCGAAATAAGTTTTCTGGATAAGTATAGAATTCATTCTTTTTCCAGCCAGAAATAGCAATGATAGAAATGGGAAAACAGCCAATCAAAATAACCACAAAATGATAATAAAATGGTTGTTGATGGCCTGCAATATTTTGAGAAAATAGACCCAACTGATAGGTAATAAATTCAGCAATAAACCAAGGACCATTCTTGATCGTTTCTGGCAAAAACCAGATAGAGGTTACAAGCAAGGCAAAAATACCGTAAATAAGCAAGTGCTTAAATTTAAAGAACCATACCATTCGCTTGGCCGCTACAATGGTAAATAAAACAAGTATCCCTATTAAAAAAGCTACAGGACCCTTCGCAAGGATCGCAATTCCTGTTAATATACCTGCCCACATAAAATTGCGATTGCAATTATAGGTCACATGATAATTTTTAGCGGCTAAATAAAACTGGATGATACTAGTAAAAATGAAAAAATTAAAGACAGGATCGATTAAACCTGTTTTAAAATAAAAATGAGGCGTTATTGCTCCTATATAGCATAGCACCCACCAATGCGCCACATGGCCTTTAAATATTTTACGACTGATATAATAAATATAACACAAGGTTATAATGCCAAAAACAACATTCGGAAACCTTGCTGCAAATTCATTGATACCAAATATCTTCATTGAAAGTACCTGCATCCAAATAAACAATGGCGGTTTTTCCCAAAAAGGTGTATAGTTAATTTGAACTTTAGAATAATTGTTCGTTACAATCATTTCTCTGGCCGATTCTGCAAAATTTATTTCGTCCCAATCAAATAGATGAACCGCTCCTAAAAATGGCACAAATAACAGCAATCCTAAGGCCGTAATTATTAGGAAATGGATAGGATTAATTTTAAAATGCATTTTTATATTTTAAAAACAGGTTGTTGCCAATACGGACTTATAAATTTCCTTTCGAATATGCTGAAAACAACCAAAGCAATTATAAATCCAATCAAAGCACCAGCGTATACATCAATTAAATAATGCTGAGCTACATAAACACGCGAATATCCAGAAACGGCTGCTAATAAGAAAAAGAAAAATTGCATTAACTTGTTATTGCTTATAAAAGCGGCTAAGGCCAGCGAACAAAAGGCCGACATGGTATGGCCAGACGGGAAGCTTCCATTTTTATGGTGTTGAATGCCTGCCACATGGTGAAACATTATTTGTTGATCTTCTAAATATCTAAACGGTCGCGGTGCATCAGCAAAAATGAGATATTTATTTAAAACGATTGTTAATCCGCAAATAGCCATTCCAATTACAACAGCTAAAAAAAATCTTTTTTGGGTAAATAGGCCTAGCGCAATTACAAATAAGATGTATGCAATCTCCGGTAAACGGGTAATATGATACATAAAAGTATCCAAAAAAGAGGAGTAATGACCATTTATAAAAAGAAGTGATTCGTCCTTTTTGTAAAAAATTAGTAAAGGTAAAACCAGCAGTGCCAATGCTAAATGACAAATTATACTTACGGTTTTATTGGAATATTTTTGCGCCAAATGGTTTTAAAATAATTTTACAAAGATTGACAAAAATTTTATTTAAAAGATAATAAAAAAAGATTTAATTGCGATACGATATTAAAATTAGAAAAACATGGTAAAAAAGAGAGAAAGAATAAAAGTTGAAATTGAGTTCCCAATCAAATGCTCCCCATCCCTTTTATATAATTATATTAGCAGTGCATCTGGCCTATCGGAATGGTTTGCACATGATGTAAATAACAGAAGTAGAAATGAGTTTATTTTCAAATATGAAGATGGCGAAGTTCAACACGCAACTATAATTAAAAGTGTCCCTAACAAATCCATTCGATTTAAATTTGACGATTCAGAAGTGGATGAATATTTAGAACTTGATATAATAGTGGATGAATTAACAGACGATGTAGCCTTAAAAGTAACAGAATTCTGTTACGAAGAAGAAAAAAGAGGTATTATGGAGCTCTGGCAAAGTGAGGTAGATATTCTAAAAAACGCTACAGGCGGATAATCGTCGGATTTTTGGTATAGACTTTGCCAATTAAATCTTATTCGATTAATTTCTTTTCATGAAAAAAATAAATTTACTGGTAGTTAAAGCATTTGTAGGTCCATTTATAGCTACATTCTTTATCTCCATGTTTTTATTTTTAATGCTATTTCTTTGGAAATGGATAGACGACCTGGTAGGAAAAGGTTTAGAATGGCACGTTGTTGCTCGCTTATTGTTTTTTTCTACAGCAGATTTAATTCCAATGGCATTGCCACTGGCTGTATTAATTTCGAGTTTAATGACCTTTGGCAATCTTTCCGAAAGTTATGAAATGGTTGCCCTTAAAGCGTGCGGTGTTAGTATTTACAGAGCACTTTTTCCAGCATTTATTATCATTATTTTGCTTGCGGTTATTACTTTTTATGTTTCAAATATTGTAATCCCCAAAGCCAATCTTGAAGCCAAGAGTTTATTGTGGGATGTAAGAAATAAAAAACCAGCTTTTAGCTTAAAGGAAGGTGTGTTCTATGATGGTATTGAAGGATTCAAAATAAAAATCGGAAAAAAAGATCCTGATAATGAAACCATCAAAGATATTCTTATTTATGAAGTAAAGCCAGGTTACAACCAACTTATTATTGTTCGAGCGGAGAGCGGCAAAATGAAATTAAGTGACGACAAACGCTTATTATATTTTACGCTTACAAATGGCACGCGTTACGAAGAACTCGTTGAAAATGTAGGGTACAACAAAACCTATCCAGCCACAGTTACAAAATTTGAATCGCAAAAAATGACGTTCGACTTAGGCGACTTGGAATTAAAGAAAACGGACAAAGATTTATTCAAAGGAAGTGCGGTAATGATGAATATTAATGAGCTTCAAAGGGCCATTGATTCGGCTAGGATTGAAATCAAAAAGCACGAAAACACCGCGCGCGACTACCTGCGTCCTTATTATCCAGACCCAAAAATACTAATACAAAATAACGTAAAAGACAGTCCTAAATTAAAATCAGATACCTTAATCAACAATTTCCCAATTCAAAACAGATATACGATTTTAGAATTGGCTTTAAGTACTTCACGAAATCTTAAAGACCTCGTTGGTTCTGCTGCCAATCAAATGGCAGAAATAAGAACAGATGACCGCATGTTTAGCATTAAATGGCACGAGAAATTTACGTTATCAACCGTTTTAATTATTCTATTTTTAATAGCGGCACCCTTGGGCACAATTATCCGTAAAGGGGGATTAGGGATGCCTCTGGTTATTTCAATACTCATGTTCATTGTTTACTACATTATTAACATGATAGGCATAAAAATGGGCCGTGAAGGCATATTACCTGAGTGGCTTGGCGCCTGGATAGCCAGTTTGATGTTGCTGCCAGTTGGTTTATTTATTTTAAAGAAAGCTTCAATCGAATCCTCCTTATTTCAAAAAGACAAGTTCGAGCGTTGGCTTGAAAACTTAAAACAAAAATTCAGGAAGAAAACTGTCTAAAGTTCATGACCCATTTTCTCTTTTTTGGTATCTAAATACACTTGATTGTGAATATTGGGCATTGTAATAATTGAAATATTTTCCATGATTTCCAAACCATAACCAATCAAACCTGTGCGTTTCTTTGGATTATTACTCATCAATTTCATTTTACTAATTCCCAAATCTCTTAATATTTGAGCACCTATACCATAGTCACGCTCATCCATTTTAAAACCTAGTTCGATGTTAGCATCAACCGTATCCATGCCTTCTTCTTGAAGTTTATAGGCTTTTAGTTTATTTAATAACCCAATTCCTCTACCCTCTTGATTCATATATAAAATAACACCTTTGCCTTCCTTTTGAATCATGTTCATGGCTTGGTGCAATTGTTCACCACAATCGCAACGGCAACTGCCAAAAATATCTCCAGTCATACAGCTACTGTGCACGCGTACAAGTATAGGTTCATCTTTTTCCCATTCCCCTTTTTTAAGCACCAAGTGCTGCATACCATCGCTCAACTGTGAGTAGCATATCATTTCAAAATCGCCAAAAGTCGTTGGCATTTTTACATCAATTTCTCGTTTAATTAAACTTTCATTTTTAATTCGGTACTTAATTAAATCTTCTATTGAAACAATTTTAAGATCATGCTTTTGGGCTATTAGCATTAATTCTGGAAGGCGCGCCATCTCGCCATCTTCTTTCAATATCTCAACAATGCAACCTGCGGGAGGTAAACCTGCCAAACGGGCAAAATCTATGGCAGCTTCGGTATGCCCTGCCCTTTTAAGCACTCCTTCCTTTTGCGCTTTTAGAGGAAATATGTGGCCTGGTCGCGCTAAATCAAATGGAACTGTATCTTGGTGAATGAGTGCTTGCACGGTTTTGCTTCTATCACTAGCAGAAATTCCAGTGGTTGTGCCATGGCCTTTTAAATCAACCGAAATGGTAAAAGGTGTTTCGTGCATTGAATCGTTTGAACTAACCATCATTCCTAAGTTAAGTTCATTGCAACGTTCTGGTATCAACGGTACGCATATCAACCCACGACCTTCTTTGGCCATAAAATTAATCATTTCTGGGGTTACATTGCTTGCTGCAGTTAAAAAATCACCTTCATTTTCGCGATCTTCATCATCCACAACTATAATTAATTTCCCTGCTTTTATATCGGCAATTGCCTCCTCAATGGTATTGAGTTGAAATTCTTTTGACATTTATTTTTAAAAATGCAAATTTAAGAATAATCCGCCTAATTTAATTCCAAGCAATAGATTTATCTGATACGCTTATTAATTTATTTTCAAGATGCCAAAATTCGGTGCCAAATATAGCAGCCAATTCAACATCGTGGGTTGCGCAGATAATGACTTTATTTTTTTCTAAAGCCATTGCTCTCAACAATTTGAACAACTCTTTTTTGGAAGGATAATCGAGAAAAGCAGTAGGCTCATCCATTACTAGTATTGGTGTGTCTTGAACCAAGGCTCGGGCTATTGTTGATTTTTGTAATTCTCCATCACTAATTTCATTGAGATAATTATATTGTATAGCTTCAAGTGAAAGTGCTTTTAGTACCCCAGCAATGTTAACATCCTCTAGTGCTTTTTCATGTTGAACCTTTAGATAGGGGTATCTACCTAGGCGTACTAAATCGATAACACGAATGTATGCTTCTTCAATTTTTTGGGCGTTAACATAGGCTATTGTTCGCGCTCTTTCTTCGTGAGCATAATTAGTCACTGCCCTTTTATTAATTATAATCTCACCCTTTGTAATTGGCAGTAAACCCACCAAGGTCTTTAACAAAGTAGATTTACCTGAGCCATTTGCACCTGTCAATATAATTAAACCACCCTTCTCTGTCTCAACATTAAAGTCGTTGATTAAGGTTGTATCTGCGCGTTGAATAGATAGTTTACTAAATTTTAACATCCTTTAATATTTCCTTTTTAATAAAATAAATAAAACAATAGGACCGCCAATTAAGGCCGTTGAAACATTGATTGGTAAATGAAAATTGAAAAATGGCAAATTTCCTATAATATCGCAAAATAAGGCCATTCCTGCACCAACTAAAACATTAAACAGCAAAAGTTTTTTAAAATTGGCTGTTTTATACATCATTCTTGCCACATTGGGAACCGCCATACCAATAAATGCAATGGGTCCGCAAAAGGCAGTAACAACCCCGGTTAGCAATCCTGTACACATTAAAATTTGAAGCGACACTTTTTTAGTTTTAACCCCTAAAGTATAGGCCACATCATTCCCTAAAATCATAATCGAAAGGGGTTTCATTAATCTAAAACTCCAGATGATACCAAAGCTAACAAAAGCCACCAATATATATAATGAATCATTTATGGTATTATAAAAAGAGCCCATATTCCAAAGAGAAAATTGCTTTAAATCTGTAGGATTGGCTAGATAATCAATAAGGGTTTGGAAAGCACCTAAAATTTGACCGATAATAACACCAAAAAGCAGCAAAATATAAGAATAACCAAAGCGATAAGAAACCAATAAGGCCAATAGTAATACCACAAAAGCCCCTATAAAACCAGCCAAGGCAATACTTATAGATTGGAAATAAAAAATATGTAAAAAAGGAAGAGAGGCCCCTCCAATAATTACCATTCCAACTGCTAAAGAGGCACCTGAACTTACGCCCAAAACATAAGGCCCTGCCAGCGGATTTTTAAATAATTGTTGTAACATTAAACCACCGGCCGAAAGTGCAATACCTGCTGCCATAGCGGTGAGTATTTTTGGCAGACGAATGGAAAATAAAATTGTTTCTGAAAGTTTGAAATCAGTAAAAGGATTAATATTAGTTGGAATACAAAAAGTATCCAATACAACTAGTAAAAGTAATATTAATATCAACCCTATCCATTTAATATTTAACATGCGCCAAATTCCTTAAAAAATATTCAACTTTAAAATTGGTGCGAATATAGCCAATTGGAAATTCACTTAATGTTTCCAATTCGTTTCCTATAAAAAACATTCTTTGTCATTCAATGGTTTAATTAATAAATTTGCACCCTATGTCCACTGAATCTTCTACCGATAGAATAATAAAATCTCCAATAGGCAATGTTTTGAATTGCAAAAATTGGGTAACCGAAGGCGCTTACAGAATGTTGATGAATAACTTAGATCCAGATGTTGCCGAAAAACCCGAAAACCTAGTGGTATATGGCGGAACAGGAAAAGCCGCCCGGAATTGGGAAAGTTATCATTTAATTGTTAAAGCATTAAAAGATTTGAATGAAGATGAAACTTTATTGATACAATCTGGTAAACCTGTTGGTATTTTGCCAACCCATAAAGATGCACCCCGTGTTATTATCTCAAATTCACAACTGGTGCCACATTGGGCCAATTGGGAAAATTTCCGAGCATTAGAGGCCAAAGGGTTAACCATGTACGGTCAAATGACTGCCGGCAGTTGGATATACATTGGCTCGCAGGGCATTGTGCAAGGCACTTACGAAACTTATGCAGAATGTGCCCGCCAACATTTTGGAGGTACACTAAAAGGCACTTTAAATGTAACTGCTGGTTTAGGTGGTATGGGTGGCGCGCAACCATTAGCAATTACCATGAATGAAGGTGTTTGTTTAGCAGCAGAAATGGAAGAATGGCGAATTCGCAAACGTTTGGATACCCGTTACCTCGATTACATGACCAAAGACATCGATCAAGGCATAGACATGGCGCTAAAAGCAAAGGAAAATGGAGATGCTGTTTCTATTGGCGTTGTATGCAATGCTGTAGATTTATTAGAGCGTTTAAAAAGCAGAGGCATTGTGCCCGATACATTAACCGACCAGACCAGTGCGCATGATCCATTGGTTGGTTATTTTCCGGAACATTATGATGTTGAAAGTGCTGATAAATTAAGAAAAATAAATCCTGAAAGGTATATTGAAGAAAGTTATCAAACCATGGTGCATCATGTGAAATTAATGATTGAGTTCCAAACCAAGGGCAGTATTGTTTTCGATTATGGCAACAACTTAAGGGGACGGGCTTTAGAAAAAGGATTAACCAATGCATTCGATTTCCCAGGATTTGTACCAGCGTTTATTCGTCCGCAGTTTTGTTTAGGTCGTGGCCCTTTCCGATGGGTGGCCTTGAGTGGCGATCCTGAAGATATCTATGCTACAGATAGAAAAATTTTAGAATTATTTCCAAATGACGAAGGCTTAAAGCGTTGGATAACCATGGCGCAAGACCGCATAGAATTTCAAGGATTACCTGCTCGCATCTGTTGGTTAGGTCAGGGTGAAAGAGAATTAGCTGGCCTTGCTTTCAACGAAATGGTTAAGAATGGCGAGGTAGGTGCACCGATTGTTATTGGTCGCGACCACTTAGACACAGGCTCTGTAGCCTCACCAAATAGAGAAACAGAAGCCATGTTGGATGGCAGCGATGCGATTGCAGATTGGCCCGTTTTGAATGCCTTAATAAATACTGCAGGTGGCGCTAGTTGGGTAAGTTTACACCATGGTGGGGGTGTTGGAATCGGTTATAGTATCCATGCTGGCATGGTAATCGTTGCAGATGGCACCGATGCGGCTGCGGTGAGATTAAAACGCGTTTTGCACAATGATCCTGCCATGGGTGTCATTCGCCATGCCGATGCAGGTTATGATATAGCGAAAGACACAGCAAGAAAACACCGTTTGGATATTAAAGAAAGATTGGCTGACAAATAAATAAAGCCAGAAGTGCTCTAAAAAAAACTTTTCGGAAATTAATTCACCTTGGTTAATTGCCTTACAGTTTGATTTCCCAGATTATCCTTTAATATTAAATTGTAAATACCAGCAGGCAGTGCCTCTAAATTAAATTGCAAAGAGGTATTATCAAGTGAAGATTGTGTAAAAACAAGTTGTCCAAGTCCGTTTAGAATCTGAATCTCAGTGATATTGTTTGAAGTGGTTTGAACGTATAAGTTGTGAGTAAAAGGATTCGGATAAACCACTGGGTTATTATTTAAAACTTCATTTATGCTAGAGGCTTGAGAAGCCTTAACTGGACGCATTTGCAAACTAACGGATTGAGTTGTCGGAATAAAATTAGACCCATCGTAATAATAACCTAAATATACTTTTACTAAAGCGCCCTTGTATTTACTTGTATAAAAATTTGCTTCCAAATATTTATATGGCGATCCACTTGGACTTGAGCCAGTCAATATCCGAAGTTCCATTAAACAAGAATCATAAAAAAGTGTATTGCTAATTTTTACACGCCCCCAGCCTGGGCAGGTAATTTTTATAGCCCCTTGGTATGTTCCTGAATCAAAACTAAAACCTTGGCTTCTGTATTTAAAAGCATCAGTTCTTACTTGTTTATAATTTTTAGGGAACACTTGATCTGCAATAGCATTTGAATAGACATGATAACTGGGCGGTGTTGCATTTTGTGTACCTACCCAATCGATGGTGCCAGAATTGATTTTGTTATTATAAAACCTGTAGGAAGTATAATTATATTGAATCGTTTTTACCATGGTATTTGCCGTTGGATGGGTGGGTTGATAAGTACCGGAGATATTGAGATAATCTTCGATTGCACTGTCCTTTGTTAGAAGGGTGAAAGCACTAAAATCCCATAAAGCATTTGCACCACTATCACCTAGATTGACATATGCATTGCTATTATAATTTTTGTAAATGAGTTGATCAAATGTTTTAGGATAAGTATTGCTACCAATGCTAAACTGTGAGTGCCCATTATAAAAAATGGTACATAAAATTACGGTAAATATATATTTCATTAAATTTATTTTTGTCAAAAGTAGTATATATATATATATATATACCAAATAAAGAATGATTCCACACATTAGAATTCTGAATTTCGGCTATTTTCGGCCAGCATGTTCAATTGATAAAAAATATAATTAATTTTGAATCGATTACATGGCTTTACAATTCAATGTTTCACTCAAATCTTTTAATACATTCGGACTGGATGTGAAGGCAAAATATTTTACGGAAGTTAATTCACTTGCCGAATTAAAGTCGACCCTAGCAAATAATGGCACTGAAGCAACTCTTTTTATTGGAGGGGGCAGTAATTTATTATTTACCAAAGATTACGATGGCTTGGTAATAGTCAATAAAATAAAAGGCATTGTGATTGAAAAAGAAACAGATGAGTCTGTTTATTTAAAAGCATACAGTGGCGAAAACTGGCATGAGTTGGTTCAATATTGTGTCGAAAAAAATTGGGGAGGCATTGAAAATATGTCATTAATTCCTGGCACAGTTGGGGCTTCTCCAATGCAGAATATTGGCGCTTATGGTGTTGAAATTGAAAATGTGTTTGAACATTTGGAAGCCCTAAATTTGGAAACACTGGAAATCGAAAAATTCAACAAAGAGGCCTGTGAATTTGGTTACCGCGAAAGTATATTTAAAAGAAAATTAAAAGGTCGATACTTTATTTATTCCGTTACATTTCGCTTATCCAAGCAACACCATTTGAAGTTAGAATATGGTGATATAAAAACCATTTTGGCAGAACAGGCAATTAATTTAGAAGTTGCCACAATTAAAGATGTTAGTAATGCAATTATAAGTATTAGACAAAGTAAATTACCTGACCCCAAAATATTGGGCAATAGCGGAAGTTTCTTTAAAAATCCAACCATACCAGTCAGTCATTTTGATCAATTAAAAATCCAGTTTCCGGATATCAAAGGTTTTGCACAAAACGAAGGTATAAAAGTACCAGCGGGTTGGCTTATCGAGCAATGTGGATGGAAGGGTAAACAAATAGGAAATACCGGAAGTCATGCGAAGCAAGCCTTGGTTTTGGTAAACTATGGTGGAGCAACTGGGCATGAGGTATACCAGCTTGCTATGGATATTATCGAGAGTATCAAAGAAAAGTTCGGCATTACATTGGAACCTGAGGTTAATATTATTTAAAATGGATATAGCCGCTAATATCATATACGAAGACAACCATTTAATCGCCGTTAATAAACCCAGTGGCATATTGGTGCAAGGCGATGAAACAGGTGATATTCCACTTTCGGAATTGGTAAAAGAATTCTTAAAAAAAAGAGAGCAAAAGCCAGGCAATGTTTTTTGTGGTGTTATTCACCGCATCGATCGGCCAGTAAGTGGGGTCGTTATTTTGGCCAAAACGAGTAAAGGCTTATCGAAAATGAATGAGTTGTTTAGATACGGTAAGATTAGTAAAACATACATGGCTTTAGTGAATGGTGTTCCATTAGAACCCGAAAAAGAATTGCGCAATTTCTTGCGAAAAGATAGCCAAACTAAACGGGCCGATGTTTTCAATAGGGCAGTTGAAAACAGTAAGGAATCTGTTTTGATATATAAGATTTTGGAAGAAAGAGAAAAGAATCAAGCCTTATTGATTATCCATCCAATAACTGGACGGTTTCATCAAATCAGAGCGCAATTGGCTTATAACAAAACGCCTATTGTTGGTGATTTAAAATACGGAGCGCCTCAGGTTTTGAAAAATAAATCAATTTGTCTGCATGCTTATCAAGTGGAATTTATTCATCCAATAAAAAACGAAGCGATAAAGATTAGTTGCCCGCCACCATTTTAAATACACTATTCAAACATCCAATAGTTTGAGTCTTTGTTACTCAAATTTCAGTAGGTTTTGATGGCTTTACTGATTCTTTTATTTTCCATATACAATAGGTAAATAAAGTGGAAAGAATAAAATCAATAATGTACCATTCGGTTGTTGTGAGCTGTTGCATGAATAATTTTATGATTGAATGCTGATAGATAAATATAATTTGGCAATAGCAGAGGTAGCGTTCATGCACTTTTAGAGATTAGAATTTTGTCAATTATTTCATGATTAATTATTTTGACAAAATGATCTATATCTATGTGTGTGTTATTTGATACTACTTGGTTCATAGTAGAAATAAAATCAATTTCAGAAATGTCTCTAAATAGTAGTCCATTGACTTTCGCTTTTTGGATATCTTTGAAAGATAATTTACAAAACTCCGAACCGCTAAGCAATACCTTTAATGTTGGATTCGATATTCTAATTTTGCTAATTAACCGAAAGATTGTAGAATTAATCAACGTAACATCTATTACTATAACACTGAAATCAAAACAGTTTAAAGGCATTAATTGATTAATATTCATAGCGATCTTAACCTCATTAATCATACTTTTTTGAAGCCCCCACTTCATAAAATGACCACTCAAAATATGGCCATATAAAACACTTGATTCAATTATTCCAATTTTCACGACTCTATATTTTGATTTAATGGTTCAATTAAAAACACACCAAAAAATTTACAATAACGATAAAGTAAGACAAAACGAGTCCAAATATGATGGGTAACTATGGCCATTAAATGTTATGTGATAATTTATTGTAGTTGTTATAAATTGGCTATTTATAAATTTAATTTAAGAAATTGATACATAATTGGAATTTTAAAACAAGATTACATTGGTTGGGTGAAATACCAAATTCATGAAACCGAGTTTAATTTTCATTTTCAAAACTATCAGAGTTAGTCCTAAAAATTGATTTAAATTTTCGTATTATAAATTCTCTTAGACTGGGTCTATAGGCACTTGACAGAGGATATTTTTTAGATTTGTGTTTCATTACTAGTTAATAATTAATTTCTAGATAGTATAAGAAAAGTAAAACGATGAGAAAAAATTGAATTATAAAATTGAGTTTAAAACGTTTTAAAAGTTTCATTTCAGCTAAATTAATTTTGGGCATCAGATTATATATTTAAAATCAACTTTTATTTGAGATGAATCAGTTATCTAAAGTGTGCTTTAGATAAAAAGCTTTTAGATAAATTATTTATAATTAATACATTTTATCGTTACTATTTTGCTTGGAATATTTTTTTGAATATTCGGAAGACAAAAGATTAAGAATAATAAAATTCAACATGAACAACCCGATTATCCAATACCAAGACCAACCATGAGAAATTGAACTATTGAAAACTTTAAATATGGAAACAATCGTCCATGTAAAGAAAATGATACTTTTTAAATCAAAAAGGGTATTTTTTGTATACTTCATACTGCTGCGTTTATGAATTAATTTGAATCCATATCTGTGCCAGCAATCTAACTTATTTGAATTCAAATACTTACTCCACTTAAGCGCTAAAATTTTCTCCATAAAATGGATTTAAATTCCATTTTATGGAAAAATCCATATTAGTTTAGTAACTATATAACATAAATTTTAAACAAGTTTATTCAATTTCAGTATAACTTGCTCAATCATTTGCTCGAGTTCTAGCACTAGGCCTTCAGTGGTATTGATATCTAATTTGGATTCTAAAAGTTGTAATTGAATTTCAGCGATCAATTTCAGTCCATTATCCATTCCCATTATTTCAATACTTGGTTTAATTCTATGGGCAATTTTTCCTATTCTTGACAAATCTTTGTTATAGAATGCACGCTTTAATTCTATAATAGCAATTGGTGTTTGTTCAATAAATAATTTAACCATTTTTAAAACAAATTGATCGTCTCCACGACTCATTTCATACAATTTAACCAAATCATATAATTTACGATCAGGATAAAAGAACTTTTCGATATCATTTTTTTTATTCTTAAGCTTCAAAGATTTGACAATTGCGGTAAATAAATTTTCCTCTTCATAAGGCTTCGTTACATATTCATTCATACCGACCGAAAGATACAAGTCAATATCACTTTTAAATACATTGGCAGTAAGTGCAATAATTGGCGTGATTAGATTTAACTCATTTCGAATGAATTTAGTTGTTTCTATCCCATCCATTTTGGGCATTTGAATATCCATTAGAATAAAATCAAAACTTTCACTTCTTAATAAATGTATAGCCATTAATCCATCCGTTGCTTCGGTTACTTTGCAGCCAAAAGCCTGCAAACTTTTTAAAGCAATCATTCTGTTCATGTCATTATCTTCCACTAGGAGACAATTCAAACCAGCCAAGCTTTCATCTATTGTTAAATTTAAAGTACTTAAAATGCTCGATGAATCACCTATTGGAAGACTCAGTATAAATTCCACACTAGTGCCAACACCTTGTTCACTTTGAATTTCCAAATGACCGCCCATTTTATTAACAATTTCCTGTGTAATGGCCATACCCAATCCAGTACCTTGTACTTTTCTTGAAGAATTCACATCTTCTTGAGAAAACTTTTCAAAAATATGATTTATGAACTGCTTACTCATGCCTATGCCAGTATCTGTTATCTTAAAATGAATGTTTTGTTGTGTTTCCGTCGTTGATAAAACCTCTACAGCTAAAACCACTTCGCCAGCTTGCGTGAATTTAATGGCATTATCAACTATATTGATTAAAATCTGCCTAATACGGCTACTATCGCCAATTAAGGCCATTTTTATATCTGGAGACAGGCTGGTTCTTAAAACTAAATCTTTCTCCTTAGCTTTGATAAATAAAATACTTTCAACCATCTTAACAACTGATATCAGGTTGAATTGATTTTCCACAAATTTAACCGCACCTGCTTCAATTTTAGACATGTCCAAAACATTATTCACCATGCTTAACAAGTGTTTAGCAGCCGTTTCACTGTTAGATAAATAAGTAATTTGTTTAGGTGTTAAACTTTCTCTTCCAAGCTCCCTTACCATACCAATAATAGCATTTAGAGGCGTTCTAATTTCATGACTCATATTAGCCAAAAAAGTTTCTTTTGCATTTGAAGCAATTTGCGCTTTCTCCAAAGCAATTTCAATTTCCTTTTCTAATTTTTTCTTTTCTGTTATGTCCAAATGAATTCCAATTGATCCAATGACTTTTCCTTTTTCATTTATGTTAGGTGCGCCACTTATAAGCCAACATCTGTCCTCTCCAAGCTTATTTTTTACAAACAATTCATAACTATCTGAAATGCCATTTTTCCGATTTTTTCTTTTCTCTTCAATAACGTTCTTATTTTGTACTTCAATAAAAATATCTGAAGCTCTTCTTCCTATCATCTCTTCGAATGAATAACCTGAAATAATTGAAAAACTTTGATTACAAAATCGAATCACATCTTTATTATCTACTTCTAATAACCCAAGATTCATATTGGCAATAATGCTTCGGTATTTCTCTTCACTTTTAGCAAGAACTTGTTCTGCCAATTTTCTTTCAGAAATATCCCGAATAAATGAGCAGAAAAAAACCTTTCCATCAAAATGAATAGGTGTAATCGACAATTCAACAGGAAACTCGTGGCCCAATTTATGCTTTGTCTTTAATTCTAACAATTTTTCGAGAAGAGGACCCTCTTTATTTGCCCGGTAGCTAGCCATGCCGCGTTCGTGATTTTTAACATATTTTTCAGGGATAATGACCTCCGATAAAGATTTATTTAATACTTCCTCTTCTTTCCATCCAAAAATTTTCTCAGCCTGTGGATTCCAAAATGTAATTAAACCATGGTCATTTATGCTTATGATAGCATCCAATGCAGAATTCATAATGAGTCTGTTTTTTGTTTCGCTTTCAGCAACAACATCTAGGATTATTTTTTTTTCGGTTACATCTGAATAGTTCCACATGTGACCCTTAAACTCATTGTCAACAAATACTGGCACAAAATCTCTTTCAAAAAAACGACCATCTTTTAACTCCAAAATTTCACCATTTACTTGCAATTTATTCTGCATTAACTCTTCAACCCTTTTAATAAATAATTCAGGGTCTTTAAATAATGCTTTACTGTACTCGGCTGATTGCGTACAATCCATACCAATCATACTGGTTGGAGATGCATTAATATCAAACATTTTACAAAAAGCTTCATTGGTGAAGATAATTTCACGCATTTCATTTTCAACTAAGACACCTGAATGCATATTCGATATTAATGCAGACATTCGTTTCACATTCTGGACTAACTCAAACTCAATATTTCGACTTTTATCGATAAGTTTTTTTACGTAATCTACCAAACCAATTAGATTATCCTCAGACTCCATAAAAATAGTTGAATCCATTTCGCGAATTGTTTCATTTAATTTAAGAATAGAAATTTTTTTGGAATCTATTTCACTTTTCAACTTTAAATTAATTTCGTTGTATTCTCTTTCAGAAATTCCAAATGCATGATTTGATAATTCTTTATCCCTTTCGTAAGAGGTGTAAGATTCACTAATTGCCTTAATGAAATTCTCAAACTGAATATCCGAGTTTATTTGATCAGGGAAAAATTTATTCAGTTGCCTTTGTAATAATTTATGTAATTCCATGCCTACAAAATTTCCGTAAATGTTGTGATAGTCATTGTTTGATTGTGAAGCTGGCAAACACCATTCTTAGTAAATGGAGACAATTCTCCATAAGAATAAAAGCCACTCATAACAGTTGCATCAAATACATCTAATACTGCTTCAAGCTCCTCCTCTATTCTGTGTTTTAAAATCAATTTCCTTCCAACGCAACTTATAAGTAATGCATAATCTGGCTTTAATTCACCAAAATCAAAAACAGATTTCTTCGCTGCAATGGAGGCCGCTTCAATAAGATTATCAAAATTCACTTTCATAAATCTCACCTTTGTGCCTTCAGGAACTTCGCCAGCAAAAACCATGGATTGGTTTTCATTGTCTATCGAAAGTATTGTGCGAACCAATAATTCATCCGACTCTCCATCCTTTATTGCCAGAGGAAAAAGCAAGGCCGATCCAGGTAATTCATCGGCATATTTACCAAGGTAATCTCTGTAGATAGCCATGGCATTTTTACCATCAATTTCGAAAAGAATATTCCCTTCCGATTTAGTGATTGTTTTTTCAGGTCCAAACACATCCCAACCACCCATAGAACCATGGCCAATTTGTAAGCTATCTCCATAAAAACCAATGGCTGCAATATTTCCAGATTCAGGTAAATTATTTAGTCCAACTAAAGTTGTGGCAAAATTTTCTCTATCACCTGCTAGGCCACCTGTTATCGGAATATTACCATTGTAAACTACCTCCATACCTGAAATAAGTTGACTGGCATTAACAAGAGCTCCGTCAGAAAGCAACAACACATATTTTAAGCCTTCAACATTTAATATACTGGCTAATGCCTGGCCAGCAAGGGTACTATTTTGATACGCCTTTATATTTATAAGAGCCGTTTTGATTGGTGTGTTTTCAAAATACAACGCTGTGATTACTGCCATATTTTCCTTAACATCAGAGCCACTAATTTCACCAGCCGTTGAGCAGTAAACTATATGAGAATTTGTGAATTTTTTTTTAATATCTATCCATAACATTTCACTGGAAATAATCTCATTTTCGCCAAAAACCAATACCAATGACGGCTCAACTATAAATTCATCTATTTCTGAAACAAGTGCTTTGATTTCATTATTTTCATAATGGTATAGTTTTGCTTTCATTAACCTTCCTTTTTTATTTCTCCCGAATTAATAAGATTGTAAATAGTTGATTTACCAATGTCTAACTTTTGAGCGACCTCCACGACATTGAAATGATATTTTTTTAAATAAAATCCAATAATATCTGCATTGTAGTCCTTTAAAGTTTTTTCAATTGATGTATAAAGGTTTTGTTCCTTAAAACTATTTGAAAGAAAGGTAATATCATCTACCTTAATTTCGCTGTCATCAGTCATAACACAAGCCAAATCGATTATTGCTTTTAACTCCCTAACATTGCCTGGATAATTGTATTTCAATAGTTTTTCTTTTGCTTCTGGGTGAATATGAATGGTTTTTTTCTTATTCTCAATTGCATAAGCATCTGCGAAATGTTTGGCGAGTATCAATATATCATTTCCCCTTTGATTCAAAGGAGGCAGTTCGATTGGTAGACCAAGCAATCGGAAAAACAAGTCTTCTCTGAATCTCCCCGACTTCACTTCTTCAGCAAGGTCCTTATGTGTGGCAACTATAATTCTAACATCTAGCTTAATGGTTTGATTGCTCCCTACCCTAGTAATTTCGCGTTCTTGAAGCACACGCAATAATTTTGTTTGGAAATTTAAGTCAGCTTCCGCAATTTCATCTAAGAAAATTGTACCTCCATTGGCCTCTTCAAATTTGCCCTTTTTATTCGTTATCGCTCCTGTGAAAGCTCCTTTTTCATAACCAAACAACTCACTTTCAAAAAGTTCCTTAGGAATTGCGGCCATATTTACAGCAATAAAAGGTTTCTTGCTTCTTAAACTATTATAATGTATAGCCTTTGCAACTATCTCTTTTCCAGTGCCTGTTTCACCAGTAATAGAAACATTAATATTTGAATTAATTGCTTTTTCTATCAGTGCAAATGATTTCTTTAATGCCGTACTTTTTCCAATAATCGTTTTTTCAAAATCAAACTTTGATTCTAATTGCACTTTTAATTCTTCAACTTCTTCTTGCAAAGAAATAGTTTTGAAAACTCGTTGCACGGAATGCCAAAGTAAATCCTTTGTATTAGCATCTTTCATTAGATACTCACTTGCCCCTTTTTTAAGTAAACTTAGTGCAACTGAAATATCATCTTGACCACTTATAATTAAAACAGGTACGTTGCGATTAACAGATCTTACTTTGAGTAATAATTCTTCTCCCGTCATATCTGGCAAATTAAAATCAACTGTAATTAAATCTGGTTTCTTATGCAGATTTTCAATTAATTCATTGGCTGTTCCAAACAAAAGCACTTCATAATCCTCATTTAATGATAGGTGGTATTTTAAAAGCTCTCCGTACCATGGATCATCTTCAACTATATAGATTTTAAAATTACGCATACATATATTATAGAGCATTATTCGTGCATTCAAACAAAGCGCTATGGCGCAAATATATAGCATTCTTTACCATCTGCAGTTGACCTTTTACTCATTTTTTATTCAAATAACTATTACACAAGGTCCTTTTTCCCGAATTACTTTTCTTGTGTATTGATGCGAATAAATGGCAAGAAAATCTTATTTCGTATGAATTTGAATATCCCATACAAAAAACAACTTGAAACGCATTTTATTTTATTCCATTTATCGGCCAAAATTTCCAAAAATTGGAAACAAAACAGATGATATTACAAATTCGCTATTGAATTTCAGATAGTTACACATTGGCATAAGTTTGGCCTTCTTGGGGTTGTATGTTAAATAAATCTGATTTGCACGATCAGATGTGTTTGTGAGGTATTTTTTTGCTACTTCACAAACGATTTCAAAATGTATTACAAATACAATAAATTGATATTCTCCTATAAATATCAAGATTAGTGTTTGAAAATGCATATTTATTAGTTAAGAAAATGCCACCTTAATCGGTGGCATATTCTTTATGTTTAGTTACATATAATAACTATTTTAGAAAAAAAAGTATTTTTACCTAAAACCACTTGAATCGAGGCCCATCTTAAAAAATTTCACGCATTTTGGTCATTATTAAACTTAAAAAATAGAAAAATAACCCCTTGATTAACAAGTTATTAACAAATATTCTGTGATAAATCAATGGAAATGTTTGCAAAGCAGTTTTAGGGCTTTATGTTTGAGTTAAGATTGTTGGTATAACTGAGATTTAATACTTATAGGCGTTTAAACTCAGCATACTCCGAGCTTAAAAAACATACAGCAAAAATGAACACTAAAATTTTCAAACAAATTTTGGTACTGGTATTTATTTGTCCGATTTTTATAGGAAAATCTCAAATAAAATTAGGTGCCAACGTCACCTCTATCAGCAGCTCGAGTCTGCTTGAACTAGAGAGCACAACAAAGGGCTTACTCTTTACCCGAGTAAATTCCACCCAAATGAATGCTATAACAGGCGTCAAAGGACTGGTTGTATTCAACACAGACAGCAATTGTCTTTTTAACCACACTGGAACATCTTGGATTAGTTTATGTAGAACTGCTATTAGTAGTTCAAACGGCGCATGGCTTACAACAGGTAATTCATCATCTGGTGGTAATTTTATTGGCACCACCAACAGTTCAGATTTAGTTATTAAAACCAATAATACTGAAAGAATGCGAATTGATTCGGCTACTGGTAATGTTGGATTCAACTTAAACAATCCACTAACCACTGTCTCTGTGAATGGTGGTATAGCCATCGGCACATGTGATTCAATTACTGTTACAGCAGACAATCAAGCCGTAACTGTTGGAAATAATTCAACCATATTTTTAAATTCAAATAATTCTTCTGCAGGCAATAGAACGATTATTTTAAGCGATGGCTTGGTAATGGGGCAAATACTTTTCTTGGTAAACATTGATCGTGACAACAATGATGGTGTACAATTGCTTGACAATAGCAATACCAAACTATCGGGCAATATATCCATGAATAAGGATGACACCATTACATTGATGTGGAATGGATTAGATTGGATACAGCTTTCCTCAAACAGTAATTAGTTATGAAGCATTTCATTTTAATTAGCTTTTTAATTATAAAAAGCGGGCTAGTTATGTGCCAAAATTCGACTAAACTTTTCGGAACAGATTCAATGTTTGTAGGCACTGGAGGCAGTATGAGCATTTGGGGAAATTTTTACAACGCTGGCAATAGTGGGACAGGTGGATCATTGGTGATTAAAAGTAATGGATTCATAAAAATGTATGGCGATACTTTACAAAACATTGGTGCCTCGCAAATAGCAGGGACAGGTTCGTTTGAAATGATACGCCCACGCCCGGCACCTTATGCAACTGGTTCCGATCAGATTATTATATCAGGTGGCCCAACTGTTTCATTGAGTAACTTTATCGTGAACACAACTTCCTCCATTCAATTAAAAAACTATGACTTAAAAATTAGAGACACTTTAAAATTTATCTCAGGGTGTATTGTTTTAAACAATAATGATTTAATAGTTGGCAATGGCTATCCCGGTGTTATTACAGGCTACAATGAAAATAGTTTTGTGGTCACCAATAACTATACACGAGATACTTTAAAAGGATTTCTAAAGAGAGAACAGGTTGGTGCCACAAGCACTGTATTTCCGATAGGACAAGCCATTGGGGATTATACACCAGCTATGATACAAAACACAGGCACAACAGACGACTTTAAGGTGCGGGTTTTTGATTCGGTTTATGAAGATGGTTATGTTGAAAATTTATACAGCCCATCGAACGTTCCTGCCAGTTTCAGAAGTGTGCAAAGAACTTGGGACATTCGAGAAAGCACAAAAGGCGGCAGCAATGTTAATTTAACCTTACAGTACAACACTGCAACTGAATCCAGTATTTTTAATACCAATCGCACAAGGGCATTTATTTCTCACTTTACGGGCGTGTATCCAAATTCAGGTGGCGACACCATTTCAAATTGGAAGTGGGATTTATTTAAAAGAAGTAGCACTTCTGCACCAACGGCCAACGGCACACTTACAACAGGAAGTGCAATTGCAAGCGCGGCTATGAAATCGCGTTCGGGCATTACATCATTTTCGCCTTTTTCAATTACAACATGGTTTCTTGGCGCTACCCCACTGCCTATCCAATTAATAAGTTTTGATAGCAAATGGCGCAATACAATAGATGCGGAATTAAATTGGCAAGTAGCCAATCCAGAGCTTGTGGCTTCTATTGACTTAGAGAGAAGTATTGACAACCAAGCGTTCGAAACTGTTGAAAGCTTTATCGGATCATCCAATACTTCGGCCTATCGTTTTATCGATTTAAATATTGCAAATCGAATTGGTACTCAAGTTATTTATCGATTAAAGCTTATTGAGGACAATGGCTCTATTAGTTACAGCAATAAAAAACAATTGAGAAAAAATGGCATAGTTCTACCTTCCGACATTTCAGTTTATCCGAGTCCTGCCGCTAGCAGCCTGCAAATAGAATCGCAAATTTTCGAGGATGACGAACCCGTACAAGTTCAGATAATTAATTCTGTTGGGCAGGTAGTAGTGGAAATAACTGCAGAGAATAGAATAGGAAACAGTTTTAAACAGACCTTAAGTATAGAGTCCTTAAAATCCGGGATCTATCAATTAAATATAAAAAGCGGTAACATCAATATAAATAAGAAGCTATTGATATCGCATTAAGACATTCGTGAGTTTTGAATTGTATAGTTTAAAGATGTCGCCCTATGAAGGCGACATTTTTATTTAAATAGCACTAAGTATTTATACTAAACAGTTAAAATTAGGCTCATTTTAGTATTAAAAACGGATTATTTTGCATCAATTTAGGTATAAATACTCTGTTAATTATGTAATAAATAATTTTATTTTTGAAATTTATTTAAACTAAACTTGCTTATTTTAAGCAAGTTGTCAACATTTAACCTGTTTAGAATACTGTTTTTTGGGTAAAACTAGTATCAATATACTAAATGTGTATATATTTGCAGAAACTAAAACACAAATTTATGAACAACACAACGAAGGGGCTTCTTAACATCTGAAAATTCTAATTCAGATTTTTTAAACACAAACTTCCTTACTAACATTTGAATTGATTACCTTTAATTAATTCGTTGGGTGATAATTTTCACTTAAGGGGATTTTTTGTGCCAAAATTTTTTGACCTATAGATGACATGAGGACCATCAATAAAATGTTCACAGCACTAAACAATACAAATACAATACAATGAAAAACAAATTACAGATTCTCACGCTTGCCTTAGTCACTTTAATTTTTACAAACGGTTACTCAGGAACAAGAACTTGGAATGGCTCATCGAGCGGAAGTTGGACCACTAATGCCAACTGGACCGGAGGTAATGCACCTAGCTCTAGCGATGATGTAATAATTCCAAATCTAAGTGGATTAAGCAATGCTCCGTCTACAAACATCAGTGGAACAATTAAAAGTCTAACCATGAATGCAGGTTCAGGAACTTTAACTTTAACTGGAAATATGGTTATAAGAAACAATGTTGTTCTTAATGGAGGATCGCTTAATATCAATGGATTTACTTTCGAAATCAATGGTGATATCAAAATAGATGCAGCGGCTACTATTCAATCTACCGGTGTTTCACGAATTGATGCAACAGGTGCCAAATTAGATATAAGCGGCGGCAATTTATTACTTAATAATGTTGAACTGGTAATTGACGATCTAGATTTTTCAACCAACAATTATATAAACAGCTCAAATGGTGGATTTTTGTCATTCGACAATAGCTCAGGTCACTCCTTAACTAGTGTAGATAATGCTAGCCACGTAAATGCAAAAGTAAGATTGTACACAAAAAATGGCAATAACAATATTTTCTTTTTCCCAATTGGCAATGGAGCAGTATATTCCCCTTTCATTTTTGAACCGACAAACATTACTGGTAATGGTACATTTTCTCAGTGGGTTGAAGCAACTTATTTCGGAACAAAATCTTCGCAAACGGCTTTGGATTTAACCACCTTAGACAATGCAAGTGGCTATGAATATTGGACAGTAGCTTCATCCTCCACAAGCGTTATTGGAACTGTAGCATTAAGATACGACAACAATGGGTCAAAAACAGGCAAATCAATAGTAGGCAGCACAACTAACCTTTCAAATGATTTGAAACTCGCTCAATACAGCACATCAACTTCAAAATGGATAGGTATCGCTTCTTCAAATGCAGCAAATACACCTTCATCAGGTATCACAACTTCTACTTCCTCTTCAGCGGTAAATCCAACTTCAAATTGGACCTTGTCATCAAACAATTCTAGAACTACATTCTTAGTGCCATTGCCAGTTTCACTTATAAACTTTGACGTAGTTGCAAACAAAAACAGCAAAAGTGTTGAAGTTAAATGGGCTACTGCAACCGAAGAAAACAACAGTCATTTTGAAATTATGCACTCAACCGATTTTATTAACTGGACTTCAATTGGCACTGTTTATAGCAAAGGCAATGGCAATGAAATGAATGTTTATACTTTCACAGACTTTAATCCATCTGCTAATAATCATTATAAATTGAAAATTGTAGCTAACAATGGCGATATTGCATATACTAGTATCAAATTAGCAAAATTCACTGAAATCGTTTCAGCTATTGTGAATGTGTTTCCTAATCCTGCAAATGCAAATGTCAATTTGTCGATAGACAATATGGATATGACCACGCCAGTAACTATCCAATTGGTTAATCCAATGGGTCAGGTGGTATTCGAACAAATAATTACCGAGAACCTAAGTGGCATGATGAGTACATCTATACCAACTGCGGAATTGGCTGCAGGCATTTACCAAGTTACCATTAGTGGAACAACAGGTACTGTCTCTCAAAAATTAATCATCAACCATTAATAATATTTTTTAAGTTTTATAGTGTAGTTTTAAAAATGCTGACCCAAAAGGTCAGCATTTTTTTTTACTATTTTTGCCAACAGTGTTAGTATTCGAGCCTAATAAAGAATTTCGATGGATTGGACATTTATTTATAAATGGGCTTTTTGATGGCGAGCATCAATTCAAATTGATAGACATTAATGATGGAAACATTACCTTGATACAAAGTAAAAAATTCACTGGATTACTCGTCCCATTATTAAAAAAAATGTTGGAAAAAGATACTTTGTTAACGTCAGTTCGGGTTAAGCATTTCAATTAAATATGGTATCTCAAATATTTTAATCCTTCCCATTTTCTCCACCTTTAGCTTCGCTACGTCCTCATTGTCTGTTTGGACAAAAAGGAGACAAACTTAGCCGAAGGCTTTCTCATGAGCTTGCAAAGAACAACACACCACGCATAGAAAATTTCAACTAGTCTTCTCGCATAGGCTCAACATTCATCCTTGACCAAAGTGAAATTTTTACGCATACGTGGGCACCTAGCACATTCGGTTCTATAATATAAATTTTCTTACTTTTTTGTTTGGACAAAAAAGTAAACAAAAAAACCACCACGCATAGAAAATTTCAACTGGTCTTCACGCGCAGGCTCACCCTTCATCCCTGACCAATTAAAATTTTTACGCATGCGTGGACCCAACGCGCAGATCCTGCCTTCGATAAAAGTTGTACAATTTTAGTAGGCAGTGGAATTAGTTATTGTTTTTTTATGCAGACCAAATCTTCATCCTGGTCCTAATGAAATTTTTACTTCTTGATACCAATCGGAATGGACCCAGCCCGCATTTTCGTCCTAAAATGCCATTATTATTTACAATTTATTTACTTCGATTACCTTTTTTTAAATTATTTACACAAGATTGAAGCAAAATTTAGTTGAGTATACTTCCTTAACCCGAACTTACGTCGTGTTAGGATTTGAGCTTATGAATGAAAAATTAAAAGAATTAGCAGAACAATAGCCAGTTTATCTAATAACCTCAACCCTACCGCTCATATCGTGTACCACATTATAGCTATCTTTTATTTTTGCTACCCAAATGTAGACACCTTGCAATATATTGGGATCATCGGGTGATAACCAGCGTTCTTCTTTGTTTTCAGAATCAAATAATTTCTCACCCCATCTGTTAAAAATCTGTAATCTATACCCGTTTATATAGTCGAATTGGTTCGCATTCAGTCCAAATCCATCATTGATTCCATTGCCGTTGGGTGTAAATGCATTGGGAAAATAAATATTGATTTTATCAAGAATAGGTATCTTTTTTTCGATGGTATCGAAACAAAGATTTTGATTAGAAACGATTAGACGAATACTTGCTTTAACCTAATCATAAAAAATAAATTAGGGTTCTTGAATACTTGAAGTTCCCCATTTATCAAATTTCCAATTCCAACTATTTGCATTTTCAGAACGGTCGAGAAACAAGAAACGTATGCCGGAATTATCTTTATTAAAATGAACAAAAACAAAATCAGCTTTTGGGTTTTTTACTATTTTAATCGTATTCAAAACACTGTCTTGACAGTTATTATCCGTAATCGCTTTAAATATAACTGTATAAGAACCTTGATTTTGGTATAAGTGTTTTATATTGGAACTATTACCGGTTTGACCATCTCCAAAATCCCACACATAAGATTTAATATTACCAATATTTAAAGACACCGAAGCCTGAAATAATATACTATCACTTAAACATGCGCCTTTAGAAGTTGCGCTGTTGATGGTAGCGCTTGGAAGCAATTGAATAAATTTGGAAACAGTATCCATGCAACCAGAATCGGAAACAACTTTATATGACACCTTATAATTACCAACATTGGCATAGGTTTTAGGAACCGGTGTAAACAAGCTTGCATTAGTACCATCTCCAAAATCCCATTGATGGATGGCCAATTTACCTGAAGAGATAGTGCTAAGATTTGCAAATTTAAAAGCATGTCCAAAGAAACATTCAATAGGACTCTGAACTGAAAAAGCAGCAACCGGCTGAGGATTCACAAAGACTGTTTGAATCATTTCACCATCACAATCATACAATGAATTCAAACGCAACGAAACAGTATAAACCCCATCTTTAGGAAATTTGAAATTAGTTATATTCGGTATATTTTTAACACTGTCATTGTTAAAATACCACGAATAACCTTTAATACTATCATTACTTTTCTGTGAGAGATAGCTGAAATCGAAGGATTGCAAATTATCGCACTGGGTGTTATCATTGATAGAGAATTTGGTAGATGGACCAGGTTTTGTTTCTACGAATTGGAGCAGCGTATCGCTGCATCCAAAATTATTGGTAACCTTCAACACAATGCTATTTTTACCAGCATTTGCAAATGATTTTGTGACCGTATCTTTGTTTAATATTTTCGAACCATCTGCAAATCGCCAAAGCGTAGATACTATTTTTCCGGTGTCGGAGATAGAAGTATTGGAGAATTTAAAACGGTTGCCAACCTTACATAAAATACTATCGCTGAGCGTGAATTTAGCCTCTGGACCACTTAATGTTTTTACTGTTTGGCTAGCAGTATCTTTACAACCAAAAACAGATTCGACAATTAATTGAACGGTATAAACACCCTGCGTGTAATAACGGTGTTGAACATTTTTATTGGTATCCGATTGTGTATCGCCAAATAGCCAAAGACTCTTTAAAGGTTGCTTTGTTGCGGTTGACTTATTGGTAAATACAAAAGGATCACTTAAACATTGACCACCAGAAACAAAGGTAAAATTTGATTTCGGGTTAGGCACAATTGTAACAAGTTTTCTGGCAGTATCGTTGCAACCATTATTGTACTCATATAATAATTTGACCTCATAGACTCCTGAATCGGGATATACATGCGGTGTTTTAAAAGTTCTATTTGTAAGTGAAGTTCCATCGCCATACTCCCATTTGTACTTTTGAAACAATAGCGAATCAATTTGGGTGTTGTTTTTAAAAGAAATACTATTGCTATTGAAGCAAGTATCTGCAACCAAATAAGTGAATTCAGGTTTAGGCGAACTTTTTATTTCAATTAACTGTGTGGCTACATCCTGACAACCATGGTTGGTTGTTAATCTTAAACTAACCTGATATAAATCGGGCTTTTTGTACAAATGCTTCACAATTTCATGGGTATCATTTACATTTAAATCGCCAAAATCCCAATTCACAATGGCGAGTGTATCTTTTGAAGTAGATAGATTTTGAAAGAAAATATCACGGGTTCCATTCGAGCAAAAAACAGTATCCGTGCTGGTAAATTTAGCAACAGGCGAAGGATAATTTAATATATTAAGTGTATCAAAATAAATACATCCATTTCTTTCTGTAACCTTTTCCCAATATTGTCCTGGCTGTTTAAATAATCGATAATACAAGGTCGATTTATCCTCCCATAAATAGCTATTGAAATTTTTGCGATTTTGGGATAATACAAGCAGCTCCAAATGACCGCAAACAGCGGTATCATTAATCAGAACAGGTTTAGTATCGGCCATTCCGATGTAAAGCCTTTTAATTACAGAGTCTAAAATACCTGTTTTAATATGCTTACTATACATTGTTACATTATAAAACCCTGTATCTTTAAAAATCTTTGCAACTGAAGCTCCAGCAATTCTTGTAGATTTATCGCCAAAGTCCCAAACATAACTTTTAAAACTATCATTAACAACCCTGGTAAATTGCAAGGTATCCTGTTTGCATTGGTTGCTCACCACAAAATTATTGTGAAGATTTTTGAAACTCGCACCCGCCAGGAGAGCATATCCCTCAAAATTGCCATAGCCGTATGTATAGGCCATAAATCCATTGGGGCAAACCAGGTGGTAATTCCCTTTATCTATATTCAATTGAACAAATTTGTATCCGTTTAGCATTAAACTTGGTCGCCATAAATAATTAACAATAGAAGCCCCATTAACTTTAAATTTACTGGTGTCTGCTGTTTTAACAATGATATTGACATAATTCTCTGGAACGAAATTACTACTTGAATTTACCCAACTATTAAAAGGCACATTGGTAACTTTGCCCACATTAGCATCGGTAATCCATTGAAGATCGGGTACTACTTGCACCTGAGAAATATCTCCCATGGTTGTTTTGGGTTTTGAGTGTTTGTTACATTTATTACCCTTTGAAAACTGAGTGACTGAAATTCGTTTGTTAGCAGAAACTCTCATAACAGAGTCGACCCCAACATTATACGTAAAATATTCACCTTGATTTAAGGTCTTGTAGTAATTGTTCCCAATGAATACTTTGGTGTTATTTTCTATGGCTAAGGTTTTAAAATAATACCCTCCAAAATTATTCTTAAAAGGCAATAAAATATAACTATTTCCCATTGTTGTGGTCGGGAACATTTGCTCATAGGTATGGTCTAAAAACGCCAAATCATCCAATGGATTATGGGTGTATACAGAAAAAGGAAAAGCACTGTTGCATGGCAGATTTACACTGTCATTAATATTACTATAGGTTTGTCTATTTCCTGCAAATACTCCAAATTTCGAAGTTAGTGTTCGCGCACGAATTATGGAACCAGTAAGATCATCATCCGTGGTCACATAATGGTAGGTTTCGCCCTTTTTAAGCGTCACATTATAAGGAATCCCCCTTTTATTGTCATTAACAGAAGAAACACCACTAGGAATAACTTCTATCACAGAGGTATCCGAAATACCAACCACCACAAATTCTGCTGATTTATTTATTTTTCCTCCAAAATCAATTTTATTACATACCCATTGGTTAGGACTCTCATTCGTTGTTATAAAATATTCTGTGGCGAAAGGAATGGATTCTGATGGAATAACAGTGGTGGCACCTTTCGAAGACCAAAAACGATTAACGGCCTGAACATTGATAAAAGTATCTGCGGTAATGTGCACCGACCGATTATTCACATTATCTGAAAACAAATTCCGGTTGCACATGTGGGGATGCACTTGGATATAGAGCGTAACATTCGGTGTTAAGGTATAAGTAGCAGTTGAATTAATATCGTCCTTATTATCACTTACAACTTTAATTTTAGCGGCATACTGAGATGTAATATATAATTCAAGCGTATCTTCTTCAAATGGACCAGGAGGAAGAGGAGGCGGAGGTGGTGGTGTTCTGGTTGCGCAATACAATTGTGCATCGAGAAAAGCTACCCAAAAATCTTTACCAGATGTTGTCTGGCCAATTGATTGGTTAACAATAATAGACAAAGAAAATATTAACAGTAGTTTTTTTCTCATATCGCAAATCCTAAATACGAATATATAACAATTATTTGAGAATATAAAAATACTCATTTAAATGCAGTTACAAGCCAGAATATCAAACTACCTAATCACCTCTACCACACCTTTTATATCGTGGTAAATATTATAAATATCTCTTATAGCCGCTTTGTAGATATAAACGCCTTGTAATATATTTTCATTGTCTGGAATCAACCATTGGGTTGATTTATTATTTGATTCAAATAGTTTTTCACCCCAGCGATTGTATACTTGAAGGCGGAAATCCTTCACCAAATTATATTGAGAAACAGACAAACCAAAACCATCATTTAAGCCATTACCGTTGGGTGTAAATGCATTGGGAAAGTAAAAATCAATTTTATCTAAAATAGGGATTATTCGTTCGATGGTATCGTAACAAATATTTTGATTAGAAACAATTAATCTCACTGCAACAGAACCAGTATCGGAGAAAAAATAATCGGGGTCCTTTAAAATTGAATTTCCCAAATTGCCAAATTGCCATTGCCAATTAGTGGCTTTATCGGAACGATCTAAAAATAAAAATCTAATGCCAGCATTGTCGCGATTGTAATGAACAAATACAAAATCTGCTTTTGGATTTTCTACAATTTTTAAATTAACAAATGCACTATCTCTGCAATTTAAGACATTTGATGCGGTTACTTTTGCATTATAGTTCCCTGCCGCAGTGTATAAATATTTCATGTTTTGAGCAGTTCCAACAAAGCCATCACCAAAAGTCCAGGCATAGGCATTAATTATACCACTGCCTGAGGCGGGGTTTACAGTGAACAAAACGCTATCATTCATACATCCGGCCTTAGCTATTGGTGAACTTAATTTGGGATTGGCCAGAACGACTAGTTTTAAATTTGCACTGTCTCTGCAGTTTGAATCGGAGATCACCAAATATTGGACATTGTAAATCCCTGAATTGGTATATGTTTTATTCGTTGGTTGAGACAGTGATGAAAAACTTAGGTCACCAAAATCCCATTGATGGCTGGCTATTTGCCCCGATGATATTGCTGAGGTATTTGTAAAATTGAAAGTATTTGAACCTAAACATTGCACACTATCATTAACTGTTATGATTGCTTTTGGTTCTGCATTAACACTGATTAATTTAGAAAGCACTGCCTCACATCCTTCCCTACTTTTTAACTTTAGTTTAATTGAATGTGTACCGACCATGGAGAATTTAACACCTGTTAAATTATTGCTTTGTTGCAAACTATCTGACCCATAGAACCAAGTCTTTAGAATGATGGAATCATTGGCAATATTGGGAATATAATTAAACTCAAAATTTTGTGAACTTAAACAATTTGAATAAGCAGATGAAACAAATTCAACCAAAGGCGTTTTATTTATTTTTACATATTTAATAATACTATCAGAACAGCCTAACGTATTGGTTACATTTAATACAATTTTTTGAATTCCTCCATTCGAAAAAGTTTTATTGATTGTGTCTTTATTTGCAATGTTACTTCCATCAGAAATCGCCCATATTTTAGCGACTAAAACTCCAGTATCGGTTGTAGAGGTATTTAATAGGACAAATTGATTATTGGCCAAACATCTAACAGAATCACTCAATGAAAAATTCGCTTTTGGTGATTTTAGTATCCTAATTCGCAAAGTTGTATCGTGCTCACAACCGCGATAAGTGCGAACCGTTAAATGACTTAAATAAGTGCCAGTATGCTTATACAAATGAGAAATTAAATGACTTGTATCTGTAAGCACCGTATCACCAAAATTCCATTTATAGGATACCACCGAATCTAAAGAAGTTGATAAATTAGTAAACTGTATTGACTTGTTTTGATTCAAACAAAGTACAGAATCATTGACACTAAAATTCGAAAACGGCTTTGGATAACTAACCACATTCAGTGTGTCAACATAAATACAGCCGTTGCGTTCTGTTATTTTCAACCAATATTGACCCGCTCCTTTAATACCTTTATAATAGTTTGGATGGCCATCGTTCCAGACATATACATTATCAGAATCAAAACCCTTTGCAAAAACGGCAAACTGAGGAAGGCCACATACTGCGGTATCCTTAATGAGCACTGGTCCAATGCCAGAACTAGCAATATAGACTTTTTTTGTAACAGAATCGATGGCATTTGTTCGTATATGTTGACAAGTCATTACGATATTGAACCACCCGGTATCTGTATATTTTTTTTGTACTACTTTTCCAAATTGCTTTGCAGAATTATCACCAAAATACCAGTTATAATTGGTAAAACTGTCTAATCCATTGGCGGTGAATGTAATTAGTTCGGACTTACATTGCGCATTCCAAAAAAAGTTATTTTGAAGTGTTTTAAAATTAGATGAAGCTGCAAATGCATAACCATCCCCTGGCCCATATCCATAAACGTAGGAGATAAAACCTTTTGAGCTTGTTAATTTATAGTTAATACTATCAATTAAAATTTGAGCATAACACTTCCCATTTAAGTTAGAACTTATTTTCCAAACGGAGGATGGAAGCGATTTTCCGTTTATTTTAAAAGATGCCGTATCTGCTAAATTGACCAATACATTTAAATAATTTTCAAAAAAATTTCTACTAAATTTGGCTGGCCAAATGCCAAATACATTGGCTTGGGTCGACCATTGTTCGTCTGGGATAATTTGAATTTGAGAAATCCCACCAAAAACAGATTTTGGAGCGGAATGTCCATTGCAAGTGGCACCTTTTGTAAATTGGGTAACAGCTATCTGTTTATCTGCACTTATATTTATTGCAGTATCTGTGGTAACATTATATTTGAAATTTTCGCCTTGCTGAAGGACTTGATAAAAAGTACCATTTATATAAACTTTGGTATTATTTTCTGCGGCAACAATTTTAGTATAATAACCACTATTGTCCTTGAGTGGCAAGGCCGTATAGGACAGCCCCCAAGTGAGTGTTGGAAACATTTGCTCATAGGTATGCCCCATATTGCTTTTGCAGAAATTACCATTGGCTCCTTTTTCTAATGAGTAGGAAAGGCGATTTCCAGCAAATACGGCAAATTTGGAAACAGCATCGCGTGAACGAATGACAGATCCAGTTAGGTCGCTATCGTTGCTAACATAACCAAAAGTTTCGCCCTTTTTCAAAATGACTACAAATGGAATGCCTTTGCGGGTATTTCTTAAAGTGGAGTTTCCAATTGGCAAAACCTCGATAATCGATTGATCAGCTATGCCAACAATTGCAAATTCACCTGAACGAGCAGGTTTGTGATTTATATTACCGTAACACGACCAAGTCAATTGATCGGTATTGGTGGTTACAAAATACTCAGGACTCAATGGAATAGATTCAGAAGGCATTACAGTGGTGGCTTCTTTGTATGTTCGGTAGCGCGTAACGGCATTGACTTTAATTGCACTATCAGAAAAAATATGTACCCCGTTATTGGTTTTATAATCGGAATACAATGTATGACAGGCTAGAGAAGAAGGCAACCTAAAGTATTTAATTACATTAGGTTGAAGGTTAATAGTTTGTGAAAAATTGTAGGTAATACCAGATCCAATTGGGTTATTTTCTTTTGCCTCGATGGTAACTTTTGCTGCAAATGGCGACAAAATGTATAATTCTAAAGTATCGTCCTCCCAAAGTTGAACTGGCGGAATTGAAAATGGTGGCTGACAAGGCAGATCTGGCTCCAGAAAAGTGACCCAAAAATCCTTTCCACTTATTCCTTGACTGAAAGAATGCTGTAAAAAAAACACATATAAAATTAAAAATAGTTTGTTTCTAAGCATTTAATTTCAATTAATTGTCGAAGATATTAGCATTTTATTGAAGCATGCATTAATTCTTGTTAAATTATTTTTTCTCAAAGAAATTTTACAAGTAAATGACAATTTCATGCATTATATAATACATTTGAATTCTAAAATTCAGAATACAAAAATGTCACAAAAAGAACATAAATATACCAATAAAGTGATATGGACAGGCAATAAGGGTGAAGGAACAGCCACTTATAGCTCATACAATAGAAACCATACCCTATCGATCGAACATAAATTAGATATCCTTTGTTCGGCGGATACACCTTTTAGAGGCGACGGCACCAAACACAATCCAGAGGATATGCTCTTATATGCATTAAGTTCTTGCCACATGTTATGGTTTTTACATTTCTGTGCAGATAATGGCATAGTTGTAACAGCCTATGTAGATCAGGCCGAAGGCCTAATGATTGAGAAGGAAGGCGGTGGAGGTTATTTTAAAGAAGTGACATTAAATCCAAGCGTAACTATTACCAACCCAAATCAAATTGACCTTGCCAATAGTCTGCATCAAAGAGCCAATGAGAAATGTTTTATAGCCAACTCATGCAATTTCCCTGTTAAGCATCGTCCCGTTTGCATAGCATCAAACGATTGAAGGCAATAGTTGCTAAATTATAATGCTAAAATTGACGAATAAAAATTTCACGACAGGTCAAGATGCAATAAAAACAAAAGGCGAAAAGGTTTCATTTTTAGCAGTGTCCTATCAAACCAGTAGAAAATACTTTTTATATTAATTGTACCTACAAATAATAAACCTATATTTGCAGAATGCGATTGGAAGATGAGTTAAAGCAAACAAAGCCATTTAAGGATGAGTTCCAAAAGCTTATACTGAACATCAATGTAACCAGCAGCTATATGAATGCCTTGTTTGCAGAAAAATTAAAACCAATGGGCATCACACCTCATCAGTACAATGTTTTAAGAATTTTGAAGGGCCGTTATCCAGAAAGCTATTGCAATCAGGAAATCACACAAAGAATGATTGACAAAGCCTCTAATGCAACACGCATTGTAGACAAACTTGTAGAAAAAAAATTGGTTAGTCGGACCGAAAATGCGCAAGATCGCCGCTTGGTCAATATTAAAATTACCCAGCAAGGCTTAGAACTGCTCGATGCATTTAACCCCTCTTCGTCAGAACCTTATGCTTCATTAAAGGTATTAGGTGAAGAGAATGCCCGTTTAATGAATGCGTGGCTTGACCAATTGAGAGGTTAAAAAAATTTGAAATATTACTTGTACATACAATTTTAATACATACAATTTAATCAAATCAAAAATGCAAACAAAATTAACCCTTGGCCAATCGCTTAAAGCGGGCCTATTCACAGCAATCGCAGCAGCTTTAACAAATGCTATCATTTTTTTTATCTTTAAGTCAATTGGCATCTTTACAGATTCCATTTTTATTGATAAAGACACCAACCTCACCATTGTTCCTGTTTTAATATCTAGTATCTTACCTACGATGATTGCTGCGTTTGTATTTTTCTTATTTGAAAAGTATTCGAACAAAGGTTACAGAAACTTTAGTATCTTATCCATTGTATTGGTAATCCTTTCCTTATTCAGTCCATTTAGCATTCCAAATGTTACACTGGGATTTGCATTTGGCTTAGATTTAATGCACTTGGTAATTGTAATCTACCTCTTGTATTTTATCAAAAAAGCTAAAACAAGCAACCTTTAAAAAAACAAAATAAGCACCTTTTCAAAGTGAACTGGTGCTTTTTTTTATGCAAACTGAAAGCGATTTTTACATCAGCATTAATCCGCCATCCACTAGCATTGTAGAGCCAGTCATATAAGCCGATGCACTGCTTGCTAAGAACAAAGCAGCATTGGCGATATCTTCGGGTTCTCCCATTCTTTGTAAGGGCAAGGTATTAATAAATTGTGTCATCCCTGCTTTCATCGCATTTATCTCTTCTGGTGTAACATTATCTCCCATTATTTTTGAGGCCCCTGGTGTATTAATTCCTCCTGGTGCAATATCATTAACAGTTATACCATATTTTCCAACTTCTTTTGCGAACGATCGCGTAACCATTCTAACACCACCTTTGGAAGCATCATAAATTGCTAAATATCCACTTGGTTTTAAACTATCAACGGAAGAAATATTTATGATGCGACCACCATGCTTTTTAGAAATCATAATATTAACTACCGCTTTTGTTAAAAAGGTTAGTGCTTTCAAATTTAAATTGATGGTTTTATCCCATAATTCTTCAGTAAGATAAGTTACAGGCAAATATTTAAAAATACCGGCATTATTAACCAAAATATCAATGTCGCCATAAGCAACTAATGTTTTTTCAATTACATTATCAATGCTTTCCATTTGGGTTAAATCAACCTGCAAATAGGTTACCTTCCCCCCTTTTTCGCGTATTTCATCCAACGTAATTTTCGCTTCCGATTCGTTCACAATATCGGCTATGAATATACTAGCACCAGCTTCGGCCAATCTTTTGGCAATTCCACCACCAATACCCATAGCACCGCCTGTTACAATAGCAGTTTTACCATTTAAGTCGTATAAATTATTTAGCGCTTGATTCATTTTCTTTATTTTTTTAGGATTCAAAAATATCACTTGAAATGCAACAATTGAATGATGCTTATCAAGCATAAAAATGATCGTGGTCAGAAATTAAACAAAGCTAAATTGAATACCATGAAAGCATTTGTTTTTGTATGTTTGCAAACCGACTCGCATTCTTAGAATTTTATAGTTGCCATTACTCACTTAAACCAGCATGGAAGAATCTGTCCAAATTTCGCTATTGAAACAAGGTGACAAGACCGCATTCGAATATTTGGTTAGAACCCATAGACAACAAGTTTATAACACCTGCTTTAAATTTCTGCTCGACCAAGCAGATGCTGAGGATATATCACAAGAAGTGTTTATTGAGGTCTATCAATCTATCAAAGAATTTAAAGGTCAATCGAAACTATCAACCTGGATATATCGCATTGCTGTGACCAAAAGCTTAGATGAAATAAAAAAACGGAATAGAAAAAAGAGAATTAGTTCGGTTGGCAAATTACTGCACCTTGACGATATTGCGTATTGGCTTAGCGGCGGCTTAAGACCAGATAAAAAACTGGAGGAGAATGAAACAACAAACAGCATCAGTGAGGCCCTAAATACTTTGCCTGACAATCAGAGAATAGCGTTTACACTTAGCAAAATTGAAGGTTATTCAAATGTAGAAATTGCAGCTATTTTGAGCACAACCGTGGTTTCTGTGGATTCATTAATTTACCGTGGCAAAAAGAAAATAGGCGATAAGTTAAATAAAATACTTAAAAATAGTCAATCTTAACGCCAGAATCAAAAACAAAAATCGTCTAAAACATTATGTTATGAAAGAAACAGATTTAAATAATAAAGTTGAAAACATCATCAATCAATTTGAAAACATTGAAAGTAGACCCATTAATGAAGAATGGAATTCGCGTCTAATGCAAAAAATGGCGCGAAACAATTCAATTGAAAACAGAGGCCTTACTGCAGGCAAGGTGAGTTTTGTTGCTGTGTTATTTATTATTCTGAATATTGGATTTTTTGTAAAAACCGTCAGCAATAACCCCATTGATTCATCCGAAAGAAGCAGTGAACTTAAAACTATTTCAAGTGAATTATTTATTAACTCTAACGTTCATCCCAATTAATTTATGGATATCTTTAAACAAAAAAAGTTATTAATACGTTTGGTTTTGATATTAGCCATTCTGAACATTTCAATTCTTGCAGCAATGCTTTGGCGAGACTTCAATCACCGAGGCCATCGCCCACCACACCCCGGGAAAGAAGGATTCCGTGAGGTGTCATTCATCATCGAAAAAGAACTGAATCTAAATACAGATCAAGTCTCGCAATTCAACAATTTAAGAACTTCGTTTTTTAAAAAAGAAAACGCTTTACATGAATTAATTCGCAAACAACACGATTCAATGAATGAGCAAATATTTAAAAAAGAGTCCGATGAAATTTTAGCAAAAGTAATTGCTTTGCGTGTATCAAATAATGAATACCAAATAGAATTATTGCGAATTGAACAAGCTGCAGAACTTAAAAAAATATGCACGCCAGAACAGCAAGAAAAATTCGAATCTTTAGTTTACGAAATCCGAGATTATTTCAGGCCTGACAATAAACCAAATAGGCCTCGATGAAACATGGGATTTTCTTATTTCTCTGTTGTGTTTTAATTTTCAATACAATATTTGCGCAATCCAGTATTGTAAAAATACAGATTAAACATGCTATCGGTGACTCTAAAACAATTTGCACAGATTCAATCTATAGACTAAACCAGCATGACAGTATTAAAATCACCACCCTTAGATATTATATTTCAGGCATCGAACTCTTGTTAAACAATCAATCTATTTGGATTGAGACGAACAGTTTTCATCTCATAGATATCAGTGATTCTAGTAGTTCTTTTTTTGCATTGAAATTGCCTCAAAACACACAATACAATCAAATAAAATTCAATTTAGGCATTGATAGTATCACCAGTAACGCTGGCGCATTGGGCGGCGACTTAGATCCTAGCAAAGGCATGTATTGGTCGTGGCAAAGCGGATACATCAATTTAAAACTAGAAGGTAAAAGCAATTTATGCAAAACGAATAATCAACTTTTTCAATTGCATTTGGGAGGTTATTTATATCCATATTCAGCCATGCAACAAATTGTTTTAAATACTTGCGACCAAATGCCCATTTGCATTGTGTTTGATTTGGAAAAATGGATTCAAAAAATACCATTGGACCTTCAACACCATATCATGTCTCCTAGTAATAATTCTGTTTTAATTTCGAAGGCAGCTGCCCAAGCATTTCGTATTTGTACACCATGCGAAAAGTAATAATTATAGCTCTCATTCTTTGTCTAACAAGTGGCTATGCTTTTATAAAGTCATATGAGTTTACGGTTCCTGAAAATTGGCCAAAACCTGTTTATAATTTCAATAAAAATCCACCGAATTTTACAGCAATTGAATTGGGTAGAAATTTATTTTACGACCCAATACTTTCAAAAGACAATACCATTTCTTGCGCCAGTTGCCATTTACAATACACCGCCTTCACGCATGTCGACCATGCACTAAGTCATGGTATAAACGACAGAATTGGAACTCGCAATGCACCGGCCTTAATGAACCTTGCTTGGCAAAGGCAATTTATGTGGGACGGGGCCATAAACCATCTGGATGTGCAAGCACTGGCGCCAATCAATCACCCAGATGAAATGGGTGAATCGTTTGACAGTGTCGTTTTTAAATTACAAAAAAGCAAGTATTATAAAAAATGGTTTCTTTTAGCCTTTAATGATAGTAATATTTCTGGCGAGCATACTTTAAAAGCAATTTCACAATTTATGCTAACTTTGGTTAGTTCAAATTCCAAATATGACAGTGTAAAAAGACATCAATCTAAATTCACCGCGCAAGAAAAAAGAGGCTATCAGTTGTTTAAAATCAATTGCAGCAGCTGTCATACCGAACCACTCTTTAGTTCCTACCAATTTGAAAACAATGGCTTACCCATCTCTAACGAATTGAAAGATTCCGGAAGAATTCGCATTACACATTATTTGCAAGATGCATTTAAATTCAAAGTACCTTCATTGCGCAATATTGAATTTTCATACCCTTACATGCATGATGGCCGATTCAAAAAGTTATCTGAAGTCTTGAACCATTACACGCAGGGCATTCAATCTTCTGAAACATTGGCCGCTCAACTAAGAAAGCCAATGGCATTTTCCGCTAATGAGAAAGTTGATATCATAGCATTTTTATTAACTTTAACAGACAAGACCTTTTTATTCAATCCCAAATTTGGGTATCCGAAAAAAATATTCAATACTTCGCCAAATAAATAATAAATGAGCGTCTAAAAGACATTATACACAAACTGCAATTTAAAAAAATGAGGAAAATATATTTAACAATCGTACTTGGCTTTTTCATATCAGGACTACAAGCCCAAACCAATCCGGCGATACTGAATTGGCTACAAAACAACACCATTAAAGGAAGACATTATGTGAGTGGCAACTCCACGCCTATTAACGACAATGTATTAGTAAATGTGCAAACAGTGCAGTATTCCACTAATTGGGTGTATATTAGTACACAAGGTATTCCTGCTTATATGACTGGTCCATTTTTAGATGGTAATCCTTCATTGGCATCTGCTCAAAATGCAATCTTCAAGGTGAGTTTAAATCCTACTAAAAATACAGGCATGCTAACTGCTACCAACGGAGGGAATATTGGTATTTTTATCAATGGTGTTGCTTTGTTTGATTACAGAGATGGGGTATCTTGGAGCAATTCACAAAATGCATTAAAAGGAGGACCATTAATGGGAATTGGCGATGGGGTATGGAACCGTGACGCCATCGTTGGAGAAAAGGGTGGATTCGACTGTTCCAAGGGTCACCCTGCCATGGGCAATTACCACCACCATCAAAATCCAAGTGCCTTTAAATTAGATAAAAAAGTTATCTCAACTATTTGTAACCTATACGATGCCGATGGTTTGTATGCAATTGATAGCACCAAACATTCTCCTTTAATTGGATTTGCATACGATGGTTTTCCAATTTATGGGGCCTATGCTTACAAAAATACTGACGGCACTGGCGGTATTATAAGAATGAAATCGAGTTATAATTTAAGAAACATTGCAGTTCGAAACACTTATTCAAATGGTTCAAGTGTGACTGCTGGTCCTGCAGTAAATGCAACTTATCCATTGGGGTATTTTAGAGAAGATTATCAGTATGACACAACGACACCAGCAACACCCGATTACTTAGATGAACACAATGGCCGTTTTTGTAAAACTCCCGAATATCCAAATGGTATTTATTGCTATTTTGCAACGGTAGACGCCAATTGGAATTCAGCCTATCCATACGCTGTTGGCCCTTATTTTTATGGTGTGAAAAATGCGGTTAAAGTAACAAGTATTGTAGAAAGTGTGAGCACATATGTTCCATCATCATCGGGTCTAAGACCATTGGGGACAGATTTTAAAATAGACATTTATCCAAATCCAGCGAGCGATTTAATAGCCATTCAAGTAAATGATTTGAACAGGGATAATTTGAACATAAATTTATATGACATGAATGGTAAACTAGTGGATACCACTATTCTTTTACAAGGCAGTACCATTGCATATTTCGATACACAGAAGTTATATGCAGGTGAGTATTTCGTAACCATGTCAAATGGACAAAACACCATTAATAAAAAAGTTGTGATTATAAAATAGGTGAGTGATTACAACCATTTAAGCGCGCTGAAATTAATTTTTAGCGTGTTTTTTTTGTGCTTTGAATTATTGGACTTAAATTGCTAATGAATGAAACGGATTTTATTTCTTGTAATATTTATGGTTGGCTGGAGCTTTATTACAAAAGCAGATACTTTAGATTTTTGTCATGTTTATTACAACCATTTGAAGCGTTGGGATTTTATTAATTACAACGGTCAATATAAAATTGAAATTAAAAGTGTAGATGTAAAAATGGAAGATAGCATTCAAATTTATTATTTTGATGACACCCCTTGTTATGGTTGTAAAGGTGAAATGAAAGTTTTGACTGAAACGCAACAATGTGTTGTAAATAAAACAATGGAATACTATACATACGCTGTAAATGATTTATTAAAGTTATATATTAAGAATGGTAGAAAGGAATTACATATTGTTTACTTGGAATCACCGGGACAAACAAAAGCCTTTCAGATTTTTCTAATTAAGTTTGAATAAAGTAAAGCATGAACGAAAAAACATTACAGATCAAAGACAAACTTAGTATTTTAAAACGGCAAGACTTCGAATTGAATACATTTGGATCAAGTTCGCATCTATACCAATCAAATCCTTTAACAGAGGAACAAATAGGATTATTCGAAAACAAAAACAATATCAAACTACCTAATGATTTCAGGGACTTTTTAATTCAAATTGGAATTGGTGCAGGCCCCGATTATGGGATATTATCATTAAATCAAATGGAAACAGAATTTAATGAATGGGCAGAACGGAAAGGTGGTCATTCCAAAATGAATTATTTGACTGAGATTTCTTCAAATAAGGCACGGATGATAGAAGAAGAAAAAACAAACAAACCTGAGAAATTTTGTTCAATTACATTAGAAAATGTCAATGGAATCTTACCCATTCAAACGGAGGGTTGTACTTATTTTGGTGTACTGGTTTTAAATGGAGACGAAGTGGGAAAAATTTGGTTTATAGACATCAATGAATATAAGGCAATGCCATCGGGAGTTAAAGAATCATTAACTTTTATTGAGTGGTATGAAAACTGGCTAGATTTAAGCCTAGAAAAAGCTAACAACAACCCACATTACAAAAAGATACTTCACACAGAACAACCTTGGTGGAAAAGAATTTTCTCTTAATATTTCTGCAAAATTAAGCTAACCAAATATGTTAAAAGCTATACATCATATTGCCATTATTTGTTCCGACTATCCAAAGTCGAAACATTTTTATACGGAGATATTGGGTTTTAAAATTCTCAATGAAGTATACCGTTCGGAGCGTCAATCATATAAACTCGATTTAGCTTTAAATAATAATTACACCATTGAGTTATTTTCTTTCCCTAACCCTCCTACCCGCCTCTCACAGCCCGAAGCCTGTGGTTTAAGGCACATTGCATTTAAAATAGAAAACCTAGATATTGTTATAGAAGATTTGAATCGAAAAGGAATTGAGACGGAGCGCATTAGGATTGATGACTGGACCGGCAAACGTTTTACATTTTTAAATGATCCTGATAATTTACCTATCGAACTATATGAAGAATTTGAGTACATTTGAAAATACAATTAAATCAATGGAACATTCAACACATTATGGAACGGTAACCGAAGCATTAGCTGAATTTAAAAAACAAGGTTTTACCATTGATTTTAATTTAATGGAAAATTGTTTGGTATGCGGTGAAGAGCGTTTTACTGCCGAAGAATTTTCAATTGTTGATGTTTACAGATATGAAGGGAATTCAGATCCGGCAGATGAAGCCAGTGTATACGCTATCGAATCGACCACAGGCATTAAAGGTGTTTTGGTAACTGGCTATGGCATGTCATCGGATAGTTTATCAGATGAGATACTGCGCAAACTACATTAGCGTTATCCTGCGACAATCTGTTTAAAATAATATGGATCTTAATTGATACGAAGTCGTATAGGATTAATAATATTTCAATAAGCTTTCAATTTCAAAAAATTATTTTATAAACGGTCACTTTGCTCTCTTTTTAATCAAATAATAAACGGGTACACCAATTAATACGATAATCAATCCTGGAAAGGTATAGGTTGGTTTAAATATCAGTAAATTTACACTTATAAATGTGGCCATTAGAATATATAAAATTGGCAAATATGGATACGCAAATACCTTATAAGGGCGCACAGCATCTGGTTGTTTTTTGCGAAGAATAAAAATCCCTGCAACGGTTAGTATATAAAAGATCAAAACTGCAAAAACAACATAGTCTAGTAAGTCGCCGTATGACCCAGAAAGTGTTAAAATACTTGTCCAAATAGCTTGTATGATTAGCGCAAATTGAGGGGATTGATTTTTATTTAAAGCGGCCGCTTTTTTGAAAAATAATTTATCTTCGGCCATAGCATAATAGACCCGAGAGCCTGAAAGTGTCATGCCGTTGATACAACCAAAAGTTGAGATCATAATTAATGCTGCCATGATATACAAACCGATTTCACCAAATACGGTTTCTGATAACAAGGTCCCTACCCTATCGTATTGCGCAGTTTGGATGCCTTCAAATGGAATTACTTTGAGGTAGACCCAATTTATTGTAAAGTAAACAAACATTACAATACCAGTACCTAGTAACAATGAGAGTGGCAAATTGCGTTCTGGCTTATCTATTTCACCCCCAGTAAAGGTTACATTGTTCCAGGCATCGGATGAGAAAATAGAACCCACTAAAGCGACACAAAAAATACCCCAATAATTATAATCTCCAACGGCGTCTGGAATTGAAAAATCTACTGTTTGTGCTTGATTAGAAAACGCAAAATAAAGACCAGCAACTATCATAAATACGATAGCGCCTATCTTAGTAAACGTGAAAATATTTTGAAGAAACGCACCGCTTTTTACATTTCTAAAATTAGAAATACTGAGTAACCAAACGATGGCGATGGCTAACAATTGTTGGGAAGACATGGTTAGTCGCCCTACTTCTATCAAGTGATTTTCGGCTGAAATAATCGGAAAAAATACACCAGAAAATTTAGCAAAAGCGACTGCAACCGCAGCGATGGTTCCCGTTTGAATAACGGTGAATAAGGTCCAACCATATAAAAAGCCAAAGAGCGGACCATAGGCTTCGCGCAAATACACATACTGACCGCCGGCTTTTGGCATCATGGCGGCTAGTTCGCCATAGCATAGGGCAGCTAAGAATGTAAGAATTGCCGTAACAACCCATGCGAACAACAACATCAAAGGCGACCCCAAATCGCGACTCATGGCAGCAGGCACAATGAAAATACCCGAACCAATCATACTTCCCATAATAAGCATGGTGCAATCCAATAAACTAAGTTTTTTCGTCGAAGACATATTCGCAATAATAAGCAATTGTGAGCACATATTAATGCCTTCATCAATTCTAGTTTAGCATGAAGATTGGTTTGTTTGAAATTTAAGGATAGTTAATAGAATTTCAAGGGATGAAAAAACATTGAACATTAAAACAAATTAGAATATGCATATTTAATCGCCATTTAAACATTCAGTATTTTACAAAAAAAATGTAAAATTAAGTTTGACAAACAAAGGTGTCCCTGGTGTAAAATGAATCTCGTTAATTGGCGCTGACTCATCCTTCAATCGACTTTCGGTGGCAAATTGCGCCTCTTTCCATTTTGTATTGAAAAGATTCTCGACAGATACACCCAATTGTAACTTTTTAAAACTGTAGTTAAGCACTGCATCTGTTAAAAAATAACCTTTTGCAACAATTGAATTATCTTCGATAGCAGCCCTATCGCCCATGTAACGGTATCTAAAGCTGCCATTAAAGCCTGTTTTATTTTTATAGGTAATGCCTCCAATACTTGTAAATGTTGGTGCCAATGGAATATTTCGTGCATCTTTTGGTTCGTCGCGCAACCAACCATTATTTCTATTGATATCAACATCAAAAAACAGATGCTTATTTAATTGATAGCGAAGGCCTATGTCTATTCCAATTCTGCGGGTTCTCCCTGTTGCTTCAACAATGCCTTCATCACCAACATAAACCAATTCACTTTGAAGATCGAGCGACCAAAAGGCAATATTTACAAGCAATTTTTTAAATGGTTTGAATGTAGTACCTAGTTCATTTCCAAAGGCCCTTGCCAAGGTGTTTTCTAGTTTGCCAACTACTACCGCTCTTGCATCGTTTGAGTGAAAACCAAAACCTGATTTTGCAAACAACTGAAAAGACTTATTAGCAGAATATGTTAAATTTACTTTTGGACTGGCAATAGCTTTTACTGCTATCCCCGAGGCCGAATCAACTAAGTAATCTTTAAAATCAAAATTATAAACATCGAAACGCGTGCCTAAATTTAATTTTAATTTTGAATTTAATTGCAATGTTTCATCGGCATATAACCATGTGTTAATTTGATTCAATTTTCCAAATACTTTTTGACTAAGTAATTCTCTTTTGACAGTTTTATTCAATTGAATTTCAGAATTATCGTATCGAACACCTACTCCAATAATTGAAGTTAATGTTCTTTCAAATAAAGTTTTAGTGTTTATTAAAGTTGAATTATACCCTAATACATTGCGATGATCGACTTGTTGGATTTGATCGCCATTGATAGAATCGTGCAAATAAAATGTAAAGTTTGAGTATAGGTTAAAATCATATCTGCTGTAAAAAAATTGATTTTTCAAACTGGTTTGTTTCCATTTCCGTTCGTGAATTATATTGAAATTCGTCCGACCAGTTTTACCACCTTCTGTTGGGTCAATACTTCCAAAACGCGAAATTGTGGCATCGTTAACTTTTCTATCCGGTATTTGGCCAGAGGCATCCCATTGACTTTGGAATGTCGATAGAGAAAGGGTTAAGAAATCGCCGTTATTGAGCTTTCCAGTATACTTTGTGAAAATATTGAATCTGTTAAAATGTTGCTTACTTTGAAAATAAGAATTTGTATATTTATATTCACCAGCAACATATAAATTTTCATTTTGTTTGGAGAACAAATGTTTATTGTTTAATAAATTAAACATTGCCAAAACCCGCTTTGAATCAAACATTCCAAGTTCAAATTTAACCAAGTTTTTATTCAAGTTATTAAGTGTCCGAAATTCTCCGGAGCCGGCAGTTGCTAAATCTCCATAATTAGTAGCATGTGGCCCTTTATTTACCTCTAGCTCCTTTACAGTTTCAGGAATTAAAAAATGCAAGTCTGCATAGCCTTGCCCGTGGGCATGCGAAGTCATATTGACAGGAATTCCATCTACATAAATTGCGAAATCAGTACCATGGTCTACATCGAAACCACGCAAAAATATTTGCTCAGCTTTACCTCCTCCAGCATGTTGAGCAATAAACAAACCTGGCACCATTCGCAATAAATCTTGTGATGAAGACAATGGGCGTAATTGCATATCGATTTGTGAAATCATATTATTTGGTTGCTTATTTCCTGTAATTGAGATTCCCTTTATTTCGATGGCATCAGCTAACAATTCAACGTTTATATAATTGATACCTGACCTTACAGTTAATTTTACAATCTTATCCTGATAGCCTAGTCTTGCAAATTTCAATTCAATAGGGCCCATCGGTAAATTATTAAAACCAAAACGACCCATAGAATCCGAGCGTTCAATTCTGTTAGTATTCACTATTTGTATATTCACACTTTGTACAGGAGAATTTTGTTCAACAACACTTCCTTTTAAAGTATTGTTTTGTGCACTTATTCGATTGAATAAACTTATAAAACTAAAAAAAAGCAAGGCAGGTAAAATTTTTTTCATAAGAATTGATTACTGTAGTTAATGCTACATACGAGAAAAAAACTGTTTGGGTTTTTAATCTTTAAAAAATTTAATCCTATGAAATTTATACAATGTAATTAATTCTCAAAATGTTTGCTACAAGCAATATTATTAATCATTATTGGCATTAATGTTGGAAATTTACCACAATTTTTTTTTATATTTCAAAATAATGGTATATTTGTAGTGTATAAGCAACATTAAAGTCAATATACGGATACAATGTCAGATAATTCATACATTAATTACACAGCCTTAAGCGATAATGCCGTTTTAGGAAAACTAGGGTCATATATCAAGCACCACCGTTTAACACAAAATAAAACCCAGCAACAGCTCGCTACCGAAGCTGGCATCAATCGTACCACCCTCCTCGATTTGGAACAAGGGCAAAGGGCCAATTTATTAACCTTTATTCAGGTGCTCAGAGCTCTTAAGGTATTAGACACCCTAAAAGCTTTTGAAATCGAAACCCAAATCAGTCCGATTTTATTAGCTGAAATGCAACAGAAATACCGGAAGCGCGCCTCTAAAAGAAATAACAAACCTCAGAAACCTCAATCGGATTGGTAATGATTACAACGGCTTTTATATATTTGTGGGACCAACGTGCAGGCGCTATTGCTTGGAACGAAGACACTGGAATGGCCAGTTTTGAGTTTGATAAAAATTTCAAAAATCACCATTGGGACCTGGCACCATTCGAAATGCCTATCGATAGCAGCGAGGGCACCATTTTTTCGTTCCCTGAACTTCGTGCCTCCCACACATTTAATGGACTACCTGGATTAATAGCCGATGTGCTTCCAGATAAATATGGCAATGCCATTATCGATGCTTGGTTGATCAAAAACGGTAGACCCTCGGGTAGTTTGAATCCAGTAGAAAAACTATGCTTCATTGGTAATCGAGGCATGGGAGCTTTGGAATTCAAACCTGTTCAACCTGAAACAAAAGAAGTATCGAATAAAATTGAAATTGCCAGTTTGGTGACTGTAGCTGAACAAATTTTAAGTGGTAAAAAAGATTTTAGCAGTCGATTAAATTCGCATGATGAAAAAAACTTGCACGACATTTTAAAAATTGGAACATCTGCTGGAGGAGCAAGAGCCAAGGCAGTAATTGCATACAACGAAAAAACTAAAGAGGTGCGTAGCGGGCAAACCAATGTGCCCAAAGGTTTTACGCAATGGTTGATAAAATTCGATGGAGTCAGTGACCAACAACTCGGCAGCAGCAGTGGCTATGGTCGAGTAGAAATGGCTTACCACTTAATGGCAAAAGCAGCAGGAATAGAGATGATGCCATGTAGATTGTTCGAGGAGAATGGCCGAGCTCATTTTATGACCCAACGTTTCGATCGACTGCCAAACAATGAAAAAGTACATGTGCAAAGTTTTTGTGCCATGCGACATTTTGATTTCAACGAAGTTCATTTATATAGCTATGAGCAATTGTTCGAAACCATGCGATTATTGGGATTGCCCTACCCTTCAGCAGCAGAATTATTCAAACGGATGGTGTTTAATGTAATGGCAAGAAATTGTGATGACCATACCAAAAACTTTTCATTCACCATGCATAAAGATGGGGTTTGGCAATTAGCACCAGCATTTGATATTTGCCACGCTTACCGCCCCGGCAGCACTTGGGTGAGTCAGCATGCCTTGAGTATCAATGGCAAACGACAAACGATAACTACTAAAGATTTTATGGAAGTAGCCTATCAAATGAATATCAAAAAACCGAAAGAAATTATTGAAGAAGTAAAAGTAGCGGTAAGCGATTGGAAGAAATATGCGAAGATGGTGGAAGTAGATGCTAAATTAAGTAAGGCGATAGAGCAAACACTTTTACCCAATATTTAATTGACTCTCTTAATAACTAGTTTATATACGCCTGCATCATTTATCTCTTTGCCAGCAATAACAAAATAATAAATCCCTTGATTTAATTCTATCACCAATTTATTTTCAAAAATAACAGGATTTGAATCCATCATTTTTTTATAATTATGCTCATTATTGGCATCACTTATGGCAATAACATTGTTAAAATTGGTAGTTGTAACATTAAACTCCCAATTCCCTGAATAAGGAATTTCCACTTTCAACACATGAGCCAAACCCTTTCCTAATGGGGGGCATCGTCTAAAATTTTCGAATTCATAAAATCTATTATCTGCAATTGTTGTATTGCCATTTTCATCATAAGCAGTTAAGACATTCATATTTTTACCTATAAAAAAATGGCGTAATTTATGACCTGCATTATCATATATAAAAGAATCGGTATTCCTTAAAATAGTATCATTAATAAACACTCTTCTGCGTATCAAGTTTGAATGACTATCATAATCGAATATAACAAGATTGGCGGCTTTACTATCTTTGCCATAAAAAAGCTGAGACGATATCATATTTTGGGAACTATCAAAAATATTAATGTATTTGCTTACTAACTTTCTAGGGCTATTGTCAAACTCCGATATAATATGCTTTCTACCTCCTTCAATGTAAGTATTTTCAAACGTTTTGCCATTTTGAACTGCATCTGAGCCATATACCTCCTTTATCTTACGCCCTTTCTTATCATAATAACAAGTAAAATTATCTGATGGATAATCGCAATAACTGAAGTCCTTCGGTATAATGCCGGCAGTATCATAAATCCATTTCCTCACACTTTTACTAGTGACTACCTTCTTATTGTCAATAAACGGATACTCTCTTCTAAAACTGTTATTCCCTTAGCATCAATTGTTTTCCGGAATATCGAGTAAGGAAAAGTATCCTTATTCTGATAGTTACTCGTTGTAATTACTATAGTCGGTCCAATATACTTATTTGTAATCAACATTCTTTGCCCATTCTTATTTGATTCGTTAAAATATACTTGGCGATTGTAAGTATCAAACTTAACAATTAAGGTTTTTTCAAAAATCCCATCTGAATTTTCATCAACAGATTCACTAATTACATTTTTGTTTTCATTGTATTCCTTTAAGACAATTTTTTTTCGCCCAGTATATTTCGGATAAAAGGTTACTTCTTTTATCACATTCCCACTCGCATCATATTCAAACAAAATTTCCTCTTCAATATAAGCATCCGTGTCTGCATTCAGGGTCGATTTTACTAATTGGTTATTGGCATTATAAAAATATTCTTTTAAGTAAATTATCGTCCCACTTAATAAAAGTTTTTGTTCAATTTTTGCCAATTGCCCATTATCATTATAGGAATAAGTTGTTACAGATGAATCTGTAGAAAACAATCTATCCTTCCTGTAATCCATCTTACCATCAGTACGGTATTTTACTAATGATGAAAGACTCAAAAAATCTTTGTTATAATATTTTTTTAATTCGGCAGATGGTTGACCAAAAGAAAATGAAGTAGAAAACGAATAACTACCAGGAGCGGTAATTACCTTTTCTTGGGCATAAACATTGAATACACCAATTAGAAAAAAAATAGAAACAAGGTAATTTTTCATATCGCAATTGCATTATATTTTGTGGTAAGTAGTTAATTATACAAATGTAATTGCTATTCCTTTATCCTCAAAAATTAATATTGTATGGTTATTATGTATAGGTCTAAAGATAAAAATCCTGAACCGAGGCCCAGGACTTTTATCAACTTCTGAATCGGAATCGAACATGAAAAAAAGATTTTAAATCAATGAATTTGTGTTATTAGGATTAATTTGTTTGGCCTTTTTCATTAGTTCATCACCCAACTTTTGATTGCCATTGGCTATTTCGATTTGTGCTGCCTTATTTAATAATTCAGCATTCTGTTTACCTGTTTTCATTGCCACATCCATGTATCTTTTGGCTTCGGCAGGCTTTCCAGATTTTTGCAATACCCAAGCCATGGTGGTATTTACATCTATATTTAACGGACGCCTGTCGTATTCTATTTTTGCATGTTTTAAAGCATTGTTATAATCCTCTAACTTTAAATAAACCAAGGCCAATTCCATGTCAGCATAATGTCCGCTTTTTGCATCTTCGCTAAGCATTTCTAAAACGTTGGTATAAATTTCTTTAGATTTTGCGACATCTCCTTTGGCTAAATAGGCTTCGGCCATGTTCTCATAAAATGAAAACTCAGGCATCACTTTTATTGCATCGTTAAACAATTTAATTGCTGCATCATAATGACCTTTTGCCATTTCAATTCGTCCCAAGGCATCGGTAGCAAATGCATAAGAAGGACGCTGTTCCAAAACAATTTTTGAAACTTCTTCTGCATGCCCCAAATCACCAGTATTTTCTAGTAAATGGCACATTGTATTACCGGCCCATGAAGCTTCTTCAGAACCTGGCATTCCAGCTTGAAATGCTAGTTTCATTGCCTCAATTGCACCGGCATTTTGTCCATATATTTCCCTTAAATAAGAAGCACGAGAGTACGATTCTAATCCTGGACGAATACCCTGCATTTTATCAGACATTTTTACAGCATCTTCATAATGACCTAATTCTACATTTGCATCACAAAGTACCCCATAGATAAAGCCATTATTTGGATTAATTGCAACAGCTTTGTTGCCAATTTTTAAGGCATCTTCAAAATGATGCAATGAAAGTAAAACAGAGGCTTTAAATGCCAAGGCTTCAAAATGCTTATCATCATGACGCAAAACATCATCAAGTATAACAAGCGTTGCTGGATAATAGTATGGATGCTCTCCAGTAATTCGCGCTTCCTGCATATAAATTTGAGCCAATTGAATTTTAGATTTCAAATCATTTGAATCTAATTTTATTTTTTCTAACAAGGTTGAAACTTGATTTTGAATACTGAGCCAGTCACCTGATTTAGCAAGCATTTCATTTCGTTCTTTCAAAGGCGCAAAGGTCGATTGATTGTTTTGCGTTGTGGTTTGTTTTGCTGAATTGTTACAAGCGATTATGCTTATTAACAAAATCAATAAAGTCGTGTAATTTATTATTGGTTTCATTTTATTTTGATATATATACTTGAACATACGAGCCTAAATCTATTTTGGTTTTTATTATTTAAAAAAAATGCGAGCCTAACTGAAGGCTCGCATTAATTCTACATATACAATTAAAACGAATTAGGAATTACACAACCTAATTTGTGATAACTTTCTTTTTTATTTACCCACTACGATTTTCACAACTGCATTGCCATAATCACTATTGATATTAGCAAAGTAGATTCCTGTAGTAAGGTTAGATGAATTAAAATCGATGGTTTGAACACCTGCAATTTGTTTCTCGTTATTTAACAAAGTAGCCACTACTTTTCCATTGATATCCACTATTTGTATGCTAACATTAGAAGCTGATACCAAATTGTATTTTAAAGTTGTTGAACCGTTAAAAGGATTAGGATAATTGCTAGCTACTATGCCATTGCGACTACCAATGTTTAAACTCTTAATACCACTTGGCAATGGCGTTGCAGAATATGAATTTCCTCTAAAACTGGCCCAAGGTTCTTGAACATAAGGGAAAACGGATTGAAAGGTTGTATCATTTTTAGTTACACCTGCATGGAATCCTAGTACTTTTCCTAATTGGGCAGTTACTGGACTTCCACTACCTGAATAATCGTCGTACCATAAACCGATGGCAGCTAAAGCAACACCACCGACAGCTTGTAATTCAATAGTTGTTACATCATCCTCTAATCTTCTACCGTTTGGAAAACCATCCATATTTGGAATCATTTCGATATTGGTATTGGTATTAAATCTTGCATCAGTTAGTCCTAATACAGCAGCAGAAATTATTCCTAAAGAACTAAAGTCGGCGCTATTTCTTGGTGTTGGAGGTACTGCCATGTTTAATCTTAACATGTCTCCAAGGGTTGGTAAAAAGTTATTGATAAATGGCTTACCTGCTGCTAATGGATTACCATTTTTACCTGTGGCTAGTTGATAAGGTATCAAATTTGGAACACCCGTGTAAAAAATAGGCAATAAATCGACCGCACGTGGACTCATAGAATCTGGCAGTAAAATAGTTCCAAAAATAGCATCATCTAAAGCAGTTCCTGCTACAGCAGCTGTTCCTTTTAAATCGAATAACCCTTTTTTTCCATTTCTAAAATCGAATGCACCTAATGATTTAGACTGAATTCTTAAATCAGCTAATCCCGGAACTGCGCCACCAAATTGTGAATCATCCATGTATAATGCTAATTCAGGATTGCTGAAATAATGTGCAAATTGTAAATCATTATCAGGTGTCGTAGCGTTCCATTTGTCTTTATCACCGATAGCAATTACAGCTTCGTTGGTTAAAGGCATTCCTAATCTTGAAACTTGAATCCAGTTACCAGTATAAGTTGGCTCAGCGCCTGTTAAACTTAAAGTTTGAATTTGAGGACGGCTAGCTGCTGCCCATACACCAATTACAAAATCAGCATCTAAAATATTGGTTGCCATGCTAACATCTTTGCCACTTTTTTGTAAAGTTGAAATTGGAATTTGTAAAGCAATGGTATGGCAATTGAATTTAGCAACACCATCTCTAGCTCCAGTTTTTCTAAATCCACCTAAGTCGAATGCACCACCTAAGTCAACGAAAAAAGGATCATCAATTGGACCACAAAACACTTTTTCGCCAGATGACGAATTGGTAATCGCCGCAGTCATAAGCGCAGCGTAGTTAGCCGCAGCTAAACCAGCACCACCCTGAATAGAGCGAGGACCAATGTTTGGAGGAGGCACAATACCTGCACTAACAATGGTTGTAAAACTAGCGCCGCTGTTGGTACTGCGCTCTAATTTATAAGTGGTTTTTAAGTTTTGCTTACCTAAGCGTATGTTAAAAAATGTCGTAGCATCTTCATTAATCTTGCTAAAAGTAAAACGATAAACGATCTCGGCTCCAGCCTTGCTCGCATCATTATCTACATAAATTTCGTAGCGAATATTTTCACCAAATGATGACCAGTTTGGTCCACCTTGTGGCAATTCGAAAGGAATATAATTGGCGATAATGGTTATCATATTCGGGTTGTCAGGACTTCTAAATGCGTACAAGTCTGTATTGTCAGCAACAGGGTCTCTCGAAATCAGAGGTGCCTCTCTGTGGCTTGAAGCCATTGCAATGGATGTGCTTACAAATAGAGCAGCAGCCATTACAGTTTTTAATATTTTATTATTATTTTTCATTTTTGATATTTTTATTGAATTTAAATTGAATACTTATTTTAAAAACGTGATTGAGTAGTGTAATCTGTTCCTCTCCATGGCTCGGCCACATAAGGGAAAGTTGTTTTAAAATCAGCATCGTTTTTTACCGGACCAGCAGTAAAACCTAACACTTTACCTAAACGGAAAGTAACTGGGCTACCTGTTCCTTTATAATCGTCGTACCATAAGCCGATTGCAGCTAATGCAACACCACTTACTGCTTGTAATTCTATAGTTGTTACATCATCTTCTAATCTTCTACCATTTGGAAAACCATCCATATTTGGAATCATTTCTAAATTGGTATTGGTATTAAATCTTGCATCTGTTAATCCTAATACAGCAGCCGAAATTATTCCTAAAGAACTGAAGTCAGCACTGTTTCTTGGTGTGGCCGGCACTGCCATATTAATTCTCAACATATCGCCCAATGTCGGTAGAAAATTATTGATAAATGGTTTACCTGCAGCCAATGGATTGCCATTTTTACCTGTTGCTAATTGATAAGGAATCAAGTTAGGAACACCTGTATAAAAAATAGGCAATAAATCAACGGCTCTTGGACTCATAGAATCTGGCAATAAAATAGTACCAAAAATAGCATCATCAAGCGCGGTTCCTGCTACTGCAGCTGTACCTTTTAAATCGTATAAACCTTTATGTCCATTTCTGAAATCAAAAGCGCCTAATGATTTAGATTGGATGCGTAATTCGTTAAGAGAAGGAACAGCCGTACCAAATTTCGAATCATCCATGTATAAAGCTAATTCAGGATTACTAAAATATTTAGCGAATTGCAAATCACCAGAAGGATTTGTTGCATTCCATTTATCTTTATCTCCTATTGGAATAATTGCTTCATTTGTTAAGGGCATACCCAATCTTGAAACCTGAACCCAACTGCCAGAAACAGTCGGCTCAGCACCTGTATTGCTTAGCGTTTGAATTTGAGGACGGCTAGCAGCAGCCCATACACCAATTACAAAATCAGCATCCAAAATACTGGTTGCCATGCTAACATCTTTACCACTTTTTTGTAAAGTTGAAATTGGAATTTGCAAAACGATAGAATGTACATTGAATCTTGCAACACCATCTTTTGGTGAATTAGTGCCATTGCCATTTGGACGGAAATTACCTAAATCGAAGACGCCAGCTAAATCCACAAAGAAGGGATCGTCTGCTGGTCCACAAAATACTTTTTCGCCCGATGAAGCATTGGTAATAGCACCACTAATTAATGATGAATAAGTTGTATTTAAACCTGCACCACCTTCAATAGAGCGTGCTCCAATATTTGGAGGAGGCACAATCCCGGCAGCCACTACTGTTGTAAAACTTGCACCACTGTTCGTGCTGCGTTCCAATTTGTAAACAGTTTTTAAATTTTGTTGTCCTAATCTGATGTTAAAGAAAGTTGAAGCATCTTGATTAACTTGAGAGAAAGTAAAACGGTAAACAATTTCAGCACCAGCTTTGGATGCATCGTTGTCAACATATACTTCATAACGGATGTTTTGTCCAAAGGTCGACCAGTTTGGACCGCCTTCGGGCAATTGAAAGGGAATGTAGTTCGCAACAATGGTAATCGTATTGGGATTATCAGGACTGCGGAATACGTAAAGATCTGTATTATCAGCTAACGGATCCTTTGAAATGAGTGGTGCCTCACGGTGACTGGAAGCATAGATGCTTGACCAGCAAAGCACAGAAAGGCCTATAATTGAGAAGGCTTTTCTTTTAATGTTTTTGAAAATTGTTTTTTGCATTGTATTTAACTTTTAAGGGTTAAAAGGACATACGAGAGAAATGAATGGATGGTTTTAGAAATTTCTTTTTTTTATATTTTCAATAACATACCGAACGGTATGTTTTAAGTAAAATAAAAAGATGTTGCGAAAAATATTACGCTTTAAGAAAATGTCCCTCTGTATAAAATTGTGTAAATCTAATTGTCTCCTTCGATGAACTCAGGATGACCATTAGATATTCAAAAAGAAATTACACAATCTATGTCAGGCTGAGTTTATCGAAGCGCCACCCATAACAATACAAGTATGGCTTAATCTAATTGTTTCCTTAAATGAACTCAGGATAACCATTTGATGTAAAAATAAATTACACAATGTTTGTCAGGCTGAGTTTATCGAAGCGTCACCTATTGCAAAACAAGTATGGCTTACAAATCTAATTGTCTCATTCGATGAACTAAGGATGACCATTAGATGT
>JAQSCZ010000002.1 GCA_029945665.1 bacterium | reverse complement strand
TATTCGCAACTTAAATACAAAATAGAGTGGACCCCACGATACAAAATAAAACTTCTGATAGATTGTCTTTCAATACCATTTACAATGCTATAAAACTTTCATTGAATGGCGAAGAGCAAGACTATACCCAAGGTAGTATTCGCAAAGCGGTTTTCCTTTTAGCTATTCCAATGATTTTGGAGTTAAGTCTTGAAAGTGTATTTGCATTGGTAGATATGTTTTTTGTAAGTAAGCTGGGCGAGAATGCCATCGCTACAGTGGGTTTAACGGAGTCAGTAATTACCATCGTGTACTCTGTTGCCATTGGTTTAAGCACAGCCGCCACCGCCATTGTTGCTAGAAGAATTGGCGAAAAAGACCCCGTAGCTGCTGCCCATGCGGGGGCTCAATCGCTCATCATTGCAGGCGTTATTTCCATACTGGCAAGCATCGTTGGCGTTGTATTTGCAAGCGACATATTGCGCTTAATGGGTGCTAGTGAAACGGTGGTTAAAGAAGGTGCTATTTTTACACGTATCATGTTTGGCGGTAGTTTAGGTATTATGCTTTTATTTCTGATCAATGGTATTTTTCGCGGCGCTGGCAATGCCGCCATGGCGATGAAAAGTTTATGGTTGGCCAGCATTATTAATATTATTCTTTGCCCAATTTTAATTCATTTTTATGGACTTAAAGGTGCTGCTATTGCAACCGTTATTGGAAGAAGTTCCGGTGTATTGTATCAATGTTATCATTTATTTAAAGGCAGTGGTATTTTAAAATTCCATTCCTATAATTTCAAACCAGACGCCATTATTATCAAATCGATTATTCACATAGGTTGGCCTGCTACTTTACAATTTATTATAGCGAGTGGTAGTTGGATTGTATTGGCTCGACTAGTAGCCGAAACAGGCGGCACAACAGCATCTGCAGGTTATCAAATAGCCATTAGAAATGTCGTATTTTTTATTTTACCAGCTTGGGGATTAAGCAATGCTGCAGCGACATTGGTTGGACAGAATTTAGGCGCCAAACAAATTCAAAGAGCCGAACAATCTGTTATGCTAACTGCCAAATACAATGCAATCTTCATGGGTTTAGTGATGATGTTGTTTGTGTTTTTTTCAGAGCCCATTATTCATTTTTTCTCTGATACAAAAGAAGTGATTGCATTTGGCTCCGAAGCTTTGCAAATCATTGGCATGGGGTATATCTTTTATGGTATAGGCATGGTAATGACCCAAGCCTTAAATGGCGCTGGAGATACAAGAACACCCACCATTATTAATTTCATAGGCTTTTGGTTGTTTCAAATACCCTTGGGTTATTTTCTTGCAAAAGGCCTCGATTTAAAATCGACTGGTGCATTTATGTCCATACCAATTGCAGAAACACTTATTGCAATTGTTGCATGGTACTTTTTCAAAAAAGGCAAGTGGAAGACGATTAAGGTTTGACCATTTAAATACTATGAATCAAAACTTCTAAATAAGGTGTTGTCATGCATTTTAATCCTATTGAATACTTGCAATATTCATGTAATATTGTAAAAACAATTTAGCACAAAAAATGGTGATAGCATACAAAAACAAACTAGGTAGTTTAATTATCCTACGAGGAATTGCTGCATTGCTTGTGTGCTTTTGTCATTTTGCTAAACCATTAAGTGTTGGCTATTCATACGCTGGTATATTTTATTTTATTAATGCGTATGGCAAATATGGTGTTGAAATGTTCTTTGTTATCTCAGGCTTTGTAATTCCACTTAGTTTTGATAATGGAGAATATAGAATAAGAGACTATTTCACTTTCCTTTATAAAAGATTAATACGATTACATCCAGCCTATATTGCTACTATTTTGCTAACCCTTATTATTACGTATTTATCGTTTAAGCAAAAACAACTTCCGTTTCCCGAAACCTTTGAGTCGGTATTTAATAGCCTATTCTACTTTGAAAATTTAGGATTAAATGTTGTGTTTTGGACCTTGCGAATTGAGGCAGAATACTATCTTTTTATTGGTCTGTTTTTTATATTATTAAAAAAGCATCGCACCCTCGCACTTTTTATTGTAATCCCACTTTTGCTACTTGCCAGTCAGTATTCTACGTTCGATAGCATTGAATTACTAAGGCACTTGGTTTTTTTCTTAATTGGCACAATCGGCTATTTAATTTATTCCAAACAGGGAGACCGATTTCACAACTATTTCTATCTAATAGGTTTAATTATTTTCTCCTTCATTTACACTTCTATACCAGGTATTCTCGATTCTGTACCTGCTGCAATAGCAGGACTATTTACCATTATTTTTATTTTAAAATACAAGGGAAAATCGTATATTTTATTTGATTTTTTTGGCAAAATTTCTTATTCCTTATACTTGGTCCATTATCCAATAGCAAAACAATTAATTCGCTTAATGATGCGGTTTTTACCCGCTTCTATTGCCTGGGTTTTATTTTTAGTACCATTTATTATCATTCTTCCAATTGCTTGGCTATTTTATAAATACATTGAACATCCAAGTGAACAAATTTCAAAAAAGATTAACTATAGCCAAGCTAAAATTTCGCAACAAGCGGTTTAACTTTGTATGTATGCCTATAAACCAACTTCATTTTCGCGCTATTACTGAGAATGACTTTCATTTATTATTTCCATTGTGGCATAACCGTGAATTGATTCAATATACCTATCACCCCTATATGGGTTCATTAGAAGAAGCGCAAGAAAGGGTTCAGAAAATAATTCAGCGGTATGAGGACATTGAAGCAGTCACGCTCCCATTCTTAATTTTTAAGGGTATGCACTTTATCGGCTATTGTGGATTGGAATGCCAATCGAGTGATTTGGCTGAGTTTGAAATATGGTATCTGATCGCAAAAAAAGAACACCATAAAGGTTACGCCACCCAAGCGGCTCAATACTTAACAAATTTAGCATTTCAGCAACTTGGTGCAAAAAGCGTAACAGCAGATGTTGTAAAAGACAATATTGCGAGTATAAAAGTACTGGAGAAAATTGGTATGATTAAAGGGGAATGCCATATTCAAAAATTTCAAAAAGGACTTATCAAACACGATTTATTGAAATATATCATACATAAAACAGATTGGTTAGCCTTTCAAAAGCAATAATTTTTGGTTACTTTCGCAACCAATAAAACAATCTAAAATGGAAGTAAAAGACAGCAACGGCACGGGCTTAAATGAAGGCGACAATGTTCAAATCATTAAAGATTTAAAAGTAAAAGGATCATCAGCGGTATTAAAAAGAGGCACAATGGTTAAAAATATCCGTTTAACAGATGATGAAGGTGAAATTGAAGGAAAGGTTGAAAAAACCATGATGGTTTTAAAAACGATGTTTCTTAAAAAAGTTTAACCATGGTTCAGCCATTATACATTGAGAATTCAATCGCTATCAATGCCCCTATTGAAAAAGTATGGGAGGCGCTCATTCAACCAGAATATACAAAACAATATATGTTCGGTTGTGAAACAGTGTCCGATTGGCAAATAGGCAGTTCTCTAATTTGGAAAATGGAATACGAGGGTAAAGAAATTATTCCAGTGATTGGCTATATAATCCGTATTGAGCCCTTTATTAATTTAACTTATTCTGTTTTCGACCCTAATTCGGATATGGCAGATATAAAAGAGAATTATTTAAATGTCGTTTATGATTTAAATGCACTGGAGGGACAAACCATCTTAAAAGTAAAACAAGGCGATTATTCAACAGTCGCAAATGGCGAGCAACGCTACAAAGAATCATATAATGAAGGCAAAGGATGGCAACCCATCCTTGAACATATTAAAACCATTTTAGAAACGCCCTAAATACAGATGATACGCGAACTACTTTTTAAATCAATAGATAACAATACCACTCGCTTAATAGAGCTGGTGGGTAAGCTAACACCCGAGCAACTACAATTAAGAATAGCTGGTAAATGGTCGATTGCCGAGCAATTGGAACATATTATTTTAACAGATCAAGTGGTTGGATTATTGCTGTTGCAAGACCCTTTTAGCAAAGCCGAAACTGATACTGTAATTGGACAAGAGCGACTTGAGAAAATAATTGTCACCTTGAGGCTGCGCAAAGTAATGGCGCCTGATGTGTTGCAACCCAAAGGCACCATTAAAACCTTTGAAGCTTTCCGCGAACAATTTACAAAACAACGTGAAAGCTTTAAACAAACGGTCGTCGATGGTCGAATTGTTTTAAACAGCAGTACTCACAAACACCCTTATTTGGGGGAAATGACAGTGATTGACTGGTATCATTTTATTCCACTTCACGCACAACGACATTTGGAACAAATTCAAGAGATTCTGGCTTTTAAAAAATAGTCAACCAAGTTGACTATCCTCTCTTTTGGAGACAATTTCCTAACAAAATACCTACCTAAAACTTCTGCGAAATAGCATTTTAGACATCAGATTTTGCTTGAGTAAACGCTTTTGTTTTTTTTCTATCTTGTTGCTCCAGCCCATACAATAAGCAGTATAACTACTTATAAAAGTATTGTTACAATTGTTCGTTTTATCATTGGAGTAATTCATAATTTCATTCTTCAATTTCTTTTTTACCAAATGTCGTCTTGCGCCGGGCCAGTAGTGATGAATATACAAATCGTTTGCACCCAAATGGTGCAAGGTTTCATGGGCAATGGTGCGGGAGTTATTATCGCCAAAATAGGCGCGATTACCTCCATAAAATCCTTGCATTTTAGTTTTCTTGGCCCTTAATAAATGCATCATAAAAATAGCATGCTCATCGGTTTTGCCATCTGCTATGACAGCGTTTAGAAATTTAATAGCCTCTGCATCCACAATTGAGTTAACCAAAGTATCCAATAACCTAGATTCCCAACTCATTATTCTGGCTCTTCCTACTTCACTTTTTGTTTTTTTCTTCGCCCATTTCCATAAAGCCGCCTTATTTTTCGACAATACAGTCAGTGCTTTTGAAGGCAACCGAAATGCAAATGTTTTACCCATGCTGGTATCATTGTTAAACATCCAATGTTCTTTGAAATAGACTTTCTGACCGCTATTATCCGCCTGATCGGCCAGCCAATCACAAGCATCTTTCGACTCTTTGATAATGGCTTTTATTTTAAATGGATCGGCCTTGGTAGCCCCATCTATTAATATAAAATGATAAACATGGATGGTATCTTGTATGGCAATTGTTTTTACTGGTAATGGTATTTTAACCAAAAAACAAGATGGCAAAACAAAAGCAGCGACAAGGTATAAATAGAAAAGAAGTTTTGTTTGGATGTTTGACATATTTTATTCTAATTACCCTTTCATATTATAACTAAACCAGACAGGTATACACCGACGAAAATATTCTATTTTTTCCAATTGATTACTTTCTCAATTTTATTTTTTGACACTTTGGAAACATCGCATTGATCGGCATATTTTTTCCATTGCTTAACAGTATTACTCACTTGGTCAATTATAAGCGCTGCATTTTTAATCTTAAAATAATTGGCTAATCCAATGAGATGTTTCTTTGTTGGATGAGCATTTTCGCCAGCAACCATGGTGCTATACATGCCATGGCTGGAACTTGAAAATGTTAAGTCATAAGCAGGAGCCAATTTCCAATAACCCTTCTCATCCATTAAAAAGGAAACATTTTTGCTATGATCGTTGCAGTTATGAGCAAACACATTGAAGGCCGCTAGTCGCAAAATTTTTTCAAATGCTTTCACATTGTTTTCTAATTTAAATGCTTTTTTACAAGACTAATATATCATAACCCGCTAAGCACTTAACGATCAATTGAATCTTCAAATTAAGCTTTAGCGTAATCACAATAGAACACCTTCGGAGTGTAATATTACTTTCTACTGCATACTGCCTACCTCCCTTGCCAACTGCAAATTGCCAATTGCCAACTTCTTCTGCATACTGCCCCTGCATACTGCCTACTGCCTACTGCCTACTCTCCCCTCTGCCAACTGCCTACTACCTACTGCCAACTTCTTCTGCATACTGCCCCTGCATACTGCCTACTGCCTTCTCTCCCCTCTGCCAACTGCCTACTACCTACTGCCAACTTCTTCTGCATACTGCC
>JAQSCZ010000001.1 GCA_029945665.1 bacterium | reverse complement strand
TGGTGCAATTTACAATATTACGTATACTTGTGCAAGCTTTCTGACAGTCATAAAACATATTTACCATTGCTAGGATCGAAATCAGTAACGGTAGTAAAATAACCAGTCGTATAGACATTGCCAAACCCATCAACGCACAATGAATTAGCAATTGCTATATCGCTATTTGAAATGGACTTGGCCCAGGCAAAATTTCCTGATGCATTGAGTTTAAGAATGTAAAAACCAAAATTTCCTGATGCGGATAAATGATAGGTGGCTGGTCCTGGATCAAGGTCGACAGTACCTGAAAAATAGCCAAGGGAATAGGTGTTCCCAAACAGATCTGTTTTGAAATCTATAAATTTATGAGCTGTTGATGAGTCTCCGCCAATTTGTTTGCCCCATTGGAAAGAAGTTGATTGCGCTTGTGCTAACTGAACCCAAGTTAAACAAATGACGAGCAGGTAAATATTTTTTATTAGCATGTTTCTTGGACGTTTTAAAAATGGGTTTTGCTTCAATTTGGAAAAAACTTTTTTGAGAGAGCGGCCACATTTTTTTCAATAACTTGCCTTCCTAAATCTTAAAATCCTTCAATCCCCAATTAATTAAATCTCTACACCGACAACTAGTGTGCTTTTTACTTTACTAATGGTTTCTATCAAACCATGGCTTTCTTCTACACCATTGCCTATAACCAATACATCGGCACCCGCGCGGTAAAGGTTTAAAGCCGTTTGAGCGGAGCGTATGCCACCGCCAATAATTAGAGGCAGCTGAACAGCGTTCTGCACTTTGTTCACCATGGTTTCACTAATCGAATGATCGGCACCACTTCCAGCATCCATATAAATGCATTGCATACCCATGAGTTTGCCGGCCAACGCTGTCGCCACAGCAATATCAGGTTTGTTGGCAGGTATAGGTTTAGTATTGCTTATATAGGATACACTGGTTTCGCGTCCACCATCAATTAATAAATAAGCAGTTGGTATCACTTCTAAATTAGAGGCAGCTAATTGAGGCGCTGCTACTACTTGTTTGCCTATAAGGTATTCAGGATTGCGACCACTTAATAAGGAAAGAAATAAAATACCATCAGCTTGTTCATCAATCATAAACTCATTGCCTGGAAAAATATAAACCGGAATGGTGCAATTGGATTGTATAGTAGAAATAGCGTCAGATAAAACACCAGATGTAACAAGGCTTCCGCCAATAAATATTAAATCAACATGGTTTTTCTGGCAAAGTTGTGCAATTGAGACAACCGATTTAAGTGGTTGATCAGGGTCGATTAAAACAGCCAGTGCTTTCTTTTGTTGGCTTTTTAAATGGGTGATTATCTTTAGGAATTGCGACATCTCTATTTATATGTTAGAGGCAAAATTACGTTTTATATTTGAATTTGTGCCTTTTGAAGAAAGTAGCAATAGAAAGCTTATAAACCCAAAATCAATAATGCTCGAAGAATATTGAGATAGGAGAAAGGGAGCTTATGCTCTAAATGCATTAACTGCATTGGTTGCTTTGGGTTATCTTTAATTTCTTTGTGAAAAAATTTAATTAATTCTAATCCGATTAGCATGTTTTAAAATGTTAGACTCAATTCACAAAAGTGATAGGTATTTTTTAAAAATAATTTGATTAACGAATTTCGATTTGGTAAAAAGAATTCAAATCTTTGTTGTTTTATTCAAAATCAATTATGGAAATCATGGCTTTATGGAGTTCTTTTTTGTTGAAAATGATGCTGTGATTAGGTCTTGTAAATTACAATTTTTAAATGACCATTTTAAACTACACCCAAAGTCAAAATAATGAATGTGTTTCATGGATGTTTCTAATTTTTAATTGTCGAAATTTTGTTGTAATTTTGAAAGAGTTACTTCAACAAGTTAAGGTTCTACAAGGCTTTCTTGTTGCGGTGAGAAGATAGAATAAATTTGCAAAAAACAACATTTTTTTTTCACTTTTTTGTTTTCAACATTGTCAAATTAGCGTCATTAAAGGGATATCCAATTTATGTGGAAAAGTCCATTTCTTTTTATGCATTGAATAGAGATAGTTTTGAAGGACCTCAAAGCAGAAAAGCAAGAGGTCATTTTTATTTTTAGGACAGTACATAACATCAACAAACGACATTTTTAACAGCATGCAACAAAACCTTGACCAGATGAAAAAGGGTCTCAAATTTGAGAGACTCAACACCAAAGAGGGCGTATCTCCTTACGACCAATTCAAATACGAGTACCGCACATCGAGTATTAAAAACCCGAATGGCGATATTGTGTTTGAAATGAAAAATGTAGAAGTCCCTGCGGCATGGAGTCAGGTAGCAACAGATATTGTTGCACAAAAGTATTTTAGAAGAGCGGGTGTCCCAATGTCTGATGGATCATTGGGTGGAGAAACGAGTGTTAAACAAGTAGCGCATCGTTTGGCTGACTGTTGGAAGCAATGGGGTGAAAAATACAACTACTTCGCTTCTGCAAAAGATGCACAAGTGTTTTATGAAGAATTGGTGTATTCAATATTAGGTCAGCAATCTGCGCCTAATTCACCTCAGTGGTTTAATACAGGCTTACATTCAAGTTATGGAATAGCTGGTAAACCACAAGGTCATTATTACGTCGATCCTGATACTGAAAAATTAACCCGTTCTACTTCCGCTTACGAAAGACCGCAGCCGCATGCTTGCTTTATTTTGTCTGTTGATGATGATTTGGTGAACGAAGGTGGTATCATGGATTTATGGGTGCGTGAAGCGCGTATTTTCAAATATGGCAGTGGTGTTGGTACAAACTTTTCTAAAGTACGTGGCAGTGGTGAGAAATTATCTGGCGGCGGAACCTCTTCAGGGATTATGTCTTTCTTGAAAATTGGTGACAGAGCGGCTGGTGCAATTAAATCTGGCGGTACTACCCGCAGAGCTGCTAAAATGGTGTGTCTTGATTTAGATCACCCAGAGATTATGTCTTTCATTAATTGGAAGAAAAATGAAGAGAAAAAAGTTGCAGCTTTAATCGCCGCTGGTTACCCTAGTGATTATGAAGGTGAAGCTTATGCAACAGTATCAGGACAGAATTCTAACAATTCAGTTCGCATACCTAATAAATTTTTTGAAGCCCTAAAGCAAGATGCCAATTGGGATTTAATAGGTAGAAGCGATGGCAAAGTTTTCAAAACATTACCAGCTAATGAAGTATGGGATGCTATTGGCGATGCTGCGTGGTCTTGTGCTGATCCTGGTGTACAATATGATGATACCATCAACGAATGGCACACTTGTCCTGAAGGTGGAAGAATCAATGCTTCTAATCCATGTTCAGAATACATGTTCTTAGATAATACAGCTTGTAATTTAGCTTCTTTAAACTTAATGAAGTTTTTTGATGCTGATAAATTAGAATTCGATATTGTGTCTTATGAGTACGCCATCCGTTTATGGACTACCGTACTTGAGGTATCCGTATTAATGGCTCAGTTCCCTAGTCAAGAGGTTGCTCAATTAAGTTACGATTACCGTACACTTGGGTTGGGTTACGCTAACTTAGGTGCTTTGTTAATGGTTTCTGGTATTCCTTATGACAGTCAAAAAGCAACCGCTATTTGTGGTGCATTAACTTCTATACTAACCGGTCAATCTTATGCCACCAGTGCCGAAATCGCTGCCGCTAAAGGTCCTTTCCGCATGTATGAGAAAAATAAAAAACACATGATGCGCGTTATTCGCAATCACCGTTACGCAGCTTATAACACACCTTTGGCCTACGAAGGATTAAGTATTCCTGCCGTTGCTATCGATCCTCAATATTGCCCTGAAGATTTATTGAAAGCAGCTTGCAACGCATGGGACAAAGCGTTAATGTACGGTGAAAAATTTGGTTATAGAAATGCACAGTCAACTGTAATTGCTCCAACCGGAACCATTGGATTAGTAATGGATTGTGATACCACTGGTATCGAGCCTGACTTTGCATTGGTAAAATATAAAAAATTAAGCGGTGGTGGTTATTTTAAAATCATTAATCACGCAGTACCAGCAGCTTTAAAAACATTGGGTTATACCCAAGCTGAATCTGATGCAATTATCAATTACGCCAAAGGACATGCTACCTTGGTAGGTGCTCCAGCATTGAACCACGAAGCTTTAAAAGCAAAAGGGTTTAACGAAGTAGATATCGAAAAAATTGAATCTGAATTGTTGAGAGCATTTGATATTGACTTTGTATTCAATGTATTTACTTTAGGCGAAGCGACCATCGAAAGACTTGGATTCACGCCTGCTCAGTACAACCATCTTGATTTTAATTTATTAAGAGCATTGGGATTCAAAGCTGCAGAAATAGAAGCTGCTAATGAATTTGTAACTGGTACTATGACAATTGAAGGTGCCCCATTATTGAAAGAAGAGCACTATCCTGTATTCGATACAGCTAACAAATGCGGTAACAAAGGAACCCGTTTCTTGCATGCACACTCACACATACGCATGATGGCTGCAGCGCAACCATTTATATCAGGTGCGATTTCTAAGACCATTAATCTTCCGAACGAAGCAACCATAGAAGATATTAAGTCATGCTACGAAATGAGCTGGAGAATGGGTATTAAAGCCAATGCGATTTATAGAGACGGTTCTAAATTGTCTCAACCATTGTCAAATAAATCGGAAAAGAAAACCGAAGAAGTTGAAGAAACAGTAAGTGATGTAGTTGCCTCTGTTGAGAAAGCAGTTGGTGTTTCACCTACAACCAGAGTTGAAGATTTAACGCCAGAGATTGTATTGGAAGCTGCTAGATTAATTATCAATAGTAACAACCCTGTATTCAAACAACAACTCTCAAATATTGCTACCCGTAAAGTATTGCCAAACAAACGCAAAGGCTTTACTCAGAAATCGAAAATTGATGGTAATACAGTGTTCGTAAGAACTGGTGAATATGAAGATGGCACGCTTGGTGAAATATTTGTAGATATGCACAAAGAAGGCGCTAGTTTCCGTTCATTAATGAACTGTTTCGCAATTGCAGTATCTATCGGTTTACAATATGGTGTACCATTGGAAGAATACTACGAGAAATTTACATTTAGTAGATTCGAACCAAGTGGTATGGTAGAAGGACATGCAAATATCAAATCTTCTACTTCTGTAGTCGACTTCATATTCCGTTTGTTAGGCTTCGAATATTTGAACCACCAAGACCAATTGCATGTTAAGCCAAAAATTGCTGATGAAATGCCAATACAACCAGCTTATAACTTAGCTCAAAATGAAATTAAAGAGCCAGTAAAAAGCTCCGAGTCTAAGCCAGCGCCAGTAGCTCATGGTCATAAAATGCACACCAGTGTTAAGCCTGCAACACCGCCGACAATGGGTGATGCGCCAGCTTGTAAAAGTTGTGGCAATATTACAGTGCGCTCAGGCACTTGCTACACTTGCTTGACTTGTGGTACAACCAGCGGTTGCTCATAATAATAGAATCACACAACACTATAAAAGAAGAAGGGAATGCAGCAATGTATTCCCTTTTTTGTTTCTCTTTCACAGAGTGGTCAAGCAATGCAATAGACGCTTTACTAAAAAATAGTTGTCAGAATTTTAGGGTATTAGGGGTGTGATTTCTCGTAAAAAAGAAAATCGCAACGTGCATGCGCCTTTTTAAATAATATGACCAATTAATGACATTGAAAATATGGTAGTTTGTTTTGTTATTTTTTCTGATTTACCAAGTGATAGTAAGGATTTGCAATAGATTTAAAAGCCGCAACTAAATGATTTATATGACATCGATTATGTATTTTACTGATGATCGTCATCCTTTCAACATCTTGCAAATCATAATTTCGCAGCGATCATTTAAAAAGAATTGTATTATTTGTGTCATAATTCAGAAGTAGATACAATAATTTTGTCTAAATGGTATTAAAAGTAAAACAAAGACGATGAAAGTAAGGTTATTGGTGTTAATTATTATGTTGGGCAATGTGGTTGGATTAACTGGTCAGAGCCTCATGTTATTTGGTGGATTAAATAACAACCGTTTCTTTGATTACAAAAAGGACAATGCCAATTTTAGCACTTTTTATTCAGGTCTTAAAGGGTCGAATTTTGGCATAGGATTAGACAATGTAAAAATAGCCAATCACTCCTTTTTGTTTACCCTAAGGTCATCTTCCTATAACGGGTATGTTTATACAACTGCGCGCAAGCCTGAAGAGATAACTACAACTGGTATTGAAATTAATAAGTCAATTCTGGGATTAGGTATTTATCCCTTCAATTTTAAAATTAAGGATAACCATTTGACTTTTAGTCTCGGAGTAGAAACTAATTTCTTATTAAATGCTCAAATGAAGGGCTATAAAAATACGGTTTTTAGTGCCGATAAACCTGATGTGAACACACGCATTGACAACAGTTCAAGAAACATGCTTAACAAGTTCGGAATGGGCTTATCGGGTCGACTTGCCTACCGCATAGCAATTAAGAAAGATTGGTGGATTATGCCTCAATATGCTTTCTATTGTGGTTTGACTAATGAGTTGAAAAATGTGGGAGCCAATACCAAAACCTATCGCCATCTAATCGAAATAGGATTGGTTAGAAATCTCTTTTCTAAATAAAATACACCAGTGAAAGTGTAGTTAATTTTGGAGAATTATCTACTTTGTTATTAAGATTCCCTTTATCGCTTAACGAGGTATTTGTATGTTTGTTTTTATGAAAAATGATATTGAAATAGGAATGCATTTGAAAGCATTGTTTTTATTAATTACCTTGCTGTTATTCCGACTGTCAACATACGCTATTTTAACACCTTTAATTGATTCTATTCCTTTAAAGGATGGGAGACATATGGCTGTTGATATATACAAGCCTACAGGCATGTTGAATGGTCCAGTTATTTTGATTCAAACACCTTACAATCGGCAGCTTTATAGATTTGGATTACCCATGGGTATTGGCAACAATTTGAACAGCAGTAATTATATTTTTGTAGTGGCAGATTGGCGAGGCTTTTACGGTTCAAAAAAGGCGGCTTATCCTGGCAGTCCCACCATGGGCGACGATGGTTATTCAGCAGTAGAATGGATAGCTTCACAAACATGGAGCAATGGTAAAGTTGGCACTTGGGGTCCATCTGCATTAGGTCGGGTACAATATCAAACCGCGGCAAAAAATCCTCCGCATTTAACTTGTATTTGTCCATTGGTAGCAGCACCGCAATATGATTATAACGAGTATTTTCCAAATGGCAATTTAAGAACTGAGTATGTGCAACAACTCGATCAGTTGGGCTTCGGATTATCAAAAACCTTAATGGCACATCCTTATTACGACAATACTTGGACTTTTGTAGAAGCCGCCAACAATTATCCAGATAGTATCAGAGTGCCTTGTTTTATGATTGGTGGCTGGTATGATCATACCATAGAATTTATGCTTCCCTTTTTTAATCAAATTAGAAACAGCTCGGCTGTCAATGTAAGAGATAAACACAAAATATTAGTTGGTCCATGGGTGCATGGTGGACATGGCACAGCGCAGGTGGGAACCAATGTTCAGGGGGAATTAACATATCCTAATTCAGCAGCCTGGAATGATTCAATGGCGATGCTGTATTTTGATTATTATTTAAGAAGTCAAAACAATGGATGGGATCTGAATGCATTTGTAACCTATTATCAAATGGGAGATAATAAATGGCAACGCAGTGCAATTTGGCCGCCAAATAATACCACAGATATTTTATTTTATTTACACAAAGATGGCAGTATAGACAATGCAAAATCGATTTCGACTACAGATAGTTTAAGTTTTAATTACGATCCTACTAATCCTTCGCCTACCGTTGGGGGGAGTACCTTGCGGAACGATTTGGTGCAAGGTCCATACGATCAAGTGGCCAAGGTAGAAAGTAGAAATGATATCTTGATTTTTAGTACTGCAACACTCGGTAAAGATGTTGTTTTAAAAGGCAGTGTAAAAATACATTTAATAGTATCATCCGATAAACTAGATACCGATTTCGATGTCCGATTAACCGATGTTTATCCAGATGGGCGATCGATGTTGGTACTAGACAAATCCATGCGAATGCGATTTAGAAATGGTCTGACATTCGCTTCCACATCAATGTTGGTGGCAGGTAAGGTCTATGATTGTGAATTGGAGTTGCCCGCAACATGTATTACTTTTTTAGCAGGTCATAAAATTAGATTAGACATTAGTTCCTCCAATTATCCGCGATTTAATCGCAACATGAATAATGGAGGTGCCATGTATCCTGGTAATAGTTTAGATTCCTTATTGAATCCATTGGTTGCTAAGAATACTGTTTATGTGAACAGTGTCAATGCATCCTTAATGACCATGCCTTTGGTTGGTTATAGCAGCAGTATTAATACACCAACTATGCAGCCACAATTTTTATTGTATCCAAATCCCAGCAGTGAATTCATTAATATCGAGTTGCCAAATATAAATTTACATTATACCATCAAAATTTATAATGCACTAGGGGCCTTGGTATATGCCAAAGCTATCAGCAAACAGAACAATGTGCCGATTGCTGTTGGACATTTAGTAAAGGGCATGTATGTGGTTCAGTTAAGTGATGGTACGCAGGTGTTGACACAGCATTTTGTGAAACCGTAGATACTTGTTTTGGGCGCTCTAAACCGGATACTTATAAGATAAGTCCAAAGATAAAACCATATTTAATTTTGATTTGGTAATGGCAAATTATTGGTTTCTAAATTTTGATTTGAGATATTTTAGCAATTTAAAAAAAATGATAAAGAGTAAGCCATAAATAAGTTGCAGATTGCAGTGTGTTCTGCGCAGTGATTTTTTAAACAATTGAATAAGGTGTTTCATAGGGTGCAAATTTGAGCAGCTTAGGTTCTCATTAGCTGTTTTTAAACATTTATAGTCGTTTTTAAGCGCTTAGGGTCGGCTATACCATTCATTTTAGTGATCTTTTAATATTTATTTTTTATGTGCTAAAAATTCAGATGTTATATTTGAATACACCCATTTATGGACAGCCAATGCTAAAATTCTATTTTTGGTATTGAATAGAGCAGTGAAATTAGAAGCAGCAAAATATTTTGGGAGAACAAATGCCTCTATTCATTCACTGCTTGAAAAATTAAAATCCCAGAAGACTGCTTAGTTGACAGAATCCATTAAAAATTTCATAAAAATAAAATGCGTTTAGATAGTCTTTAAATACGCTGGTGATTTAATAAAACACTTAGCAAGCACAAGGTAGAAGTCAATTATAGCCTGTGGAAGTTTATTTTTCAGCTTTAGTTTTATGTCCTTTTTTATTACTTTTGTAATGCATTGAATTTTAGCGTACGAATTGGCTTAACTAAAATTCTCACAACTAAAACTAAAACGTATCATGTATAAGGAAATACAGAAATTTAAGCAAGCTTGGATATGGGTGATATTAAGTTTGGCCGGCTTATTTACATTAGGGATATTTGGATATGAAATATACGAGCAAATTATATTAAAGAAAAAAATGAGCAGTAACCCAACGAGTGATACTGAATTGGTAGTGATTTTCTTATTTGTGTTTGCGTTTTTTTTATTTTTAATAGCCTTGTTTGCATTTGCTCGTTTATCGACAATACTAGACAAATCGGGTATTCAGTTTCGTTTTTTTCCATTTCATATCCGTTACAAACAATACCGTTGGGAAGAAATAGTACGATACGAAATAATCAGTTTTGAACCTTTAAAAGATTACGGGGGATGGGGAATTAGATATGGTAAAATGGGAAAGGCCTATACTGTTTCTGGTAATAAAGGATTACAAGTTTATCTAAAATCGGGTAGACGATTTCTTTTGGGCACGCAAAAAGCAGAAGCCCTTCAATTATTTTTAAGTGAAAATATTAAGCAGTAGTTTGTGTTGAACTAAATTCCTTAAGTATGCGGTAAATGGTTGCTGAACTAATGTCTAAAATTTTTGCAACGGTAGGAATGTCTTCGCCATGCTTTTTTAATAACAAGGAGATTATTTCATAATTGTATTGACGCATGGTTTTCTCTTCAGTGGCTACTTGTGTAAGCGTGTCGGCATGCTGAAAAATTATATTTTCGGCCTCAATTTCAGGTCCATCAGCTAATACAATGCCCACTTCAATAACAGATTTTAATTCGCGAACATTGCCAGGGAATGGATAAGTTAAAAGCTTTTTACAAGCGTCTTCCTTTAGGCTTTTAATCGGCATTTTATTCGACTTGCAAAATTCTTCAATACATTTCTTTGCAATGAATAGTACGTCTTTATCGCGTTCATGCAAGGGTGGTAAATGGATATTCAGCCCCATGATTCTAAAAAATAAATCTTCTCTAAATCTTTTTTCATCCACCAGCTTTTTTAAATTTTCGTGGGTTGCAATGATTAGTTTACAATCTATTTTTTGAGGTGTGCTACTGCCCAATGGTGTAACTTCTCTTTCTTGTAATACCCGCAATAATTTAGATTGCATTGCTAAATCCATTTCAGCTATTTCATCCAAGAAAATAGTACCTGTATTGGCTTCAAGAAATTTCCCTTTTCTTTTTTCATTAGCACCTGTAAAGGCTCCCTTTTCGTATCCAAACAATTCACTTTCAATTAATTCTTTAGGAATAGCTGCCATATTTACAGCTATAAAGGGTTTGTTTTTTCTTTCCGAGTTATAATGAATGGCTTTGGCTACTAATTCTTTGCCTGTGCCGGTATCGCCTGTGATAGAAACATTGATATTGGATGCACTTGCCTTTTCCAAAACGCTGAACACTTTTTTCATAACTTCACTTTGACCAATAATGGAGTTTGAAAAATTAAATTTTTGTTCAACTTCTTCTTGCAAATATTCAATGCGTTTTTCTAAATGCGTTCGCTTTAGAAGATTATTAATATTATTAAGTAAGCGACTGTTCAGATCAGTATTTTTAATGAGATAATCGTAAGCCCCTAATTTGAGTAATTCAACAGCCACTTCTATGTCATTCTGCTCAGAAATCATAATGACTTCGAGTTGAGGATTGAAGGCTTTAATTTGTTGCAAAAGCGCTGAGCCATTCATGTCTGGCAATCGGTAGTCGAGTGTTATTGCATCGGGTTTTTCGTGTAAGGCTTTTAGAAGATCTGCCCCATTGAAAAAACTCTTAACTTCTATGTCAGGATTCTGTGTTAAACAATGCACCAGCATTTTATTAAACCATTCATTGTCCTCAACAACAAAAACTTTATAATTCTTAGACGTGGTCATTAATTATTACAAATTTAACCCACAATTGCAAAGAACCCTAAGTATTTTTCATGTATTCTTGAATTAAGTTGGTGAGGGTATTAAATTCACCTCTGAACCGGTTAAAATGAAGCCTGATTATGTCCGGATTTTTACCAACATTAGGTTCAGTATAATTTTCAATTTGTTTGATAATATCATACAACTCCGTGGCGTAAATATACTTAAGTGGCGAAGCGATGCGGTGAGCAGTAAGATTAATTAAATCATAATCTCCGTGGGTTATCGCCTCTTCTATTTCATCAATTCCTTTTTTTGTTGAATTGATTAGTGTATTTAGCATATCATTCAAAAAATGCACATCAGATCCGGCCTGTTTTTGTAAATCGCCGAGGTCAAAATTTTGTGTTGATTTATCGGATACTGTACCTGTAATCTCTGTTTGAGTTTCTGTTTCTATGATGCCATTATCTAAAACGCTAAAGAGCATGTTAAGTAATTCGATTTCTTTAAAAGGTTTCTCAAGAAATGCTGTTACATCAATGCTGTTTAAAAAATGGATATTTTCGGAAGTGATGGCTGCAGAAAGTGCAATGATAGGAATGTTCCTAACACTTGTATCAGAGGAATTACGTATTTTTTGACTAGCTTCTAATCCGTTTAACTCAGGCATTTTTAAATCCATTAAAATGCAATCAAAATGTTCACTCTCTACCTTTAATAAGACTTCTTCGCCATTGACTGCCTCTGAAGTAATGACATTGTGTTTTTCTAAAATATTATTGAGCAATACCCTGTTAAATGGTTCATCGTCAGCTATCAATATTTTTTTTCCATTCAGAAATTGACGATTGCTCATAAATCTATTTTCCTGCGCTAAGTCCAAAGTATTTCCGCCTCTAAAAGGTATATAGATAGTTACACTGGTGCCTTTATTAAGAACGCTATCTACGCTAATTTGTCCATTGTATAACTCAACAAGCATTTTGGTAATATTCAAACCTAGTCCCGAGCTTCCAGCTTTGCTGAAATTAGAATTATCGGCCATGTGGTACTCCTTAAATATTTGGGCGAGTTCGTTCTGAGCTATACCAATACCACTATCCTTTACTATAATTTTAACCAAGAAAACATTGTGCTCTTCGGGTAAAACGGTTACTCGAATATCTATACCGCCTTCATGCGTATATTTAATGGCGTTGCCTATTATATTTAGTAAAATTTGTCGCAATCTATAAGTGTCTCCAATTAATATGGGAGGCATTTTTGGGTCAATTTCGCAGGTTAATGTCAAGTGTTTTTCTGCCAAAAGTGGCTGAACAATTTCTATGGTTTGATAAATCACGTTGTGGATTTTCATACCTTTAAAATCAAGGGTTAACTTACGTGCATTTAATTTAGAAAAATCCAGAATATCATTAATGATATTCAGCACATGGGTTATGGATTTTTGAATAATACCTATTTGTCGTTTTTGAATAACATTTAATTCGGAGACTTGAAGCTGATCGACAAATCCAGAAATGGCATTCATTGGTGTTCTAATTTCATGACTCATATTGGCCATGAAACGCTCTTTCAAGAGGGTCATTTCCTCGGCAACATCTTTTGAGTCTGCGAGATTTTTTCGAACTTCTGTAAGACGCTTAATATAGATAAAATATACAATTGCAGCTAGGATTAGGAAAAGGGTAGTGCTTACCCCGAGCATTAGAATCGATTGATTCGCCTGTTTGATTTTCTTCTCAGATACAATGCGTTCTTGGTCTATTCTATTGATCTCAATAGTTTCAATAACGCGACACAAATCCATAAAATATTCATTTAATTCCTTGTCGTTCTCAAGGTTAGGATTAATATCAGACGATTGACGGAGGTCGAATAAGTCTTGTTTTCGTGCAATTGCATCGCCATTGGCATCTAATGGTATATTTCTAGCTTGGTTCGTTTCCAACGAATCCGTTTTATATTTTTGCTTCCGCTTAAGCCCAATGCGATCGGCAAAACTCTTTCTTGGTACTTTTTCTTTTTTTGGAATGATACTAACAGAAGGCGTTTCTAAATAACTATTGCTATTTCTTTCTAATAAATCGTTGATAGAGTTTTCAATTGATTTATTTTGCTCATAAAGGATAATATAATCGAGGTTTTCGATTTTATAGTTAATTGAAGTTTTAAGAGAATCCAATAAGGCAGATTCATAGGGATTAATTATTTTCGACTGATTGAGTTGCGCGATTGTACGTTTGGTTTTTGTTGCTAAAGTATCAAATTGATTGAGATAGAACATTTTGTTTGTAATTAAATACATCTCCATCATGTTATCCATTTTAATGTAGTCTAATCTTATGTTCTTAATCGACGTTAGTTCTATATTCTCATTAATTCTACTTTTTAAGTTGTTTAAAGCATCTGAAATTTTATTGTAACTAAACAAACCTAAATTTACTATAGATAATATAGCAAGTGATAAAAGGACGTAGACCCAAATACCATATAAAAAATTTTGATTTGTTTTTGGTCGCATTCTTTAAAGTTTATCAAAAGTAATTTTAAAAAGTCATATCATAACACAGGGGGTCCAAAAAATATGAAACCCCCATGTGTTGGTGTTTTATAGCGCGGTATCTGCTTGTCAACTTGATTTTTTAAAGAGGGCCCCGATTTTATTTATTTGTATATTTTGAAAGAATATGTATCAGATTATGTCTAACTTACATTTGAACTCCTATGCATTGTATTTCACTATTCGTGCCACGACCAAAACCGTTCCAGAAAATCAACGTAACAATTTGATAATCAATTTTTAGAAGGTTATGCACACTCTCTTTTGCTCGTTTCGTTCCTGCATTTTTTCTCAAATTGAGAATTGAAATCTAAATCTGCAAAAATGGTAAATGAATGCATAATGGAATTTATAAAATTTGTATTTTATGTTGAATTTACAGCATCTATTATGGCTACCTATTTATATGAATTAAACTAATTGGCTTAAAGGAAATTCTTGATTTTTGTTAAATCCTATGTACTTCCAATCATTTGGATTTGTAGTCTAAATCTTAATAAAATTTGACTTACAACCTTACTCATTTGTCAAAAATCGGTTTGCAGAATTGCGATATCTCCTGTACACTTTTTTTTAAAGCCTTTTTTTTAGAGCTCAAAATCTAACACTTCTCTAAAATAGTATTGTTTTTTGACTAAATTTGTTTTTATGATCAAATATATTGGTGGTTTATTTATACTTATTATCTGCTTCACTGCTTGCAAATATGAGGATGGTCCAAAGTTTAGTTTAAGAAGCAAAGCCCACAGGGCAATCAATACTTGGTATCTCGATCAAGCATTTGAAGAAGGTACAAATAAAACAGATGATTATAAAAATGCCTATTTCAATTATCAAATTGCTATTAAAAAAGATAAATCTTATGAAATCAAATATCGGCCCTTCAATGTATTTGACTATAAAGAAACAGGTACTTGGGATTTTAGTGGTGATAAATCAACCATTAATTTTACACCGCAATCGGGTTCAAATAATGTCAGCAAATGGAAAATATTGCGATTAAAGGAAACTGAAACTTGGGTGGTGCAAGCCATCAATGGTAAAGATGTTGAACTGCATTTGAAGGACTAATTACAAATCCCAAACTGCTGTGCGCTTTTCGCGAGCGTATTTTCGCATATTCATCCAAAATGCCATCACCATATAAATAATAATTGGTGATCCAAGGGTTAGAAAACTGGTATATAAAAAGAATAAACGAATTCTTTTTGTACTTAAACCCATTTTTTCGCCTAACTTACTGCAAACACCAAATGCCTGGGTTTCTATAATGTTTTTAAATAAGGGCATATTGCAAATTTAACATAAATTTTTCATTCAATGAAATATGTTTAACCTTTTGTTGCATGTCTTACTTTTTTCAGGTTCAACTATTCGCCTTATGATTTTTATCATAGCCCTTGCAACTATATGCTATTGTATTTAGTTTTGTGCAATAAAAAGATAAAAAGGTCTTTATATATATTAAGTAAAAATATGGCTTTTAAAAGTTTTAAAATATGAAAATTGAACAAATTTACACCGGTTGTTTAGCCCATGCTGCCTACTATCTTGAAAGTGAGGGCGAAGTCGCAATATTTGATCCACTGCGCGAGGTTCAACCCTATATTGATAAAGCAAATATCAATAAAGCGCATATAAAATATGTTTTTGAAACCCACTTTCATGCCGATTTTGTGAGTGGTCATCTTGATTTAGCAAAAAAAACTGGAGCGGCCATTGTTTATGGTCCAACTGCTAAACCTGGTTTTGAGGCCTTGGTGGCAGAGGATAATCAAATATTTAGAGTTGGTAATTGTCTTGTAAAAGCCATTCACACACCTGGGCACACGCTCGAAAGTACAACTTATTTACTCATTGATGAAACAGGCAAAGAACATGGTATTATTACCGGTGATACTTTGTTTATTGGAGATGTTGGTAGGCCCGACCTAGCTCAACATGTTATTGCAGAATTAACGGAAGAGAAATTGGCTGGTATGCTCTACGATTCTCTTCATAACAAAATAATTCCTTTATCAGATCATTTGATCGTTTATCCCAATCATGGTGCTGGTAGTGCTTGTGGTAAAAACATGAGCATAGAAACTACCGATACATTAGGCCATCAAAAGGTGGTTAACTATGCGCTAAATCCTGCCTTGAGTAAAGCAGAATTCATTAAAGTTTTATTAACTGGTTTAACTGCACCTCCAGCTTATTTTCCAAGTAATGTGTTGTTAAATATTAAGGGGTATGAAAGTTTTGATAAGGTTATTGATAATGCTATGCACGCCTTTGAAGTTGATGAATTCGAAGCCATTGCCAATGAAACTGGAGCATTGGTATTGGATACCAGAAATGCAGAAGATTTTAAAAATGGATTTATTCCCAATAGCATTAACATAGGTTTGGAAGGTAGTTTTGCCCAATGGGTTGGCGAAATGATTAGTGATATTAATCAGAAAATACTATTGATAACCTACCCAGATAAAGTTGAAGAGGCTGTTACACGCCTGTCGCGCGTTGGATACGATGGTGTCATTGGTTATCTGAAAGGTGGTTTTGAATCGTGGTTGTTGGCAAACAAAAACATTGAAACGATTGATAGAGCGGCAGCAGAATTATTAGCGCTTAAGTACAATGAAAAACCACGCGTGATTGATGTTAGGAAAAAAAGTGAATTTGCATCTGAACACCTTATAGGTGCTATCAATATGCCACTCAATCAAATCAATAATTATTTGGCTGAAATTCCCAAAAACGAGCATTTCTATTTGCACTGTGCAGGTGGTTACAGAAGTATGATAGCTGCTTCGATTTTGAAACAAAGAGGGTGGAATAATTTTACAGAAATAAGAGGTGGATTTGCCGAGCTTTCTAAAACAGGAATACCAAAGTCCGCATACATCTGTCCAACAACCCTTTTGTAATCAATTTAATAGTTTAAATATATATGCCACTTTATCGTCAAGTAGGAAAAATACCACACAAGCGCCATACCGTTTTTAGACAACCAAATGGCCAATTGTATCACGAGGAGTTATTTGGAACCGAAGGTTTTGCAGGTGTTTCCTCGTTGGTTTACCATCTATATCCTCCAACCATTGTGAAGGAAATGGGACAACCAATTAGTGTTCGTCCTGAAATAGCATTTGAAGATAATTTGCAAAATAGAAGTTACCTCGGTTTTAATGTAGCACCCGAAGCAGATTATATTAAAAGTCGCAAAGTGCTCTTCGTTAATAACGATTTACATATTGGCATTGCTTCGCCAACCAAAAGTGTAGAAACTTATTTTTTTAAAAATGCGGATGCAGACGAAATGTTATTCGTTCATAAAGGCTCGGGGGTGTTAAAAACGATGTATGGTAAAATTGATTTCAAGTACGGTGATTATATCATTATACCTAGAGGTACAATTTATCAAATTAGTTTTGATACAGCCGATAATAAATTATTGTTTGTGGAGTCTTTTAGTCCGATTGAAACGCCCGCAAGATATAGAAATCAATACGGACAGTTTTTGGAACATGCGCCTTTCTGCGAAAGGGATATGAAATTTCCGACTGATTTGGAAACCCATGATGAGAAGGGCGAATTTCTGATTCAGATAAAAAAACGTGGCTTAATATATCCGTATGTTTATGCCACCCATCCCTTCGATGTTATAGGCTATGATGGTTGTTCCTATCCTTATGCCATATCGATTCACGATTTCGAGCCCATCACGGGTAGGGTACACATGCCACCTCCGATTCATCAACAATTTCAAGCGAATAATTTTGTCATCTGTTCTTTTGTACCTCGTATGTACGATTATCATCTTGATGCCATTCCAGCACCCTATCACCATAGTAATATTGATAGCGATGAATTGTTGTATTATGTGGATGGTGATTTTATGAGTCGAAATGATATTCAACCAGGTCAGATTACTTTACATACGGGTGGTTTGGCACATGGACCACATCCTGGCGCCATTGAAAGAAGTATTGGAAAAAAAGCAACCAATGAATTGGCTGTGATGATTGATCCGTTCAATCCTGTACAAATAACCAAGGAAGCCCTCGCAATCGAAATAAAAGCGTATTACCAATCTTGGCAATACGAAAACAAATAAAATATAATTAAAATGATAACAGAAGATTTAACCAATGTAAAGAATTTTCAATATTCTGAAACTCAAAAAATATTCGCAGATGCCAAAGATTTTTTACCTATAAACGGAACAGATTATATAGAACTTTATGTTGGAAATGCCAAGCAAGCTGCCCATTATTATAAAACAGCCTTAGGCTTCCAAGACTTGGCTTATGCTGGTTTAGAAACGGGCATTAAGGATCGCACATCGTATGTTTTACAACAAGGTAAAATTCGATTGGTATTAACAACACCGCTTGATCCTGATAGCGATATTTCAAAGCATTTGGTAAAACATGGCGATGGTGTAAAAGTAATTGCTTTATGGGTAGATGATGCTTATGATGCCTACCATCAAACCATAACGAGAGGTGCTGAGAATTACCTATTGCCCGAGACTATTGAAGACCAATATGGGTCAATTAAGCGCGCTGGCATTCGCACCTATGGCGACACAGTGCATATTTTTATTGAAAGAAAAAATTATAAAGGAATTTTTTTACCTGGTTATGTGGCTTTAAAAACAGAATATCATCCAATTTCAACAGGTTTGAAATACATTGATCACATGGTGGGAAATGTTGAAATGGGCAGTATGAATAAATGGTCGAATTTTTATGCTGATGTGATGGGTTTTGCCAATATTGTGACATTCGATGACAAAGATATTTCTACAGAATATACGGCTTTGATGAGCAAAGTAATGACCAACGGCAATGGATACGTTAAGTTTCCAATCAATGAGCCAGCAATAGGTAAAAAGAAGTCGCAAGTAGAAGAGTATCTCGATTTTTATAGAGGTCCGGGTTGTCAACATATTGCGGTTGCTACCGATGATATTGTGTTTACAATTTCTGAAATGCGCAAAAGAGGGGTTGAGTTCTTATATGTTCCTGGTACCTATTATGACAATGTTGCTGAAAGGGTAGGAATGATAGAAGAGGATTTAAATGAATTAAAAAAGTGGGGCATTATGGTAGACAGGGATGAAGAAGGCTACTTGTTGCAAATATTTACGAAACCTGTCGAAGACCGTCCAACCTTGTTTTTTGAAATCATTCAAAGAAAAGGAGCGCGTTCTTTTGGCAAAGGAAATTTTCAAGCCTTGTTTGAATCTATTGAGGCAGAACAGGCTAGAAGAGGCACATTATAAATATTATTTATGAAAGTTTCAAATCCTATCAATCTTACAAAATGGATCAATGATAATCGCCATTTATTAAAGCCACCAGTTGGAAATCAAGTGGTGTATAAAGACAGCGATTTTATGGTAATGGTGGTTGGTGGTCCAAATGCTAGAAAGGAATTTCACTATAACGAATGCGAGGAGTTGTTTTATCAATTAGAAGGCGATATGGAATTGCCCATTCGCGAAGCTGGTAAAACTAGAGTGATTACTATTAAAGAGGGGGAATTGTTTTTATTGCCTCCAAGAGTAGAGCATTCACCACAGCGTTTTCCGAATACAGTTGGTGTAGTCATAGAAAGAGAAAGGCAAAAAGAGGAGTTGGATGCCTGCACTTGGTATTGTGAAAGCTGCGATACCGAGTTGTATAGAGCCACCTTTCATTGTAATGATATTGTTGGTCAATTACCCATTTTGATGCAGGGGTTTTATGACGATGTGGATTTAAGGACTTGCAAAGAATGCGGTCATGTAATGGAGATACCTGAACTAAAAACAGAAGCAAAATAAAATGAAACAAGCGACAATTATTGGGTCGGGTTTGGTTGGCTCATTATGGGCCATATATCTTGCAAAAGCAGGATATCAAGTTGAGGTTTTTGAAAAGCGTTCAGACATGCGACTTACAAAAATATCGGCAGGTAAGTCGATAAATCTTGCAACTTCTTATCGCGGTTGGAAAGCCTTGGATGAAGTAGGTATAGGTGATGAAATCAGGAAAATTGCGATTCCTATGCATGGTCGTACCATTCATAATTTAGACAATACTTTGGCTTATCAGCCTTATGGTTCAAGTGGTCAAGCTATTTATTCAGTTTCCCGTGGCGAAATAAATGCCAAGTTAATGGATATTGCGGAAGAGAAATTAAATACGAAAATAAATTTCAACCAAGAATGTGTGAATGTTGATTTTGACAATGGTGTCACTTATTTGCGTCATACACAAACGGGTGAATTGTCCGAGTATAAGTCCGATGTTGTATTTGCAACGGATGGTGCTTTTTCTGCAGCTCGATACAGTGCTATGCAAAAACTGGATAGGTTTAGTTATTCTCAAAATTATATTCCCGATGGTTATAGAGAAATTTTATTGCCAGCAAATGCGGATGGATCCTATAAATTGGAGAAGGAAACTTTGCACATTTGGCCTCGGGGTCGTTTTATGTTGATTGCTTTACCAAATTTTGATGGGTCATTTACTTGTACTTTATTTATGCCTTTTGAAGGACATGATTTTTGTTTTAATGATTTAAAAACTAAGTCGGATGTAGACAGTTTTTTCAGAATGGTATTTCCGGATTTTTATCATTTAATGCCAGAAGTGGCAGATAGTTGGAATTCACATCCTTTGTCTTCGTTGGCAATCATTCGCTGTTTTCCTTGGACCCATGGAAAATTGGCGTTAATGGGCGATGCAGCCCATGCTACGGTTCCATTCTTTGGTCAAGGTATGAATTGCGGCTTCGAAGATTGCTCAGTGCTTTTTTCATTGATGAAAGCGCATAATGAAAATTGGTCTGAAGTTTTCAAAGCGTATGAAATATCTAGGAAACCAAATGGTGATGCAGTGCAAGATTTGTCTTTGCAAAACTATTTAGTAATGCGCGATAAAGTAAGTGATGCCAATTATCAATTACAGCAAAAAGTAGAACGCAGAATTAGTGAATTATTTCCTAATAAATATTTCCCGCTTTACAGCATGGTTTCCTTTAGTGATATGGAATACAAAGTAGCATTAGAGAAAGGAAATGAGCAGAACGAAATCATAGCAGATTTTATTAAAGCAAATGAAATTACTCAGGAAACACCACTGTCACAAATTGATAAATTAATTCACCATCTTTTTGATGGTAGTACCAAAATCCCCAATTAAAAAAACCTAATCTCTTAAGAATTTCCCTACATGAATATTGTTAAATTTATCCCACACGATCACCAAGAAAAATTGTTTGTTCAAACACTCAGAAAAAATGTAAATGATTATTTTAAAACTAATCATATTTCAACAAAGGCCAATGCGGCAATGGTTATAAAAACTTTTGTAATGCTTTCCCTATATCTCGTTCCCTATATTTTACTTTTAACAGTGTCGATGCCACTATATGTTGCGGCAATATTGACCGTGATAATGGGCATAGGAGTTGCAGGTGTTGGCATGGGCGTTATGCACGATGCCTGTCATGGCGCTTATTCAAAAAGACAATGGGTAAATAAAGTACTGTCTGGTACATTGTATTTGCTGGGAAGTAACATATTGAACTGGAAAATTCAGCACAATGTTTTGCACCATACTTATACCAATATTTCTGGTTTGGACGAGGATATTGATTCAAAGGGTCCTATCCGTTTATCGGAGAATAAACCATTAAAATGGTTTCACAAATTTCAATTTATTTATGCCTTCTTTTTTTATGGATTGATGACATTGACCATGCTAATCAATGATTTTTCAAGATTGTTTAATTATAATAAAAATGGGTTAGTGAAGGGACAAAATAAGGATATTTCAAGTGAATATACCAAGATGGTTTTTCGTAAAATTATTTATTTAACAATTATACTCGGTTTGCCACTTTGGTTAACCACTTATAGTCTATTGCAAGTATTAATCGGATTTTTTATCATGCATTGGGTCGCTAGTATAATTTTAAGCTTTGTTTTTCAAATGGCACATGTGGTAGAAGGTGCCGAACAGCCAATCCCAGGTCATTCTATTCAATCAGATTGGTTAGTTCATCAATTGCATACTACTTCCGATTTTGCAAGAAATAATAAATTAATTGGGTGGTATGTGGGCGGTTTGAATTTTCAAATTGAGCACCATTTATTTGCCAATATTTGCCATATACACTATCCTGAAATTGCACCAATTGTAGAAAAAACTGCCAAAGATTTTGGTATGCCGTATAATTTAAAATCTAGTTTTGGCGCGGCGTTGTATTCGCATATTATTCGACTTAAAGAACTTGGAAAGCTACAGCCACTAATTCAGTATAAATAAAATTAAAAGGATGACCGAAGAACAACAAAATATTCATCAACGCATTGAAGAAAAATTCAAAGCAATTAATCAGAATCCAGAGGTGCATTTAGAAGGTTTGGTATGGGCCAAGCCAATTACATATTGGGACTATATTCACACAGATGCGCTCCTTAATTTACAAATACAACGCACTACTTTACCCGATGAAATGGTGTTTATAATGTACCATCAAATTAATGAACTTTTGTTTAAAATGATATTATGGGAAATCGATCAAGTTAGTGCGAATAAAGCCATAGATGCCATTTTTTTTACAGAAAAATTGAGGCGAATAAGCCGTTATTTCGATATGTTGTCCTCCTCATTTGATATCATGGGTGATGGCATGGAAAAGGAACAATATATGAAATTCAGAAATACGCTAACACCAGCAAGTGGATTTCAAAGTGCACAATATCGACTCATTGAGTTTTCATCTACTGAGCTAATTAATTTAATAGATCACAGATTCAGAGCAACCATTGATAGAAATACACCCTACGAGCATGCCTATGAACATTTATACTGGCAAGCGGCTGGTAAGGACCATGCTACGGGTAAAAAAAATACTTTGATTACCCTTTTTGAACAAAGATATAAGTCCGATTTTTTGATTAAAATGGAACAGTATAATTCCACCAATTTATGGACCCGTTTCAAAGAATTGCCTGAAGCAATTAAGCAAGACAAAGCATTGATAAATGCAATGAGACATTACGATTATACTGTGAATGTTTCTTGGGTTATGGCCCATTACAATGCCGCTGGTAAATATCTTGGAAACGCTGAAGCAACTGGTGGTAGTGATTGGAGAAAATACATGCATCCCAAATTTCAACGCCGAATTTTCTTTCCTGATTTGTGGTCGGAAGAAGAATTGAAAAACTGGGGCAATGTTTGAAAATAAATATCTATTGACAATTAAAATTTAAAGATAATGACAGAAGAAGAAAAATTAAACCACTTCAATTCTTTGATTGAACGAGATGAAAAAATTGAACCTAAAGATTGGATGCCTGAAGCTTATAGAAAAACGGTCTTGCGACAGATGACACAGCATGCCCATTCGGAAGTAATAGGTATGCAACCGGAAGGCAATTGGGTATTGCGAGCACCAACACTGAGGGCAAAAAAAATATTATTGGCGAAAATACAGGATGAAGGTGGTCATGGTTTGTATTTGTATTCAGCCGCCGAAACATTGGGAATGGATCGCAGCGAAATGATAGAGCAATTGCATGAAGGCAAAGCGAAGTATTCGCATATATTTAATTATCCAACTTTAAATTGGGCCGATATTGGCGCAATTGGGTGGCTGGTGGATGGAGCAGCCATTGTTAATCAGGTGTCGTTGCAGCGCACTTCCTACGGCCCTTATGCGCGCGCTATGGTGCGTATATGTAAGGAAGAAAGTTTTCATCAACGGCAAGGGTATGAAATAATGGCCACCATGATGAATGGTACAACTGCTCAAAAAGACATGGCACAAGATGCTATGAACCGCTGGTGGTGGCCATCTTTAATGATGTTTGGTCCATCTGATAAAGATTCATGGCATACCCAAGAATCAATGCATTGGAAAATTAAAAGAGCAAGTAATGACGATTTACGTCAAAAATTTATAGATAAAACAGTCGATCAAGCCTATGTCATTGGATTAACAGTGCCTGATAAAGATTTGAAGTTTAACGAAACAACTAAACATTGGGAAATTGGAGACATCAATTGGGATGAGTTTTGGAATGTTGTTAAAGGCAACGGATTGTGCAATCATAAAAGGATATCACACCATATTCAATACCACAATGAAGGCAAATGGGTGCGTCAAGCGGTTATGAGTTATTCTGAAAAAATGAATGCTATTCAAACAGCTGCCAGTATATAAAGTATAACCTATCAATCAATCATTAAAAAACAATAAAATGGAAAATAATAACGATCAACTTCCACTTTGGGAAGTATTTATTCAAAAAGGTGGTAGTCCTTTTAAACACGAAGGAAGTATCCATGCATCGGATAAAAATATGGCTTTACAAAATGCTAGAGATATCTATACCAGACGGGGCGAAGGCCGTTTAATTTGGGTGGTTCCATCGGACAGTATTGCCGCAACAACAGTTGAAGAAGAAGCTGAATTCTTTGATCCTGCCGATGATAAAATTTACAGACATCCAACATTCTATAAAATGCCAGAAGGCGCTAAAAATATTTAATCAATACAACCATGACCACTAAAATTGAACTTTATAATTTTGTGTTGCGTTTAGCAGATGACAATTTGATATTGGCGCAACGATTGGCAGAATGGTGCAGTTGTGGGCCTATTCTTGAAGAGGATTTGGCCATGACTAATATTTCGCTTGATTTGTTGGGGCAAGCCGAAGATTTTTATGAATATGCAAGTGAACTAAATGGCGAAAAAAGTGAAGATGAGTTAGCCTTTTTAAGAAGTGAACGCGAATACTACAACCATTTGTTAGTAGAGCAACCCAATGGTGATTTTGCTTGCACCATGTTGCGACAAATGCTCTATTCTACCTATGCAAAATTTTTATACGAAGCCTTGTTAAATAGTCGTGATGAAAAATTGGTAGCCTTGGCAACAAAGGGGTTGAAAGAAGTTAAATACCATTTTAGACATAGCAGCGAATGGATCATTCGTTTTGGTAAAGGGACTAAAGAAAGCAATGAAAGAACTAAAAATGCACTTGTGGAATTATGGCGATTTACGTCTGATTTGTTCGAAATGAATGAAACAGACAAGGTCCTAATTACATCTGGAATTAGTTTTAGTTTAAGGGATATTTATCCACTATGGAAAGCAGAAATATCGAATGTTTTAGAGGAAGCTGGTTTAGAAATACCAAACTCTGAAAATAATATTATTGGTGGTATCAATGGCATTCATACTGAATATTTAGGCCATTTACTTTCTGAAATGCAGTTTCTGCAAAGAGCATATCCTGGAGCAAAATGGTAAATGAAATTTAAGATTTCGAAATCAATTCTGTCACCAATTTAGGCAATGCATTTGCTGCTGTATCCTTTATTAATTCAATTCGGGAATTATTTAAATTTTGATGTCTATTAGGATCAATTAAATAAATTAAACAATCTGTTGGTGCATAATGCATTAGACCAGCCGCTGGATATACTTCTAAACTGGTGCCTACTATGATTAAAACTTGCGCATTGGAAATCATATCAATCGCTTTATCAATCATTGGTACAGCCTCTCCAAACCATACGATATGCGGTCTCAGTAAAGTGCCTTTGCTACATAAAGTGCCGTATGAAATGGCTTCATATCCTACCTCGTAAATATCATTTTCATATTCGCTACTTCGCATTTTAGTGAGCTCGCCATGCAAATGGACGATGGTATTTGAGCCAGCGCGTTCATGCAAGTCATCTACATTTTGGGTAATGATGGTTACTTGGTTTTCAGCTTCTAATAGTTTTAGTGCAAGGTGACCCGCATTTGGCTCCACTTCGGCCAATTGTAGGCGCCTTTTGTTGTAAAATTCAGTTACTAATTCAGGATTTTTGCGCCAGCCTTCAGGACTCGCCACTTCCATAATATCATGTCCTTCCCATAAACCGCCGGCATCTCTAAAAGTGCTGATACCACTTTCGGCACTCATGCCTGCACCACTCAGTATTACAATGTTTTTCATTTAATATGCTTTTTAAAAGTTTTCAAATTTAAATCATAAACTAAAAGTCAAATATCATTGAAACAATTTGAATTATTTTTTAGATTTTACAACTATTTTTTTTGAATAGAAATGAATACTTTTGCTATATGAAAAGAATGTATTTTTTTATAATTCTATTTAATTTTCTTGATGCAAATGCACAATTACCAAAGTTGGAATTCGCTAAGAGTTTTGGAGGTAAATTTCAAGATGTGGGAAGTGCAATAGCAGTTGATTTAAATGGCAATGTTTATACAACCGGTTATTATACAGATATTGCTGATTTTGATCCAGATACATCAAGTTATAAGCTACAATGTTATGGAACGAATGATTTGTATGTTTCTAAAATGGATGCATTTGGAAACTTTTTATGGGCTATAAATATTAAAGTAAGTATAGATGCATCTGGTTATTCTATTGAAACGGACAGTCAAAATAACGTTTATGTAACTGGGCGGTTTTTTGGAAAAGCAGATTTTGATCCTGGAATTGGTCAATCTTATCTGACTTCAAATTTTCAGCATGACGTGTTTATTTTAAAATTGACTGAAGATGGAACTTATATTTGGGCTAAAAGTATTGGAGGTGATTTGCAAGAATCTGGAAATGCTCTTGAAATAGACAGTAAAGGTTCAATTTATATTACGGGATATTTTCAAAGTACGGTAGATTTTGATCCCAATATTGGAATTCATAATATAACAGCACAAGGGGAATCGGATTTGTTTGTTCTAAAACTTGATGCAAATGGTAATTTAATTTGGGTAAAAACAATTGGTGGATTTACTTATATTTTAGGCTTGAGTGTGAAGGTTGATGCGGATGGAAATGTTGTAATGGCGGGGGCATTTGATTCAACAATTGATTTTGACCCAGATTCAGGCATGCAGATCGTTAATTCAATTGGAGGAGAAGATGTCTTTGTACTAAAATTAGATTCGATGGGGGAATTTGTTTGGGTTAAAAGAATTGGTGGAAAATACGATGATCGCTCAAATTCAATTGCGCTTGATACAAGTGGAAATATATTATTAACTGGTTATTTTGAAGGAAAAGTTGATTTTGATCCTGGATCTGGATTAACAAACTTAATTTCATTGAGTGGAGAGGATGTATTTCTTTTAAAATTAGATCGAAATGGGAATTTTATGTTCGCTAAGAATTATGGGAATTCGAATCCAAATAGTAACTTGGTTGATGCTGGTACTTCCATTGCAGTAGACAAGAATAATACAACTTATCTGAGTGGTTTCTTTAGTGGAAAAGTTAGTTTTAAAACAAGTTTGGATAGTTTTGTATTGCAATCTACAGGTCCATCAACTAATATCTTTTTTCTTAAATTAGATGAGTATGGTAATTTTATATGGGTATATAAAGCAAGTGGTTTAATTTCTAAAACTGTTAATCAAATTAAACTTGATGATAGAGGTAATTTATATGCTGTAGGATATTTTGGTGATACCTTAGGATTAGATTCTCGACTTGGGGGTGTAAGATTGTCGTCTAATGGAAATTCAGATGTTTTTATATATAAGATTAACCACGCTGCATTTAGTTCTTTAAAGGATTTAAGAACATTTGAGACTTTAACATATCCTAATCCAACATCAGGTAAAATAAACTATTTTGTTTCAAATTCAGATAGAAGTATGAGAATTGAAATTTATGATATGAGCGGTAATTTGGTTTTTAATGTAAAGGATGTCGGCACGAATAATTTAATTGATTTAACAAATCAAGCAAATGGAATTTACATAATAAAGCTATTTCAAAATGATTTGCTTTTGCAATATCAAAAAATATTAAAGCAATGAGGTAATCTTATCTTAAACAATTTTTTCAGTATTCAAATATTTTTATAAATCTGAAAACAATTTTTTCCCCTTTTTAAAATAAGACCAAACCAAACTCTTTCTGTAAACTTCGGGCTGGTAATAGGCCTTATTCCCATTAATGACCTGGCGCTTCTTCCACCATCTGCCGATTTGAAAAATAAAGTGGAAATGCGCTTTTGCAATGGCCTTGAATTCGCCAAAATTGCCTTGAAATAAGAAACGATATGCTGCAATATGATCGAGTATCAAACGCATTAGAATAACTGGCAATAATTTATTGCTAGGTAAATTTTTTAATAGCAAAATCAATCCATTTCTAAAATTAAGATAAGTCTTTCGAGGATTGGATTTGTGCATAGTGCCGCCTCCAACATGGTACACCACACTTTGCGGACAAACCCACACCAAATGTCCCTCGTTTTGTAGTCGCCAACAAAGGTCAATTTCTTCCATGTGCGCAAAAAATTCTTCATCTAAGCCACCTAAATTGTGATACAATTCCGACTTAATAAACAAAGCGGCGCCACTGGCCCAAAATACTGGTCTTGCATCATTGTATTGTCCCTTGTCTACCTCTATCGTGTCAAACAATCTACCACGGCAATAAGGATAACCATATTTGTCTATATAACCACCACTGCCGCCCGCATATTCGAAATGTGTAGGTTCGTGGAAGGACAGTAATTTAGGTTGCACTGCAGCAATTAGTGGATTTTTTTCTACTAAGTCTACCATGGGTTGAATCCAATTCGGGTCAACTTTTACATCACTGTTAAGCAATACGTAGTAGTCTGCTGTTACTTGTTTTAGAGCGCGGTTATATCCACCAGTAAAACCGTAGTTTTTTTCTAAAACAATTAACTCAATTTGTGGGAAATATTGTTTTACAAATTCTGCCGAATGATCTGTAGAGGCATTGTCGGCCACTATTATTTTTAAATTTGAATAATTGGTGGCACAAACGGATGGTAAAAATTCTGCTAAAAACTTTTGCGTATTATAATTCAGTATAACAACGGTTACCGATTTCATTCAGGCTTTTCGACTTCGGTAATTTCGAATGGCACAAATACAAATTGTCCGCCATACTCTGTCACTAAAAAAATACAACAAAATTTGGCAGGATCTTTAAAGGCATCTTTAAATCGATCGGCATTGCCTGGTTTAATAATATTGCGACTCACAAATTCCTCAAGTGTGCTTGCTTGAATGGTGAAGTTAATACCCAGCTCATCACGGTCGAGTATTACCTCACCCAATTTTACTTCTGCTTGATGGGCTATGAAAATTGGAAAGGCGCTGAATCCTTCTTTAATTATGTCTTCGCTTACTTCCTTAATGGCATCTTTGAATAAATTCAAATCCAATCTTAGGCTGTTTAAATAGGTTTTTAATAAGTCCTCGGTCATCATAACTGAACTGCAAAAGTACTACATTGTTAGGGCTTCATCAAAATTGCTCAATAAAGCTGCTTTTTAGTCGACTAAACACTTGTGAATTTTAAAAAATGAATGATAGCCGCATTTATAAAATATATTTAGAAGTTTGAGACACGTTTTATACTTTTATTACGTCTTAAGGGTAATGAGGCAATTATTAGGCTGGCTAATTTGTAGTTTAGTGCTTTTCAATTTACCAAAATTGAATGCTCAAGTTTCTGAATGGCGTTTCGGTTTAATAGGCAAGATAGCATACAACCGTTTAAAGTTAGAGACACCTGATAATAGAGTGGTCAATCAGAAAGAGCCAGGAGGCAAAGCTGCTGGTGGCTTTTATATAGCCCGTACTTTGGGGAACACTTTTTTTATCGATGGCTCAGTGGTTTTTACTAGGGCTATGTATACCCCGAATTTTACGAGAAATAACGCCACTTTAATAGATGCGAATATCCGTTTTACAGAAGTGAATTTAGCGTTAAATTTAATTTTGAATCCGCGTTCAGAAACGGTGAATGTCTTTCTTTTTGGTGGTGGTCAACTTTTATATAGAAGATGGGGCGAGGAAAGATTTAACAATGCCGTGCTTGCCAATTCATATTGGCCCAACAGCAGATTATTGGTCCAGGCAGGGTTAGGTGCTAAATGCACAATTCGCAATGGCTTATATCTGCAACCCTTTATTGGATTAAGATACGCCCTAGAACAGCAATTGGTATACGATACATCCATGAATCAATATTACTTTGGCGCAGTGCTTTGTTTTGGCGCAAAGGGTAAACCAAAGAATAAATACAATAAATGTCCAACCGATTTTTAAACTTTAAAATATAATTTAATATGAAAAATAAATTTTTAATTAGCGCAGTAATATTCTGCTGCATGGTCTTTAGTTTCCAAGCTTGCAAAAAAGACCGAACCGTCGTTTATATTACGCCATCTAATAATACACCTAATACGCCTGTTGTTAATTTTACTGTGAGCATACTGAGCAACTTTAAAAAATCAGCACCTGTTTTACAAAGATTTACTATTAATGCTGCAACCGGTCAATGGGTTATAGGGGCAAAAGGTTGTCGTTTTTATTTCCCTGCTAATAGCCTCCTGAATATGGGTAATATAGCTGTTACTGGCACTGCAGATATCGAATTGATTGAGTATATGAATAAAGCGGATATGCTGTTTTCGGGGGTTACTGTGGGTTCGGGTAATCAATTGCTAGAGTCAGGTGGTATGTTTTATTTAATTGCCAAACAAAATGGTGTGGAATTAAAATTGAAGGATAATTGTGGATTTCAAATTAAAATTCCTCAAACGAATAATACACCCGATCCAATGGATTTTTGGATTGGTGAGAACAATGTAGACGATTCTTTGAATAAAGTCGATTGGGTGAAAAAGGATACAGTTCAAATTGTTCCGAAACAAGATACAGCCCATTTTAGTAGTTATAACATTCAGTTCAACTACTTCAAATTCGGTTATTGCAATATTGATAGAGAATGGAGCAAGTTTAAAACATTGATTTCTAAATTTAGAATAAAAATGCCGGCCAATTGCAATGATACCAACAGTACTGCCTTGCTATTGTTTAAAAATTATAATTGCTGCGCATGGTGTAGTTGGTTGACTGCCGAAAAGGCCATAGCAACCCATTATCAATTGCCTTTGGGCGAAACAATGAAGGTGCTAGTATACAAAAAAACAGGGCCAAAGGAAGATGATTTGGAATATGCTATCAAAGAAATTGTGCTTACAGACGATACCCAAGTTGATTTTACCTCTCTGGTAAAATGTACCAATCTTGAATTAGAAGGTTTTATTAAAGCGCTTTAAAGTTTTTTAATTGATTTGAAAGGCCTTATCGATAATGCGATAGGGCCTTTTTTGGGTGCTATAATATCATAAATAAAAACTATTGGATAATCGGTCAATAGGTGTTTATTTGCAATGTTTAAGTGTGGTAATAGTGAAAAAAATACTTTTGTTTCTCAATCTGCTAGTTTTTGCTTGTTTTTTAAAGGCAGAATCGGAAGAACCATTGAAATGGAATATTTCAATAGGCGTGGGTGCACCTAATCTTTCAAGATATTCAGGGTTTATTAATAAAACTTTTAAAAACAAACCCGATTATAATATTACAGGCAAAGGTCCGTTTCATTTTAAAGTTGAATACCGTCCTATGTGGTGGTTAGGCCTTGGTTTGAATGTTAATCACAGTCAATTTAAAATTTCATATCTTTTAGATAACTATAGAAATTCTAACGGTGATTTAGTGCCTAATTTAATTACAATAAAGAATACTAGCACTGCTTTTAATTTGCGGGCTAATTTACATTTGTTAAATCCAGAGCATTATGGCTCACGCGGCGATATCTATTGGGGTTTAGGATTAGGTATTAAAGCCGGCAAAATAAAAATAGGCGCTCAATACACAGATCAAGATGCTACACCGTCTATCTCCTTTCCGAATTTATTGCCAATAGGTTTTGAAACCACCTTTGGTATAAAATATTATATCACACCCAATATTGGCGCTTATGCTGAATTAGGCTTTGCTAAGTCAATCATACAGATAGGTGCAACGGCTGCCTTCTAAGTATTTTTTATTTTTTTCTCAATTGCAGTTGTAGAATATCCTGCAATAAAATCAATCGTTTCAACAGAGCCTCCGTTAGAAATCACAATGTCATAACCTACAATTTTTGAAGGTTCATAGTCCGAACCTTTCACCAACACATTGGGCACAATCTTTTGAATTAACTCATAAGGCGTGTCTTCATTGAATAATATGACAGCAGAAACACTTTCTAAAGAGGCAATCAAATAGGCCCTTGCGTCTTCATCTTGGATAGGTCGACTAGGCGATTTGCCCAGGCGTTTAACAGATTCATCTGTATTAACGCCAACGATTAAAATATCACCTTTATCAGCAGCTTTGGATAGATAATCGACATGGCCTTTGTGCAGGATATCAAAACAACCATTGGTAAATACAATCCTTTTGTCATTTGATTTTGCCTGTTCGACAAATTCCATTAAAGCCGATTGGGTTTTAATTTTGTCTTGAATTTTTTCGTGGTGTTTCATTAAACCTTAGTTCTATATGCCATGACTAAAAATGAGATTGTTCCTGCAATAATAATCATGATGATATTACTGAAGAATAAAACGATGCCAACAGCATTGGATTGGATAATTGGCAAACTAAATATTTGGAATAAGCCAATTTCAACGCTCTTAATAGTTGCAATACCTGCGGGTGCAGGTATTATCACACCCAAACTTGTAAATACCAAGGTGCACAAACCGCCAGTAACACCTAAATGTTCTGTAAAGTCAAAAGCTTGCAGTACAAAATAAGTCATCATCCAATAACAAAACCAAATACCAACCGTGTAAAGAATAAACAGAATGGGTTTTTGAACCGTAAATACACTTTTCAACCCATCAGCAAAACCTTGAATTATGGCCGCAATTTTTCCTCCGCCTTTGAATAGTTTTTTAGATCTAAAAAGAAATACGGCGCCCATTATTAAAATAAGAAAGGTAATAATTATAGGTCCTTTTATATAAGCCAATTTTGACAATACATTTTCATCTATATAATTATATAGTAAGTCAAATTCAAGAATAACAGTGCTAGTAATTACAAGGGCTAGCATAATAAGATCCAATATGCGTTCACTCACCACAGTGCCTACCAAAACATTGACAGGTATATTGTCGGTTTTGGCCATCAAAGCACAGCGCGAAACCTCTCCGGCTCTTGGTATGCCTAAATTTACCAAATAACCACTCATAGTAGAATGATAAGCATTGCTCAATTTGGTTTTATAGCCCATAGGTTTCAAAAGCAATTGCCATCTTAAAGCTCTTAATAAAACCGCTAATACACCTCCCAATACGGAGATAATAACAAAATGGATTTTGGCTTTTTGTATGGTGTTTTTAAAAGCCTCAAAATCGAAATTTTTCAAAATAAAATAGACAACCAATGCACCTACTGCTGCAAAGATTAAATACTTTATAATGTCTTTTTTATTCAAAGTTTATTGTATTTATTGGGGAATACCAACCATGGTTGGTGTGTTTTGGCTTCTTCAAATTCCATTAAGGCGAAGCTGATGATGATAATTTCGTCTCCTATCATACCTCTTCTTGCTGCGGCTCCATTTAGTCCAATTATTCCACTGCCTCTTTCGCCTTTAATAATGTATGTTTCAATACGCTCACCATTGGTGTTATTGACTATCAATACTTTCTCGTTTTCTATCATGTTGGCCGCTTCAAGCAAAGCCTCATCTACTGTAATACTGCCAATGTAGTTCAATTCTGTGAAAGTAATTTTCACATTGTGTATCTTCGATTTTAAAACCTGTATCATCATAAATCAGCGGCAAAGGTAAAGTATTTGATATAATAGTTTGGTAATTGACTTTCATAAACCGTTTCAAGGAATTTGAAATTCGATAAATCCACAGTGCCTAGCGCTTTGATTAATAAGCTTAAGTAATTGGAAAAACAAAGGCTTTATGCTATGTTTGTTGACTAATATTGCTTTCATGCTTTCAAAAAAAATAAGTTTATTCATTTCATTTATACTGTTCTTTCAGCTTGGATTTACACAAGTCAAATCTAAGGTCAAAGAAAAACCGGTAGCTGATTGTCGTCAAGTAATTGGGGAATTGCAAGATAGACGCAACACCGTTTTAATCCTCAATTATTTTACATTTAAGAATGAGGGTTGCAGAGCAAAGGCGGTTCAAGCATTTGGAACCGTTCAAGATACATTTGCGCTGCCTGCACTTATTCAAATACTAAATGCCGACCAATCTGTAGTTGTTAGAAATATGGCAGCATACAGTCTCGGTCAATACAGACTGGACAGACTTTGTTCCATTCTCATCTCTGCTTATACCAAAGAAAAGGAAACCATTGTTAAACGTACCTTACTCGAATCTATTGGAAAATGCGCTACCACGGAAGCCTTAACCTTTTATGAAACGGTAAATTTGGTATTTACTGATTCGGAAATAGGCGGAGGGTATTCACGGGGTGTTTTTTTTGCTGCTAGAAGAAATCTAAAAAGCAATTTAATCCATCAAAAAGTCAGTCAGCTTGCTTTTGCTACCAAAGATCCATTTATTCTATATGTTGAAAATTATTTGAATCGGATAAAAATTAAATTGCCTGCTCCATTACCACTTAGTAAACTACCTATTGACGATAAAGCATGTTTTGATTCGTTAAAACAATATAAGGATGCCTACCAGAAAGTAAAATGGTTAGAAAAATACCAAGTAAGCAAAGTCGTATACGATAGTTTAGCTTTTACGAATGAAGGTCATTTTTTAACCTCTTATTGTGTCGAGCAATCTATTGCGACGATGCCATTTGATGCCGCTTTTGTAAAACGTTGTCTAGAGAGCAAAAACCTTGCATTTATTGCAATGGCGGTTGAGAAAATAAGAAAGGACAGTTTATGGGTTGCTAATGGTGTTGATGTTGCCTATTTAAAAAAACTGCAAAGTGGGATCATTATGCCACAAGACTATGAGGCTTGGGTGGAAATAGAGAAAGCCATTTGCCAATTGGAGCTGAGAGATTACCAGTACAAAGTACCTCTTTTTAATCATCCAATTGATTGGAAATACGCCAATAAATTAAAGGCATTAGAAAAAGTAAAAATTACGACTACCAAAGGAATAATGGTTTTAAGTTGTTATGTCAACGAAGCACCTGGTTCTGTTGTCAATTTTTTAAAGTTGGTAGACCAAGGCTTTTACAATCAAAAATACTTTCATCGCATGGTACCCGAATTTGTAGTACAAGGCGGTTGTCCAAGAGGCGATGGATGGGGAGCGCTCAATTGGACCCAGCGCAGTGAATTCTCATCGGTACTAACGTATAAAAAAGGATCGGTTGGTTTGGCCTCTGCTGGCAAGGATTCGGAAGGCGTGCAGTTCTTTATTACCCATGGTTTTACGCCTAGCCTCGATGGGCGTTACACCATTTTTGGTGAAATAACAGAAGGTTTAGAAATTATCGATTTGTTGCAAATTGGCGACATTATATTGCGTATCGAAAGAATTTAAGAAGCCGACAAAATTTAACTTATTTTTGCAGTAACATGGAGACAATTACGCATACCGAAGCAGAAATATGGCAATTACTTGAACAGGTTTGCGATCCAGAAGTGCCAGTATTAACAGTGGTCGACCTAGGTGTAATAAGACAAGTATCTATTAAGGATAATTTAGCGGAAATTACAATCACGCCAACCTATAGTGGCTGTCCTGCTATGAATGCGATAGAAACTGATATTAAGATTCTGATGAGCTCTTATCATATTCCTGTGGTAATTAATACGATTTTATTTCCCGCTTGGACAACAGATTGGATGAGCGAGAAGGGCAAGGAAAAACTCAAAGCATACGGCATTGCTCCACCACAATACCAGGTGAGCAATGAATTGTTCAGTAAGCCTAAAAATATTGAATGTCCATTGTGCAATAGCACCAATACGGAATTAATAAGTGAATTTGGCAGTACGGCTTGCAAATCACTCTATAAATGCAAGGATTGCTTGGAGCCTTTTGATTATTTTAAATGCTTAAAATAAGCAATTGAATAAAATATGTATTATCTCTTTACCACTAATACATGGTTTCTTCTGTGTGAGTGATTAACAAGAATAACTTTTGTGGGTCTTTGTTTTTTAATAACAACAATTTTGCTTGTTGGTTGAACTGCGCAGGCACTTAGACCTAGGATAATAAATAAAATAATTGAGAGTCGTTGAATAGCTTTCATAATGAAGTGTTTAATGTTTAAACATTAGACCCTTATATTGAAAATAGTTGCATGCAGTATATACAAAATCTTAACGCATGGTTCTTCTTTTATTGTACCAGTTTGAGGTTAAATCACCATTGGTGTTTGCTGTTGCAGTTGAATGCGCAGTTTGATTCTCGAACATATAAGAAGCAGCAATGGCCAAAGCTTTCTCCAAGTTTTCATCAAAGCTAGGCAGTAAGTATTCAGGTTTGAAATAATTATCGATGAATTTGGTGTCAAAATGTCCATTTCTAAAATGTTCATTATCCATTACCCAATTTCCAAAACCTAAGGTATTAGCCACCCCTGCAATGCGGTATTCGCTAATTGCACGTTTCATTTTCTCAATTGCATTTTCTCTGGTATCGGCCCAAACAATAAGTTTTGCAATCATATTGTCATAGTAGATGGGTATTTCCATGCCTTCTTCCATGCAATCATCCACACGAATACCCGGCCCTTGGGGTACGCTATAGGTGGTCAAGGTGCCAATATCAGGTAAGAAATTATTCATTGGATCTTCTGCACAAACTCTTAATTCGAGCGCATGTCCATAAATTTTTAAGTCTTCTTGTTTAAAACTCAAAGGATGGCCTTCGGCCACCTTTATTTGTTCTTTCACCAAATCCAATCCAGTGATTAATTCTGTAACAGGATGCTCAACTTGCAAGCGGGTATTCATTTCTAAAAAATAAAAATTTAACTTTTCATCTAATAAAAATTCAACCGTGCCAGCCCCACTATATTGCGCTGCTTTGGCAACATTCACAGCTGCTTCACCCATCTGTTTTCTTAATTCAGGGGTTAATACAGCACTCGGAGCTTCCTCAACCAATTTTTGATGTCTACGCTGTATACTGCAATCTCTTTCAAATAGGTAACACACATTGCCATGGTTATCGGCCATCAATTGTATTTCAATGTGCCTAGGAGCCGCCACATATTTTTCTATAAAAACACTGTCGTCGCCAAATGAACTGAGCGCCTCGCTTTGGGCCATGTGCATCTGACTTTCAAACTCTTCAACATTGTTTACAATGCGCATGCCTTTGCCTCCACCACCTGCGCTTGCTTTTATTAAAACAGGAAATCCTATTTCAGCCGCCACACGTTTGGCATCTTCGATATCTGTAATGGCTTCTTTCAAACCTGGTACAAGCGGAACTCCAAATTTTTCTACGGCTTGCTTACTGGCAATTTTACTACCCATTAAATCCATGCTATAGGCACTCGGTCCGACGAATATAATGCCAGCTTCGGCTAATTTACTCGCGAATTCCGAACGCTCGCTTAAAAAACCATAACCTGGATGCACCGCGTCAACTGAATTATTTACACAAATTTCAATTATTTTATCCCCCAATAAATAACTCTCACGACTAGGGGGCGGACCCAAATAATAAGCCTCGTCAGCATATCTTACATGCAACGCATTGCGGTCGGCATCGCTATATACTGCAACTGTTTTGATGCCCATTTCTCTGCAAGTGCGCATTACTCTAATGGCAATTTCGCCTCTGTTGGCCACCAATAATTTTTTAATTTTATTCATTTTTAAAAAGACTTGTGAAAGCAATTGCAAACGTATATAAAAAATGAATAATAATTAAGGGTTATCATTTTGCATTTTCAAATATTACCTTTTCTAAGAAAAAAATAATTAATTTCGCATGCTTATAACATTTTGGCACATATTTCGTTTAACCTCTATCAAAGTTTATAATACTTAACAACATGAAACTTAAAATAATATTATTTTCCGCATTCATGGCTATATCAGCCATTGCATTAAATGCTCAAAAATTTGGCTATGTGGATACCGATTATATTCTGGGTCAAATGACAGAATACCGGGGTGCGCAAAAACAATTGAACGAAATTTCTCAGAAATGGGAGAGCGATCTAAAGATAATGAAAGATGAAGTTGATAAACTTTATAAAGATTATAAAGCAGAAGAAATTTTATTGAGTGCTGCCCAAAAAAAAGAAAGAGAAGATGCTATTGTTGCCAAAGAAGATGCCATGAAAAAATTTGAACAAGAAAAATTTGGTGTAAATGGAGAACTTTTTAAAAAGCGCAAAGAATTAATTGATCCCATACAAGATAAAATATCTTCAGCGGTGTTTAAAGTAGCCAAAGACAATGCGTTGGATTTTATATTCGATAAATCGGCCAATATGAATATATTGTTCAGCAATCCTAAATACGATAGAAGTGATGATGTACTCGATGTTTTAGGAGTTACCCCAACAGAGAAAAAAAGCGACCGTTAATAGGTCGAATGTTATAAAAATAAAATAATCTATATTAAAAATGAGTAAAAAATTAGTAATGGTGTTAGCGTTTGCAGTATTAAGCGCTGTAACTCCAAATGTTTTAAAAGCCCAATCCAAAGTTGGACATGTAAATTTTCAAGAAATAATTTTGTTAATGCCAGAATATACAATGGCCGCTACTGAGTATGATTTATACCAAGCAGCTTTAGAAGATAATTTGAAGGAAATTGAGAATATGATTTTAAAAGCACAAAATGATTATGCGGTTGAGTCAAAGAAACCTGCGCCTAACAAAGCAAGATTGAATATCTATATTAAGCAAAATGAAACATTTCAGCAGGAATACCAATTGATGCAGCAGTCTACACAAGATAGTTTAAAAGCCAAAATGGCCGAATTGGTAGCACCTATCAAAAAGAAGGTTGAATTGGTTATCGCAGAAATTGCAAAAGAAAAAGGATATTCTCATATTATTGATAACAGTTATGGTACCCTAATTTATGCAGATGAGGCAGATAACATCGATGCAGCGGTTAAAACGAGATTGAAAATTAAGGATAAACCAGTAGCAAATCCTGCTGCAGGCAGAACTATACCTCAACGTTAATTGGTTCATAAAATCACTTTTTTGCCTAAATCCACCCACCCAATTGGAATCTTCGATTCAGGGGTGGGAGGACTTACAGTGGCTAAAGCGATTACAGATTTATTACCAAACGAGCACATTGTCTATTTTGGCGATACCGCACACATGCCTTATGGCGAAAAGTCGCCACATGCCATCAAATCGTATGCAGTTAAAATCGTTGAATTTTTAATTGAGCAACCCTGTAAGTTAATTGTTATTGCTTGCAACTCCGCTTCAGTAACAGCTTTTAAAACTGTTCAGAAATTATTGCCACAAAAGCAATTTGTGATCAATGTAATTGATCCTGTTGTTCAACATCTCGTAGCCGAAGGACACCATAAGGAGATTGGTTTGATTGGCACCAAACGGACAGTAAGTAGTGCTGTTTACAAAAAAAAGTTCGAACAAATTGACCCAAGTATTCATTTAAAATCATTAGCAACTCCCTTACTAGCGCCAATGATAGAAGAAGGATTTTTTAATAATAAAATTAGTAAAACCGTGGTGCATTCTTATTTGAGTAATCCACACCTCAGTAAAATTGAAGCCATTATATTGGCCTGTACCCATTATCCCTTAATAATGAATGAAATCAAATCATTCTACAAAGGGGATATAGAAATTATTAATTCAGCAGAGATCGTATCTCAGTCGGTTCAGCAGTTCTTAAAGCAAAATTATCTTTTAAATGTTTCGAAAAAAGCGCCGAAGCATGCATTTTATGTTTCGGATTATACTGAATCTTTCGAGCAAACTGCCAAAATTTTCTTTGGAACCAAGTTGCAGTTGAAAGAAAAAAATCTTTGGAAGTAAAATTAACATCTTGTATTTCAATAATATATACCTTTTAAGGTATCTGTTGCAGCATTTTTAGTTTCGGTATTGTCAAATATTCGAAAGCCTTTAAAATGTTGTTGTTTGTTAAATATGTTAAGTGTGTGTTAAAAAATGTCATCATTGGGTGGGCAAGTTGTATATTTTTTTCGATTAACCTTTTGTTTATTTGCCCTGTTCTAATTGCCCACCCTACCATGACTTCTCACTCCAATTTAAAAACGATTATTATAGATGATTTTCATCCAGTTTTATTGGAGACATTAAATGCCAATAACATTCCGTTTCATTATCTGCCAGATATCTCAGAGCAAGAGGCTATTAAGGCCTTAGCCCTTTATGACATTGCAATCGTTAGAAGTAAAGTTAATTTTACATCCTCTGTGTTGGAAAATTTGCCTCAACTTAAATGCATTGCGCGAGGGGGTGCTGGCATGGATAATATAGATGAACAGGCGGCAAAATTAAGAAATATTGTTCTATTAAATGCTCCCGAAGGTAACCGCAATGCAGTTGCCGAACACACCATTGGTTTAATGCTGTCGCTTAGCAATCAAATTGTTAAGTCGAATAGTGAAGTAAAGGCGATGCAATGGCATAGAGAAGCCAACAGAGGCTATGAAATAGGCAGTAAAACAATCGGTATTTTAGGATTTGGCAATACGGGTCAGGCATTGGCAAAAAAACTGAAAAGTTTTGGAAGTAAACTGATTGCTTTTGATAAGTTTGCACCATCAGCCGATAAAGATGTTGAGGCCGTTAGCTTAAGTGAGTTGCAAAGTCGATCTGATATTATCAGTTTGCACCTGCCATTGACCAGCGAAACAAAGTACTTGGTGAATCTTGATTTTTTAGACCAATGTAAACCAGGTTTTACCTTAATTAATACATCAAGAGGGAAGGTTGTTAATCAATTGGATGTGCTTGCAGCGCTTCAAAATGGAAAATTAAAAGCATTTGCTGCGGATGTTTTAGAAAACGAAAAGTTCGGAACTTACACGCAAAATGAAATAGATGTATTCAATACATTAGCAACTTTAAGTCAGGTAGTTTTAACACCCCATGTTGCCGGTTGGACACACGAAAGTTACTACAAAATAGCTGAAGTTATAGCCCTTAAATTATTGGAATTTACGACTAATTTAAAAAAATATTAGATGAAAGTTGAAATATCAAAAAAAATAAGTGAAATTGCTGAACTTTTTAAAATTCAAATTATAAAGAAATATATACTGGTATGATGAAGAAATATACTTACAAAATTGTTTTATTAGCGTTACTCACCCTGAGTTCTGTAACCAATTTATGGGCCCAGAACAATTCAGGTACTGTCAGAGGCAGTGTTAGCGATGAATCCGGAACTCATGTATCAAATGCGATGGTGCTTTTGTACAGAGATGGCACTGAAATAGATAGAAAAAAATCAGATCCAAATGGGTCATTTTCATTTGTGAACGTTAGTCCTGCTAACTATAATCTAAGAATTAGTCGTACCGGTTATAAAGATACAACAAGCGACGACTTTGAAGTTTCACCAAACAATACAACCTATCAAAATTTGACAATCGAAACAATAAATTTTAAATTTAAATCATCTGGGGTCAATGTTGCAGGAAGATTTGCTCAAAAGGCAGTATTAAATGATGACAAAACATCGACTCATATCAAGCAAGCCACATTAGTAAAAACAGGTCAAAGGGGTTTTGCTAGTTTAGCAAGCTTGTCTTCAGGTGTAACAGCTACTAGTTCGGGTTTAAGCGGTAGAGGTTCAAGAACGGATGCTACAGCTTACTTTATTGATGGTGTCAGAGTGTTTAACAGTAGCTTAACCCAAGGGATGAGTGGTAGTGTAGATATTTTACAAGCGGGTATTCCTGCCCAATATGGTGATTTTACAGGTCTAGGTGTATCGATTACAACCAAAGGCGGTGTTTCTTCTAGAACTAGTAAAAGTTTAGAAGTTGTGAGTTCAAGTATGTTTAATCCTTACCATTATAATTTGATCGAAGGATTTATTGCAACGCCTATTCTATTTAAAAACAACCCTAGATATACTGAAACTAGTAAATACGAACCAAGAAAAATAGCCATTGCCGCATTAAATTTCGGTGGTAATTTCTCTTTTCAAAAAGATGCACCTTCCTATATAGGTTATTATCAAATAAAGGATGAGGCCTTGGCTCAATTAGAAAAAAACCCATTGGCTGTTAACAAAGATGGTGGTTTTGTAAATGCCGCCAATTTCTTAGGTGCCAATGATTTTAACAATGTTAAAGTTAGAGAAAATGCGAGAAGCTTTAGTTCGAACATGCAAGCCAAATTGGATTTTAGATTGTCAGAACTATCGACCTTAAGTTTCTTTGGTAATTTTTCATACTCCAATTCAACAGCTCCAGGCGGAAGTAATGGAAGTATGATGACCTACAAAACGAATCCTTTAAATACATCAACAGCAGTTTTGAGTTATTTGAAATTTACACAGCGATTTAAAGATCCAGATTCAACAAAGAGAGCAAACGGTTCAACTTTAAATAATGCTTATTTTACAGTTCGTTTTGATTATCAATCCTCATGGGCTAAAACACAAGATGCCGATTTTAAAGATAATATTTTTGAGTATGGTTTTATTGGTAAGTTTAAACATTACCCAACTGCGGCCTATAGCTTTAATGCAGCCCTTAACCCAAGTTCACCATCAAAAAGATTTGTTGATCAAAATGGTGATACCGTTTATTTGAAAAACTTTTTTGAGCAGGCTGGATTTAGAGATACCAGTATTCGGTTTATTGCTTCTGATATAAACAGAGTAAGAGCTAATTACACGCAAAATGTTTTTGATAAAATAGCAGAACAAGGCGGCAGAATTACCAGCGATAATGAGATTTTGTTTAACCAAGGTTTATTAAACGGCTATAACCCAAACAGTATTTACTCTTTATTTAATGTACCAGGTATTCAACAAGCAGGTTATAGTAAATCTCAAAGTGAGCGTTATACCTTATATGCTATGGGTGAAGCAGAATTACAAGGTGCTGCAAAAGCAGATAAAAAATCAAGTTCACATGCTTTGCAATTTGGTTTAACATACGAACAAACAGTGAACAGAGGTTATGGTTTAGGTGCTAATAACTTATGGCGTTTAATGTATCAATTGGCGAATAGTCATATCTCTGAACTGGATAAAAATAATCCAATCTTAGTATACGATGCCAATGGAACTTTCCAAGATACAGTTAAGTACAACCGTTTGGTAAACGCTGACAAGCAATCAAACTTCGACAGAGAATTTAGAAATAAATTAATTAGTCAAGGGGCTACCGATGTATACGGCAAGCCAGTTACAGCTACTACTTTTATTGATGTAAATTCATATAATCCTGGTGATTTTAGTTTAAATATGTTTAGCGCCGATGAGTTGTTAAACAATGGTAGTTCTTATGTTAACTATTATGGTTACGATCATTTAGGTAAAAAATTAAGAGGACGCCCTAGTGTTAATGATTTCTTGCAAGATAAAAATAAAAGAAGCATTGGTGCATTCATGCCAATATATACCGCTGCGTGGTTCCAAGATAAATTCTATTTAGATAATTTAGAGTTTCGTTTAGGATTGAGATTAGAGCGATATGATGCGAATCAATTGGTGTTAAAAGATCCTTATTCATTGTATCCAATTAGAACAGCTGGTGAAGTAAGTACCATTGATGGTAACCCAATTGCTCACCCATCAAACATTGGAAGTAATTATGCGGTTTATGTTAACGATGTTAAGAATCCAACTAAAATATTAGGTTATAGAAATGAGAATACTTGGTATGATGCAACTGGTAAACAATTATCAACTCCAGATTTGATTGCCAATCAAACTTCCAATGGTAAAATTGCACCTTACTTGGTTAATCCTAATCAAACAGAAATTACTGAAAATTCATTTAAAGATTACAAGCCAAAAGTGAATATTTTACCACGTGTATTTTTTAAATTCCCTTTAAATGACAAGAGTTTATTTTATGCCAGTTATGATGTTTTGGCTCAAAGACCTAGCGCAGGTGCTAACTTCCTAACCATCGATGATTACTATTTCATGTTGCAAAAAAACAGTGGTACTTTGGCCAATCCAGCATTGACTTCTCGTATTACTACAGATTATCAGATTGGCTTTAAGCAACAAGTTTCAAGAACCACTTTATTGTCTTTGATCTCTTATTACCGAGAAACCAAAAATGATATTTCTGTTTACCAATACAACCAAGCTTATCCTATCACTTATATCAGTTATAATAACATTGACTTTAGTACGGTTAAAGGATTTATTTTGGAAGTAGATTATAAGTCGAGAAAGAATATCTCTTTAAATGGTAACTATACCTTGCAAATTGCGGATGGTACTGGTTCAAACATTAACTCACAAAGAGCCTTAATAGCGAGCAATCAGCCTAACTTAAGAAGTTTATTCCCATTGGGTGATTTAGATATACGCCACCAATTAAAAGGTATTTTTAACTGGGAGTTCTTAGACGACAATAAAGCTAAAAAAACAGTTTATTATGGTCCGGTAATTGGCAAAACCAAAATTTTGAAAAACACCAATTTTAATATTACCTATTCTGCTACTTCAGGTTTGCCTTATACCGCAACTACTTCACCAGTTCAGTTGGGTTCTGCAGACAGAGCAACAATTAAAGGTACACCATACGGGTCTCGCTTGCCATGGCAGTTTAACACCAACTTAAATATATCTAAAGATATCTTGTTAAATTGGAAAGATAAAACTACGGGTGTTTCAAAAGGCGCTTACCTACAGGTATATTATTTGATAACCAACTTATTGAACACAAAAAATGTATTTGGAGCTTATCAATACACAGGGTCTGCTGCAGATGATGGATACTTAAATTCAGCAAAAGGACAGCAATATTTGAGCACCACTTTAAGTTCAGAAGCCTATAACTACTATTACAGAACTGCAGTAAATAGCCCAGGAAATTATCAAGCACCTCGTTTCATGAGAATTGGAGCTAAATTATATTTCTAATACAATCAACTATATTCAAAAGAACAATCAAATTTATAACGATATGAAAAGTGTTTATCAAAAACTAAATTTAATTCTTGTACTTGGCTTCACTGCTTTCAGTGTGAATGCCGCCGAGATTAAAAATTTTAGTCCACAAGGAGGGAAGACAAAGCAAGATGCTTTATACAGCAATGGGCTTGCTCAATTTGCGAATACATGTAAAGCGGCTTCTCAGAGTGCCGATTTAGATATAAATAACGTGCGTACCAGAATTTTAAATGGTGGTGACATGTGGTGGGATTTGAACAATCCTAGATATGAAATTCCTAAAGTAACAGACGCGAACTCTGTTCGTAAACATTCCTTGTTTGCTGGGGCGCTTTGGATTGGCGGACTAGGTTCTGATGGTAACTTAAGAATTGCAGCCATGACTTACCGTCAAACTGGTAATGACTTTTGGCCTGGTACTTTAGATACTACCAATGTTAGTACTGATCCTACAAGATGCGAAGCTTGGGATAAAATGTATAAAGTAACAAGGGCTGAATTGTTAGATCAACAGCTAACAGGTAATGTGTCTACTAATATTTTAAATTGGCCTGCTGCAGGAAATCCAAATACGCCTTATGGCACGAACCAAAGCAATAATTCATTGGCTAACTTTATCGATCCAAATAACCCTAGTAATAACACGATTTATGACCCTTTGAATGGTTGTTATCCGGTTTTAGATAATGCTAGAGAGTTTGCAAAAAATACCCCTAAAGATCAGCCAGACCAAATGATATGGTTTGCATACAATGACAGAGGCAATGTGCACTCCGAAACTGGTGGTATACCAATTGGTCTAGAGTTGCAAACAACAGCTTTTGCTTTCCAAACCAATGATGAGGTTAACAACATGACTTTCTACACTACTAAAATTATCAATAGAGGTTTTGAAACATTGAGTCAAACCTATTTTGGTCAATGGGTAGATGCGGATTTAGGAAACTATGCCGATGACTATGTTGGTTGTGATGTTGGAAGAAGTTTAGGATATTGCTATAATGGCGATGATAATGACGAAGGTGTATTGGGTTATGGTTTAAATCCGCCAAGTATTGGTGTCGATTTCTTCGAAGGTCCAACAGATACCAGTGGTATTCAGTTGGGAATGGGTGTATTTTTGTATTACAATAATAACTCTGACCCAATCAATGGTAATCCAAATGCTGCGATTGATTTTTATAATTACTTGCAAGCCAAGTGGCAAAATGGTAATGATGTAACTTTTGGCGGCAATGGTGTTGGTGGATCGGTTAAAACCAAATACATGTTCGATGATTGTACCAATCCTGCAACGGCTAACCTGCCATGTTGGAATGAGTACAGTGCAGGTAATTCTCCTGCTGATAGACGTTTCTTGCAATCTGCAGGTCCGTTTACATTAAAAAGTGGCGCTATGAATAAAGTTACAATTGGCGTTGTTTGGGCTAGAACAACTTCTGGTGGTGCAAGAGGTTCATTAAAATTATTAAAATTAGCAAGTGATAAAGCTCAGAAATTGTTTAATAATAAATTTGATATTGCAGATGGTCCTGAACCTCCTGCCGTAGAAATTCAAGAGCTTGAAAATAGTTTGGTATTAAAACTGTTGGATACTAAAATCACAGAAGGCTATGCAGAAGATATCAAGAATGAACAGAATCAAATCATAAAATACCGTTTCCAAGGTTACATGATTTATCAATTAAAAGATGGCAGTGTATCCAACACCGAGTTAAATAACATTGATAAAGCAGTATTAGTTGGACAGTGTGATGTGAAAGATAACGTTGCACAAATGATCAATCAAGAGTTTGATCCAACTGTTTCTGCTAACATCCCTAAAGAGAAAGTGAACGGTGCCAATCAAGGTATATTCCACACTTTAAATATTAAGGAAGATGCATTTGCAACAGGTTCTAGTAAAACATTGGTAAATTTTAAAACCTATTATTACTTAATTTTAGCTTATGGCTATCCATCAAACGATCCAGCAAAATTGGAGCCTGAGCAGTTCTTGGCTAGTAGAAATACTGTTAAACTATCAGCGATTCCTCACAAAACATCTCCTGAGCAATTTGGAAGTATGCAACAATCAAACTATGGTGATGGTCCAATTTTAAAACAATTAGAAGGCAGAGGTAACGGTGGTCAAATTTTAGAATTCTCTAAAGAAACCATCGATGAAATTTTGGCCAATAACAAATCAGACGCTCCTGTGTACATAGGTGGTAAAGGTCCTGTAAATATTAAAATTGTGGATCCACTTTTAGTGCCTAAGGCTGATTTTGAATTCCAATTTATAGAGAACTTCAAAGACAAAGTAAAACCGCAAGGAACAACTTTAAAATACCAAGATTCTATCTCGGCAAAAGCCTACTGGAGAATTGTAAATCTAACAACTAACGATACTGTTTTTGCAGATACATCAATGGAAGCTAGAACAGAAACAATTGTAGGTAAAAATAGATATGGTGGAATTACTAAGAAAACCCGAAACTTACGCGAATGGGGTATGGCGGTAGAAATTATACAACCACCTGTTCCCGGTAAGAATCAGTATCTTGAAACTACCAATGGGTTCTTAGGTTATGAAGTTAAGTTCCAAGATGACAGTCGAAAATGGTTAACTGCTTTAACCGATCAAGATATATCTGGATTTAATAACAGTGGACAATCGCTTGCTCCTTTCAACTGGATTCGTTCTGGAACAAAGGTTACCACAGCTATTGATATTTTCAATGATGACTTTAGCTCTGAATCAGACCCTAATCACCAAGGCTTAGATTCTTATGATCCTTATGAAGCGTTTGAAAAAATATGGGACAGAAGAATTGCACCTTATGCCTTAGCAGCTAGAGCGCAAGGTAGAAGTAGTTTGGGTGAATATACCTTTGGCCCGGCTTGGGGAGGATCAAGTATCAGCGATAATCCTATTTCGGAGTTAGCAAGTGTTCAATTTGTAATTACACCTGATGTTAGAAAATGGACCAGATGTGTTGTATTAGAGATGGGTGAAGAATCTGCATTAAATGAAGGCGGTATGGCCAAAATGAATATGCGTTACCACCAGTCAATCAGGCCAGAGCATAACAATGGTGTGTTTCAACGTTGGGTAACCGATGGTAGCGATTTTGGTAGAAGCTATTTCCCTGGATATGCTGTAAACCTTGAAACAGGCGAAAGAATGAATATTGCCTTCGGTGAAGATTCTTATTTGCCAGGAGAAAATGGAACTGATATGATTTGGAATCCTACCTCAAATTATGCAAATACCAATACTTACTATAATTTTGGAGGTAAGCATTTTATTTATCTGATGGGTTCTTACCCTGGTGGATTGGCTAACAGAACTTTTAAAGGTCCAATATACGACGAAGGTTTGATGTACCAAACAATGCTTACATCTGCTCCTAATACAAGTCCATCTAGTTTAGAAAAGCGAAAAGTGCTATCTCAAGCCATGTGGGTAATACCTGCCATAGCAGAAAGAGGATATACCTTGACCGATGGTGTTCCATTGACTGAAATAAGCTTTAGAATTAACATGCGTAAGCCTTACAATAAAGTATCACCTGTAGTAACGAATAGCAATAAAGATACAATGATTCCGCGCTACACATTCAATACAGAGAGTGTATATAACAATGTGAATGCAGAAACAGGTAAAAAATCAGTTAATTTAATCAATATTGTTCCAAATCCATATTACGCAACATCAGAATACGAGAGTAGCCCTGTAGATAGCAAAGTTAAAATTACCAATTTGCCTCCAAAAGCAACGGTATCCATTTATACTTTAAGTGGTACATTGGTTAGAAGAATAAAGAAGGATGATTTGTTAACTTTTGCAGATTGGGATTTGAAAAATGACAATAAAGTGCCTATAGCAAGCGGATTTTACATTATTCATGTGGATTGCGGCGACTTGGGTGAGAAAATTCTGAAATGGTACGGTGTAATGCGTCAATTAGATTTAGATACATATTAATTAGTTAGAAATACAGATAAAGGAGGAAAGAAATTCATGAATAAAATAATAAAATATACAGCGGTAGCCATCATATTAAGCATAGGGAATTTGTATGCACAAGGTCCGGTAAGAGCTGGTCAGGCTGGATTTACCCAGTTATTAATAAATGGTTGGGGCAAAACAAGTGGAATGGGTAATTCCTATTCAGCCGGTGTAACTGGTGTTGAATCATTTCATTTGAATATTGCGGGTTTAGCAAAAATACAAGGCACTGAATTGGGTTTTAGCAGAACTTCATGGTTAGGCGGAACAGGTATTAACATTAATACCTTCGGTTTTGGTCAAAATCTTGGTCAAGGTGCTATTGGAATTAGTGTTATGTCATTCTCACTAGGGCAAATACCAATTACTACAGTTGCACAACCAGATGGAGGAATCGGAACATATAAGCCTGCTATTAGTAATATCAATGTGGGCTATGCTTACAGCTTTACAGATCAAATTTCTGCTGGTATTAATATGAAAGTAGTGAGTGAATCAACGCCAGATGTCAGATCAAGTGGTATTGCCTTCGATGCTGGTTTGCAATTTGCTACAGAATTAATCAAAGATGTTGCGACTAAGAAAACAAAATATTTAAGTGAAAATCTTAATCCTGCAGCTAAAAGAGGAAGTGATATTCGTTTTGGTGTAAGTATCAAAAATCTTGGCCCAGATTTAAAATATAATGGTGATGGTTTAGCAACAAAATCGAATGTTAATGGCAATCCTTACACGACTACTACAAGTCAGAGAGCCGATAAGACACAATTACCTTCTTTAATTAACGTTGGGTTTGCTTATGATTTCCGTTTAGATAAAAAAGCGGGAATGTATTGGCACAGATTAACAACTGCAATGAATTTTACAAATAATTCATTCTCTAGTAATCAAACCTCGCTTGGTTTAGAATATGCCTATAAAGAAATCCTTTTGTTAAGAGGTGCTTTTGATTATGAAAAGGGAATTTTTAACTACGATACCCGAAGAACAGCTTATACTGGTGTTTGTATGGGTGCTTCTGTTCAGATTCCATTGGCTAAAAAAACGGACTCTGGTCGCGAGAATAACAATACCATTGGGATAGATTATTCTTACAGAGCAACCAACCCATTTAGTGGTACTCATACTTTCGGATTAAGAATTAGTTTAGATTAATTAATTTTTTAATATATTTGCAAAAGTGCTTTCATCTCATGAAAGCACTTTTATTTTTTTATAACCATTACAATAATTTAGAATAAGATGAGTGATATAGTATATTTAACCAAAGAAGGTTTTGATAATCTTAAAAGTGAACTTGAAAATCTTAAAAGGGTGCAACGTCCTTCCATTAGTGCTCAAATAGCAGAAGCAAGAGATAAGGGCGACCTGTCAGAAAATGCAGAATATGATGCTGCTAAGGAAGCGCAGGGGTTGTTAGAAGCAAAGATTTCGAAGCTCGAAACAATGTTTGCCAACGCCCGAGTTTTGGACGAGTCTAAATTGGATAATAGCAAGATTAATATGTTAAGCAGAGTGAAGGTTAGAAACCTGAATGCTAACAGAGAAATGGAATATACCATTGTTTCCGAAAAAGAGGCCGACATGAAAATTGGCCGAATTTCTAGCAAATCAGCCATTGGAGCTGGTTTAATAGGTAAACGTGTAGGAGATGTTGTTGAAATTACAGTGCCTGCAGGCCTTGTTAAGTTGGAAGTTATTTCAATAGGCGGTTAACTACCCATTGATAAATTATATGTCAACTATTTTTCAGAAAATTATAAGTGGTGAGATTCCATGCTATAAAGTGGCCGAGAACGACCTTTTTTTGGCATTTCTTGACGTTAATCCGTTAGCAAAGGGCCACGCCTTGGTTATACCCAAGAATGCGGTAGATTATATTTTTGACATGGAGGATGAACAGCTAGCTGCTATGCATGTATTTGCCAAGCAGGTGGCCAAAGCCCTTAAGCAAGTAATTCCATGCAAAAAGATAGGCATGGCTGTTATTGGATTAGAAGTTCCTCACGCACACATACACCTTGTGCCGATGAACCAAGTTGCTGACTTGAATTTTGCCGGACCCAGAGTCAAATTTTCAAGCGAAGAATACGAGGAAACAGCTGCTGCGATTAGCCAATTGTTTATTTCGTCTCCTCAGTAATACTAATAATTTTAATATCCTTTTTAGGGCGATCGCCAGAATCAGTTAAAGTATTTGCGATGGCATCAATTACTTCAATGCCTGCAATCGTTTCACCGAAAACCGTATAGTCCCCATCTAATTGTGGAGTGCCGCCTAGGGTTGCATAATCTTTCATTGCTAATTCGGTAAATGGTTTGCCAAATTGCACCAACTGTTCTTTCGGCATAACAGTACCTTGTACGATGTAAAACTGACTGCCACTGCTTTCTTTGTATGGGTTTACTTGATCGCCTTGACGGGCAGCAGCGAGAGCACCTTTTTTGTGATAAAAATTTGGCAGTATTTCTGCAGGAATGGTATAGCCAGGGCCACCAACTCCATATTGCTTACCAGGTTCAGCTTTTTTGCTGTCAGGGTCGCCTGTTTGTATCATAAAGCCTTTGATAATGCGATGAAACAAGATGCCGTCATAGAATTTTTCATCGACAAGTTTGGCAAAATTGGCTTGGTGTAAAGGACATTCTTTGTATAATCGAACTTTAATATCTCCAGCAGAAGTCTTGATAATATAAATTTTATCGGCTGTTGAAATTACGGGCTGAGGTGCTTCCGTTGTTGCTGTAATGTTAGGAGTTTCGGCAACTTCTGCACTTTGTTCAGTTGTTTCTTTTGCGCTGTTATTACAAGCAGTTAATGCCAATAAAAATGTAAAGGTGATTGCGCTTAATTGTGTGAAAAGGTTTTTCATAAAATTTCTTCGGTTATAAAATATTCAATTATGTGAGTGCGAATATACGATTCTTGTTCAAAAACATCGAATTGAGGCAATGGTTTTAATAATTCCCAATGGGGCCATCCGTCAATATCGGCTCCAATTAATTGATAATGCCCCGAGTAACTTAATACTTTGCAAATAGCAATATGCATTAAATCCACTTTCTCGCTTTTTTTATAATTATCTTGAGGCAATTGTCCCAATTCGCGAATGCCTATCAGAAATAAAATAGCATTCATGTCCGGTTTTTTATTAAAATTCTCTTCTACATGCGCAATAATCTTTTTCCAGATTACACTTTCATCTTCCATACTGCAAATTTACACCTATCTTATTTTATTCATTCAAAGAATCTCGAAACCTACTCATTTTGTTTTAAAAATCGGGTTAAGCAGTTTTTATTCAGGGTGTTAATTAAATATTCTGATGAATTCATGGAAAATAACTTAATTTGCAGTTCACCATGCCATCCATTTACCCTACAAAAATCATTAAGCAACTTCTTAATGCTGGCAAAAGGCTTTCGCAACCTTTTTCTTTAACACAGGAAAAGGCCTATAGACAACAGCTTCGCACCCTTAAAAAATTAATTACCAAAGCTGAAGAAACAGCTTATGGTAAAAAATATAGTTTTTCCAAAATACTTGGTTCTAAAGCTGTTTATCGCAGTTATCAGCAAAATGTACCCTTGGTAGATTATGCCAAAATGCACGATTGGTGGCAAAAGGCATACAACGGCGCGGAGAATGTTACTTGGCCTGGCAAAATAGAGTTTTTTGCTTTGAGCTCAGGTACTTCAGAGGGTGCAAGTAAATACATTCCTGTATCGCAGGATATGATAAAATCTATTACCCGAGCTGGCTTACGTCAGGTAATTAGCATTGCGCGTACTGATTTTCCGAAAGATTATTTGACAAAAAACTACCTCATGTTAGGTGGCAGTACAAGTTTATATTTTAATGACGACGGTAAAACGTATGCAGGAGATTTAAGCGGTATTACCTCTAGTCATGTGCCGAATTGGTTTGAACGTTTTTCTAAACCATCAATGGATATTCGAAGTGAGAAAAATTGGCAGGATAAATTGGATAGAATTGTCGATGAGGCCCCACAATGGGATGTTGTCATAATCGCTGGTGTGCCTGCTTGGATTCAGATTTTATTCGAACTCATTATTAAACGGTATAACCTTAGAACCATTCATGATATATGGCCCCATCTAAGTGTCTATTTATGGGGTGGTGTGGCTATAGAACCCTACAAGAAAAGTTTGAATGGATTGTTAGGAAAGCCTATCATGTACTTAGAAACCTATTTGGCCAGCGAGGGTTTTGTAGCGTTTCAAAGTGGTCCGAACTCTAAAGGAATGAAATTGAATTTCAGAAATGGCATGTTCTACGAATTTATACCTTTTAATGAACTGAATTTTGATGAGACAGGCAACATGCGGCCAAATGCGGTAGCCTTTAGTATTAAACAAGTTGAATTAAATAAGGAGTATGCGCTATTGCTTACAACCTGTTCGGGTGCTTGGCGTTATTTAATAGGCGATACCATTAAGTTTGTTGATCTCGAGGAATGTGAAATAAAAATTACAGGTAGAACCAAACATTTTCTCAGTGTTTGTGGTGAGCATTTAAGTGTCGATAATATGAACAAAGGAATAGAACGCTTAAGTGAAAAATTGAATACACCAATTAATGAATACACGGTTAAGGGCGAGTCAGATGGCAAAAATCACATTCACCAATGGTACATTGCTTGCAACGATGATTCAATTACCTCTGAACAAGCCAGTACACTTTTAGATGGCTATTTATGTGAACTGAATGATGATTATGCCACAGAAAGGAAACATGCTTTAAAAGAAGTAAGGGTGCAACTTATTCATTCTGATTTATTCTTAAATTGGATGCTAGAACAGGGCAAGTATGGTTCCCAAAGCAAGTTCCCAAGGGTGTTATCAGATGCGAAATACAAGGAGTGGGTGGCCTTCGTTAATAGGCATACCAACACAGTTGCAGTTAAAAATTAAAAGGATTATTTAAATTTTTCCAATAATTCTTTTTCCTTCTCTATCATCTTTAAACTATCGTTTTTAAGCACATCTTCTACGGCCTTGTTTTCGGCTTGCTCTGTTGTGTCGCCCGCAATTGGCTCCATTGGGTTTGCCTTTTGATTACAAGCACATAAAGCGGTGATTGCAAGACAGAAAATTACTTTTTTCATACTTCAAAAATAGACAATAAGTTTAATGTGAGTTCGGGTTAAGGAGGTATATTCAATTAAATTAAGTATTGTAGTTATTTTGATACAATCTTTTATAAATGATTTGAAAAGAGGTAATCGAAGTAAATAAATTGTAAATAAAATTAGCATTCTAGGACTACTCTGCGGGCTGGGTCCATCCTGATTTCTATCGGGACGTAAAAATTTCAATTGGTCAGGGATGAAGATTTGTGCGAATTAACAAAAACCACTACCTATTAAAATTGTACAACTTTTATCGAAGGCAGGATTTGCGCGTTGGGTCCATCCCGATTTCTATCGGGACGTAAAAATTTTAATTGGCCAGTGATAAAGGGCGGGCCTGCGCGAGAAGACCAGTTGAAATTTTCTATGCGTGGTGGGCTTTTATTCGCAAGCTCATGAGAACACCTTTGGCTAAGTTTTGTCAATTTTTTATCCTCAAAAACCACGAAGTCGCAGCGCAGCTAAAAGTAATAAAAATCATATTATCGAAGCGAATATACTGGATTCTAATCATGCGTAAAAGTTTAAAAAGAGGTAATCGAAGAGAGAAATTGTAAATTAAAATCAGCATTTTAGGACGAAAGTGCGGGCTGGGTCCACGCATGCGTAAAAATTTTAATTGGTCAGGGATGAAGGGCGAGCCTGTGCGTGAAGACCAATTGAAATTTTCTATGCGTGGTGGTTTTTATTCGCAAGCTCATGAGAACGCCTTCGGCTAAGTTTTGCTACTTTTTTGTCCAAACAAAAAAGTAGGAGAAAATTTATTATAGAACAGAATTTGCTGGGGGGCAGTCATGCATAAAAATTTTAATTGGCCAGTGATGAAGGGCGCGCCTGCTCGTGAAGACCAATTGAAATTTTCTATGCGTGGTGGGCTTTTATTCGCAAGCTCATGAGAACGCCTTCGGCTAAGTTTGTCTCCTTTTTGCCCACACAAACCACGAAGTCGCAACGAAGTTAAAGGAGAGGAAAAAGGTTATGGTTAAAATATTTTAGACATAATATTTAATTGATTAACTTAGCCCGAACTCACGTTAAGTTTAACTTTTATTTCGTCATCAGCCATTTAAACATTTGTTTGTAGCTGGCTTTTTGACCATAACTTAAAATACCTATTCTATATATTTTACCGGCCATCCAAACCACCAACACAAAAGTGCCAAATAGAATGACAGCCGAGATAAGTATCTCTGTCCACGAAATGTCAAATGGCAGGCGCACCATCATCACAACCGGTGAAGTAAACGGCACCATGCTGCACCAATAGGCCAATGTGCTGTAAGGGTCGTTAATTACTGCAATTTGTGCGATTACCAAACCAAATACCAAGGGCATAGAAACAGGAAACATGAATTGTTGGGTTTCTGTATCGCTGTCTACGGCGCTGCCAATAGCTGCAAATAAGGCACTGTATAATAAGAAACCGCCAAAGAAAAACACGACAAAACCTATGAGTATTTTAGGTAAATTTAAAGTTTGAAATTGTTGGAAAATTTCTCCAGAAATTTGTGCGGCATTGCTAGGCATTTGTTTGCCAATATTCGCTATTTGGGCGGTATCGACTTGCTGGGCACCAAATGCTATACTTAATACCAATAATAATAAGCCTGAAAGTGTAATCCAAGCTATAAATTGGGTTAATCCTACCATGGCCACACCTAATATTTTACCCATCATAAGTTGAAAAGGCTTCACTGCTGAAACAATAATTTCGACAATTCGGTTGTTCTTTTCCTCTGTTACACCGCGCATAATCATCACTCCATACAAGAAAATAAACATGTAAATAACCATAGCGCCGACATAGCCCACGCCCGATTTTATCTCCGTGCCATTGCTTCCACCAGAGAGGGAATGGTCGGATAAATGGATGTCCATTTTTAAACTATCAATTTTATTTTTTGTCAAACCATTGGCTTTTAAATTGAGATTAAATAATTTATCTGCCACCAATTCTTTTAATTCCTGACGGGCACTGATAGAGATATTTTTTTTAGTTAATAATTCCATACTGTCGCCTTTGGAATTATGAATCACCAGCATGCCATAAATGGCTTCTGAGCGAATAGAGTCTTTGGCTGCTTCGGCATTTTTTACATACCCAAATTGATAGGATTTATTCGACAGATCCTCGTTTTTTAAGGCGTTGTTAGGGTCGTAAATGGCCATTTTAGTGGCACTGTCTTTGCTAAATTGGCTAATAGAAATAGCAACAATAGAACCATAAAATGCACCAATGAGGAGCGGTCCTAAAAGGGTCATGATGATGAATGATTTTTTGCTAACCCTGGTGATGTATTCGTGTTTTAAAATGAGTAAAATATTGTGCATGTGCTGTAATTAGTTGTTGTGAGGGGTTACCAATTGAATAAAGATATCGTTGATACTTGGAATTTTCTGACTGAAATGAATCAATTCTGTTTGATTCATGACATCTTTTAAGCACGCGTTATTGCTTACACCATTGAGTTTTAAAAGCAAACTTGGATGGCCTGCATCTGTTGTTGATTGTTGCATAATTTCTATGGCCCCAATGCTAGGGGCATAGTTTCCGCTTGTTACGATTTCAAATAAATCCGACTTGAATTTATTTTTTATTTCGGCCACTGTGCCATCCAGTATTTTTTCTGCCTGATGAATAAGTGCCATTGAATCGCAAAGTTTTTCGACACTCTCCATGCGATGCGTAGAGTATAAAATAGTGGTGCCTGCTGCTTTCAACTCCAATATTTTTTGAGTCAATAATTCGGCATTTACCGGGTCGAAGCCACTAAAAGGCTCATCTAAAATAAGCAAGGAAGGCGAGTGAATAACAGACACAATAAATTGAATTTTTTGTTGCATGCCTTTACTCAATTCTTCAATTTTTTTGTTGCGAACATCATAAAGTTCCATGGCCTTTAACCATTCTGTTGCTTTTTGAGTAGCTTCTTTGCTAGTCATACCGCGCAGTTGCGCAAAATATTCGAGTTGGCGGATGACTTTTATTTTTTTGTATAAACCTCTTTCCTCGGGCAAATAACCAATGTTGCGTATGTGGGTCTGATTCAAGGGTTCGCCATTTAACATGACACTGCCTTCATCGGCTTCGGTTATCTGATTGATAATGCGAATAAGGGTGGTTTTACCAGCGCCATTGGGTCCTAATAGTCCGTAAATATGACCTTTTGGAACGGCAATAGAAACATCTTTTAATGCCACCTTGTCTTTGTAAAACTTGGATACATTATTTATTTGAAGTAAAGTATTTTGCATGTACGTTATTTAGATGCAAAGAAAATTAATCTTAGGGATGTTTGGTGACTATTCGATGATTAAAAACAAATTACCGACAAGTAAGGACTTTTTTTTAATAAAAAATAACATTAAAATACCACATTTGTCAAACCGAATATTTATTTTTGAAACTATACAGCCTATCCATCATGAAAGCAATTATACCCGTAGCCGGCATTGGCACTAGATTACGACCACATACACACACGCAGCCTAAGTCATTAATTCCAGTAGCCGGTAAGCCTATATTGGCCCATATTGTCGATCAATTGGTTATTAATGGAATTACAGAATTTGTATTTATAATCGGCTACCTTGGCGATAAAATTGTAGAATATATTAACCGAAATTATTCTGAAATAAATGCACAATTTATCATACAAACCACAGGCAAAGGCACTGGGCATGCCATCTGGTTAGCTAAAGAAGCTATTGCTAACGAGCCGGTACTCATTATTTTTGGAGATACTATTTGTGAGGTTAACTGGGATCAAATTATACATTCACCAGTTTCATTATTAGGTGTTAAGAAGGTTGATGATCCAAGGCAGTTTGGTGTGGCAGAATTGAATGCCGAAGGTCAAATTGTAAGATTGGTGGAGAAGCCCGCAATACCAAAATCGAACTTAGCACTGGTGGGTATCTATAAAATTATTGAAACGAAATTGATGATGGATTGTATCATCAATAACATTGAGAACAATTTAAAAACACAAGGGGAGTTTCACCTAACGGATGCCTTAATGTGCATGATAACCAAAGGCACTGTATTTGAAGCCATAAGCGTCGATTCTTGGTTTGATTGTGGTAAGAAAGAAATTTTATTGCAAACGAATGAACTGCTTTTGAAACGCGGTAATTTTCAAACAGTGAATCCCGATTTGGTAGAGAATAGCATCATTATTCCCCCAGTATTTATTGGTATAGGCAGCAAAGTAAAGAACAGTATCATAGGGCCAAATGTGAGTATCGGTGAAAATGCCTTGGTTGAATCCTCTATCATTAAGGAATCTATCATTGGTCCTTTTGCTGAATTATACAATTCCGTTTTAAGTAACTCTTTAATCGGCAATGATGCCTTTTTACAGGGTACAGTGCACAGTTTGAATTTAGGAGACAGTGCCGAAATTAATTTTAATTAACGACAATCATTTTTCAAATAATTTTCAAATAATATGTCAAAATATACGGAAGTCGAAATTGCGCAGGCCGATGGTCCTTATCAAGCGCCCGAGGTTTTCACGATAGCCTTTTTACAAGAGGCAATCAATCGCCTTGAAAAATTTCCCAGTGATTTGGAACGCGTTGTAAGTGCAATGAAACCTGAGTGGCAAAATCTGCCTTACCGAACAGGTGGTTGGAAATTAAAGCAAGTCATTCATCACATAGCCGATAGCCACATGCAGGCCTTTAGCCGTTTTAAATTGAGTTTAACAGAAGATTCGCCAGTTATAAAGCCATACATACAAAATGCATGGGCCGAAACAGCCGACAGCGAATTAGCTGATATTACTTTGTCTGTTGATATCATTAAACCTTTACATAAGCGTTTGGTCATCTTATTGCGCAGTATGCAGACAGCAGATTTCGATCGCACCTACATTCATCCTGAATACAACAAAACCTTTACCTTGGCGCATGTTGTGGGTTTGTACGCCTGGCATGGTTATCACCATTTAAGGCAAGTGGAGATGTTTATGGAGAATAATAGATAGCGAAGTTATTGTATTTCAGTTTATCAATTGGAATAAAAAAAATGTTTTTTTAGAATCCTATTTCGAACGCTCATTTTGGAGCTGCACGCTTATGTAGTTGAAAATAAGTGCATTCAACGAAATTGCTAGGGTTTTAGTTGCCTTATAATTTTATTTCATTGATTATTAGCAATATAAACGTGTAATGGCGAAATTTTTAGAGCCTTGTTTGCATTTATCGTTTTTTTTTTTTACTTTGTTTCAGAATAACAATCAAACTGTTGAATTTCAGATTGGTTATTTCATAATTTTACCAAAACAAAACCGCAGCACTTTGTTTCATTAAAATTATTAAAAGTATTTACAACTTATAATAAAATAAATATGAACAAGAATCAAAACAAAATCGTGATGGTGCTGCTTATTTTAACTAGCACTTTTTTTAATGCCAATGCTACCGAAGTATTTAAATCAAAAGCTGCTGGGGGAGGGGTCAATGAGTTTAAGCAATACAGCATGTGCCGTAACAACTTGAATAATGGATTTTTATATGCGGGTACTACTAAAAATGCATTTGGTGATGATGGTATTCATATAATTAAAACGGACAATGCTTTAAATACCGTTTGGAGTTTCTCCTACATGGAGGTTCCACAACATTCTTTAAATGCCACAAAAATTATAAATAACAATACAGGGAATGGATATTGGATAAGCGGTTATTGGGGCGATGGTGGCGGTTTTTATCCATTTGTAATGCAAATTGATGAGTTGGGTAATGTAACCATGCATAATATGGGAAACACCAAAGGTGTATTTCTTGATGTGGCACCTACCAGTGATGGAGGATGTATTGCAGTAGGTTTTCTGAGTGATAATATTCATGAAGGAGTATCAACTGGACGTAGGGGGTTTGTTGCTAAGTTCAGCGCAATACTTGCAGTAAATTGGACGAATATCTTTCATACAAATAGCAGAACGTCTAGAGATATTAATTTTTTTGAATGTGCTGAAAATGTAACTGTTATAAATAATATTAGAACAGGTAATAATGATTATTATTTTATAACAGGATCTGTATCTGACACTCTCGTTAAATCAGCAACTCAAAATGTGCCAAATCTATTCTATTTATATGTCAACAATACAGGCGGACTTATCTATAAATCTACAAGCCTAAGATTGGGAAACGCCCTGGATGCTGTCTATGATGCAACGGACCATTCTATTTATTATATTGGCAAGTGGGATGTAAAAAATACAGATCAGCAAGGTGTAATTGGTAAAATAGATGTTGGAACGGGAAATGTAATTTATCAAAAGCTTTTTGAAGGAGGATTTACTGGTTTTCCTTACCCTCATTTTGTAGTTCCTTATAAAATTGAATTAAATGATGATAAATTAATGGTTTTTGGCCACATTAGGGCTTACGTTATGAGTAGCCCACCTACAGTGACATCTGATAACATTATGATTCCTTTTCATGCTGTACTCAATAAAATTGATGCCAGTCAAGTAAGTTTTACAATTAATCATACCAATATCAATAGAACCGATGGTTATCCAAGTCTGGATCCGGGATTTTTGAATGCGTGGGATAATATTGTTTCTGCAGTTTATACAGCACATTTCCCTTCAATTTATGTACCTGAGATGGGATTAAAGTATTATGATATAAATGGCAATTTACAATGGGGGATGATAAGTTATAATGACCAATCAGGTGGCCCCATTGAATATGATCTTCAGCTAATAACTTCAGAGGGTACAGGTGAGTGTTATCCAGCAGATAGAAATTTAGTTTATTATGATAAAAAAGATATTACTGTTGAAACCCATTATTTGCCCATATTATATGATACACACACAATGTTTATACAAAAAACAATGGTAACATGCAATGATGAATCTTGCAGACCTTAATGTAGTATTAATTGTAATTTATTTTGTACATTCGTTTTAGTAGTTTGTTTTACTAATTTATTTTTTCTTCATATTTATTATTATGAAATTTCTAACAATACTGTTAATTTCAATTTTGTTTTTGGTAATACCATTAAACGCTCAAAATAGCTTTGGAAGCGCTGCACCAACTACCAATACAACCTATCATAGTGAATATGTTTGGTTAAGTTCTTCGAAAGTTAAGTTTACGTTTTACACTAGACGGAATTGTTTAAAACAAGGTATTTTTAGTGACAAACACTTTCCAGATACGGCTTACTTTGGGATTTTTGTAAATAATAAGCGTGCTGTTTCTAATATACTTGCCTTTCGCGATAGTATATACGCCCATCCTTATAATAAATGTTTAGGTATTGCAGACTGTTTTAATAATGGTTCTGGAGCAGGTAACAATAATTATGATTACAGTATTTTCAGGTACAGTGGAATTGTTGATTTCGGGACAAAATCTACAAAAGACACATTAGATAAATTGAATGCATGTGATGTTGATATTGTTTTTTGGGGTATTTATAACCATGATGTCTATGGTTCGAATTTTGAAATTGTAACATCAACTGATGATCCCTTATATGGATATATACAATTGAACCGTTGTTTTAAATGGAAGGCGGGAGATGCATCACCAAAGGTGAAAATGTTTGAGCCCTACACAATGGATAACATAGTGCAGGCAGGAATACATCAAATAGATATGGGCTATACAAAAGGCGATGAAGGAGATAGTTTAAACTATCTCCTTACCCAGCCCCGCAAATATCCTAGTGGTGCATTTTATAATCTAAATGGTATTTTGTCTTTATCTTACTATTATCCATCATATTGTCCTTCAGGAGCACCCTGCACTGCCAATCCCACTGCCAAACCTCCACGAGGATTTTACCTAAGTCCTAAAACAGGAGTAATTAAGTATTATAAACCTACGCAGGATGTTTTAAATATTCATCCACTTATTGCTGTTGAATGTCAGAGTTTTAAAAAGGATAGTTCTGGTAAGCGAATTAGAGTATCTACGATGGTTCGTAATAACACTGCATATAATCCCTATTCAGTTATTGAAACCCTGAACAAATTCGCCTACACCCCTGATTTTGACTACACCTACAACGCTTGCGAAGAAGTGGCGGATACCCTTGTTTTTAATGTAAAAGATAGCTTGGCCACTAAGCAAACTACTCGAGATACTGTTCAATTAAGATGGGTGAATGAATTGCCCAATTCATCTGCAGTGGTTACCAATTTGGGTCAACCCGAACCGAATGTTAAAATACTATGGACGC